>CAZWAE010000065.1:15683-17543 GCA_964631805.1 uncultured Desulfobacteraceae bacterium | reverse complement strand
CTGCCAGCAGGGCCGCCAACCGCCGCCGCCCCTTTTCAACTTTCGGCCACGGTGTATTCAAAAGATGGTTGCTCAACCCGAAAGTACCCCTGCCGACGGGATGGATACCCCCTGACCGATTGGAATAGTGATATAATCCATTACAATCCCCCACCATAAGGTTAAACCCATTGTATCTTTCCGCATTAACCCCAAGGTTTTCAAGATATACCTTCGGCGGATCGGTCCCGGTGAGGAAATCGGAGACCAGCATCCCTCTTGTGGGGGCATCCTGCTTGACGGAGGAAGGGTCCCGGTAATTGGTCAGGGCGGCCAGACGCCCCTCGCGGGTTATGCCCATCCAGGTCCCGCCGCATTGAAGGTCCAGACCGCCTAAAACTTCGGGGTGGTTTTCCCAAAATGCCATTTCACGCGTCGGACGGTCGTAAAATTCATCCCTGTTGGCCGCCAGGACCAAACGGTAACGGGAATGATTTTCATAGGAAAAAAGAATCAGGCACACATGCTCTCCCATTGACCCGAAAGACATTATCATGCTATTTGAATTTTTTTAAACCGAACCCGGAAAGGACCGGGCTATCGAAACGTTTCTGAATCATAAAGTTTCCGAGTGCCAAAATCAACCAGTGCGTGTACGGGAGGATAAAAGATGAAAGAAGTGGTGGTGGTCAGCGGGTCGAGAACCGCTATCGGCAATTTCGGTGGGGCGCTAAAAACCGTTTCCGCCATTGACCTGGGTTCCCTTGCCATAAAAGATGCCCTGGTTCGCGCAAACGTCCGTCCGGTTCCCAGCAACGAGATGAAGGCGGATGGGCCGGACACACTGAAGGATCAGGGTCTGGCCGACCCCGAAAAAGAGTCCTATGTCTGGGATGATACCGCCATGCCGCTCACCATCGATGAGGTGATTATGGGCAACGTTCTGCAGGCCGGTTTGGGGCAGAACACCGCCCGTCAGTCCACCGTACGTGCCGGGATACCCAAGGAGACGCCTGCTCTGACCATCAACAAGGTCTGCGGTTCCGGACTGAAGGCCATCGCCCTTGGTGCCGCATCGATCATGAGCGGACAGGCGGAGGTCATTGTGGCCGGCGGGCAGGAAAACATGAGCCAGGTTCCTCTGGCGCTGCCGAAGGCAAGGTGGGGCCATCGGATGGAACTGACCGGGATCGGAGACGTTTACGACTTGATGGTATTCGACGGGCTATACGAAATTTTCTACGGATATCATATGGGATTGACGGCTGAAAATATTGCGGAAATGTACGATATCGGACGGACGGAACAGGACGAATTGGGTGTTTTGAGCCACCAGCGTGCAAAACGGGCCATCAACGAGGGGATTTTCAAAGAGGAGATCGTGCCGGTAATGATCAAATCGCGAAAGGGCGAAATCCTTTTCGACACCGACGAACGCCCCATGGACACGACCGTAGAGAAAATGGCAAAACTGAGGCCCGCCTTCAAAAAGGACGGTACCGTCACCGCTGGAAATGCATCGGGGATCAACGATGCCGCCGCAGCGGTCCTGATGATGAGTGGCGAAAAGGCCAAAGAACTCGGATTGGATCCCTACCTGAAAATCAAAGGTTTCGCATCGGGGGGCCTTGACCCCGCATATATGGGGCTCGGACCGGTTCCGGCTATCCGGAAAGCGCTCCGGAACACTCAAATGTCCCTTGACGACATCGAAATGATCGAACTGAATGAAGCATTTGCCGCACAGGCCATCGGGTGTCTGAGGGAACTGGGTCTTGAAAACGACCGCCCCAATGAACTGGGCAGCGGGATTTCACTGGGACATCCCATCGGTTGTACCGGTGCCAGGCAAATGGTCACCGCCATGCATCAGATGAAACG
>CAZWAE010000065.1:0-15583 GCA_964631805.1 uncultured Desulfobacteraceae bacterium | reverse complement strand
CTGGTTTTCTGTGCCGTACCGGGGATCATCGGTGGCGGCATCATATACCATCTGTTTCACAGTTATCCGGTAGTCGGTATTTATGAATTCCTTCTTCTGTGCACTGCTGGGGCTTTCGTCAGCAGGTAACGCCCCCACCTGTCATCATTTTTGACGCCTTTCGACAGCACTCCGGGGAGCGCCGCCATCCAGTCGCGGCGGTTCCCGGACCTTATATCAGACTCCACCCTCCTTAAAAGCGGCAATAGCTTTCAGCGTGATTCATTTCCCGGTGATCGGAGGCTTTATGGGAAACAAGACCCAACAGAATATGATGCTGTGGTTTTTCCTGGTAATATTCCTGATTTCCTTTGTGGTGTTGGGTTGGTTGTTGTGGCCGTTTCTGTCCGTCATCGTCATTGCATCGGTGGTCACGGGCATGTTCAGGCCCGTTTACCGTTTTTTCAATCGCAAGCTGTCGCCGCATACGGCTTCTTTGGCCACCTGTTTTCTTGTTTTTCTCATTCTCTTTGTCCCCATCACGCTGTTTGTGGGGATACTGGCCCAGGAGGCCCGAGGGCTGTACCAGATGGGAAAAAGTGCCGTTTTAAGCGACCAGGTGAGCACACTGATTGAAAGCAGTGCAGCGTTGGACCGGGTGAACCGGCTGGCCGCTTATGCGAATATCGAGCTGACCGGCGACCAACTACAAAACGCTGTGTCGGAGGCGGGAAAGGCTGTGGGGTTCTACCTGTGGGAGCAAGCCAACGCCATTGCATCCAACGTGTTGAACTTTTTTGTCTATTTTTTTCTGATGCTGCTGGTCATCTATTATCTCTTGATCGACGGGCACCGATTGGTCAGCTTTTTATTTGACCTCTCTCCGCTACCGGACGATCAGGATGGCAAACTGATCGAAAAATTCAGCGATATGGCCGGCGCCATCCTCATCGGCAACGGGATATGCGGTATCATGCAGGGGGTGGCAGGGGGATTGGTGTTTTATCTTTTCGGTTTTGATTCCGCATTCCTGTGGGGCGTGATCATGGGGCTGCTTGCGTTTTTGCCCATCATCGGAATCGGTGTGGTATTTATCCCGGCCGCCGGGTACCTTTTCCTGTCCGGACGAATCGGATCGGGGATATTTTTCATCGTTTTCTATGGTTTGCTTTCCGGCGGGGTCGAATACTTTTTCAAGCCCAGGATCGTGGGAAAACGGGTTCAAATGCACACCCTCATCGTTTTCCTGGCCATTATCGGCGGCTTGAAACTTTTCGGTATATTGGGTATTATTTACGGTCCCCTCGTGGTGACGGCTTTTCTTACGTTGTCTGATATTTACCATGCCAGCTATCAGCGTCTGGTGGACCCCGCTGAGAGGTGAAATGGTACAAATCTTAACCCGTAGTCGGCATTGATTCGGCTCAATAATAGAATGGAACCACAATAATGGATATGGAAAAAATTCCAGGCATCAGTATCGAGAGCGAGATGAAAAAATCCTACCTCGATTATGCCATGAGCGTGATCATCGGCAGAGCCCTTCCGGACGTCAGAGACGGTTTAAAACCGGTCCACCGGCGCATCCTGTTTGCCATGCGGGAACTGAAAAACGATTGGAATAAACCCTATAAAAAATCGGCACGTATTGTCGGAGATGTGATCGGCAAATATCACCCTCACGGAGATAGCGCCGTGTACGATGCCATCGTCCGAATGGCTCAGGATTTTTCACTAAGATATCCCCTGGTGGATGGCCAGGGCAACTTTGGTTCCATAGACGGCGATCCTCCGGCAGCCATGCGTTACACTGAAATCAGAATGACGCGATTAGCCCAACAGGTGTTAGAGGACCTGGACAAGGAAACCGTCGACTGGCTCCCCAACTATGATGAATCCATGACCGAACCGTCGGTCCTGCCCGCCAAGCTCCCAACGCTTTTGGTAAATGGGTCATCGGGAATTGCCGTGGGCATGGCAACCAACATCCCCCCGCACAACCTGGCCGAAATCACGTCCGCCATCAAAGCGATAATCGATAACCCTTCCATTACCGCCGATGAATTGATTCAACTGGTGCCGGGGCCCGATTTCCCGACAGCCGGGATCATTCACGGCCGGAAGGGGATTTACGACGCCTATACGACGGGCAGGGGAATTATTCGAGTGCGGGCAAGGGTTTCTGTAGAAACCGACAAACAAAACCGGCAGGAATCCATCATCGTTTCCGAGATTCCCTACCAGGTGAACAAGGCCCGGTTGATCGAAAAGGTGGCCGGTCTGATCAAGCACAAACAGATTGAAGGGATCAAGTTTGTACGGGACGAATCGGATCGGCAAGGTATGCGCGTGGTCATCGGGCTGAAAAGAGACCACATTGCAGAAGTCATCATCAACCAGCTGTACAAGCATACCCAGATGGAAAACAGTTTCGGCATTATATTCCTCGCCGTGGTAAACGGCCGGCCGGAACTAATGACCTTGCGGGAAATCCTGGACCATTTTATCCTGCACCGAAAAGAGATCATCGTTCGGCGAACCCGTTATGAACTGGGAAAAGCGGAAGCGCGCGCCCATATTCTCGAAGGTTTAAAAATTGCCCTTGACCATCTGGATGATGTGGTGGCACTGATCCGGCAGTCCGGATCCCCGTCTGAAGCAAAAGCGGGGCTCATGGAACACTTCAGTTTAACTGCCATTCAGGCCCAGGCGATTCTGGATATGCGGCTGCAGCGCCTCACCGGTCTCGAGCGGATGAAAATCGTTGAAGAATATGAAACGGTTTTAAGGGATATTGCCAGATACAGGGAAATCTTGGCCAGCGAACAGTTGGTGCTCACCATGATAAAAGAGGAGCTTTCCGATATCGAACAGGAGTTTTCCGACGAGAGGAAAACGGAAATCATCGAATCCACCGGTGAGATCACCCTCGAAGACATGATTGCCGAAGAAGACATGGTCATCACCATTTCCAAGGGAGGGTACATTAAAAGGAACCCAATCACCCTGTACAACAGCCAGCATCGCGGTGGAAAGGGAAAAACCGCCATGGGTACGCGTGATGAGGATTTTGTGGAACATCTGTTCGTCGCCTCGACCCACGATACCTTTCTTTTCTTTACAAACCTTGGGAAAGTCTACTGGCGCAGGGTGTTTGAAATCCCCAAGTCCGGTCGGACGGGCCGGGGCAAGGCCATTGTAAATCTCCTCGATCTGGCGGAAGCGGAAAAGCTTACCGCCATCCTGGAGGTTTCAACCTTCGAGCCGGGTTTTTTCATCCTCATGGCCACACGAAACGGGATCGTCAAAAAAACCGATCTGATGGCTTACAGCCGTCCCATGTCCATCGGTATCATCGCTCTTAACCTGACACCGGGAGATGAACTGATAGCCGCCAGGATTACCGACGGCACCATGAATGTATTTCTGGGTTCCGCGATGGGGAAATCGATCCGGTTTCACGAGTCGGACGTTCGGTCAACCGGCCGTGTCACCCGGGGCGTGAAGGGAATGAATCTGGCCTCCGGCGACGGAATTGTGGGAATGGAAGTTCTGAGCCACGGGCAAACGTTGTTTACCGCAACAGAAAACGGATACGGGAAAAGAACATCCATCGACGAGTATCCTGTCCAGAAACGGGGTGGTATGGGCGTCATCACCATCAAAACCAGTGAGCGGAACGGCCACGTCGTTGCCATCCTGCTGGTTGAAGAGGACGACGATCTGATGCTGGTAACGGACAGCGGTAAGTTGATCCGGATGCCGATAAGGGGCATCTCCGTCATCAGCCGGAACACCCAAGGGGTCAAATTGATGGGAATGGGACCGGAGGAGCACGTTATCGGTGCGGCAAGGTTGGCGGAAAAAGAAAATGACGACGAAAAGAACGGGGAATCTATTGAGATCTGATAACATGAAAATAGGTGTTGTCGGGGCAGGCAGCTGGGGAACGGCTCTCGCCAATCTTCTGGGAAATAAAGGATACCCCATCGATCTTTGGGTGTTTGAACCGGAAGTAAAACAGCAGATACGTGATGCCGGAGAAAACACAGTATTTCTTCCGGGCGTCACACTGTCTCGAAACTTGCGGCCGACCAACGATATCACCCGCGTGGTATCCGGAAAAGATCTTATACTGATTGTGGTGCCATCGCATCTGGTGCGGGAAACCGCTGATAAACTGGTGGGTCATATCTCCGCCGACACCATCGTGGTATCTGCTTCCAAGGGTATTGAAAATGTCACCCATTTGACCATGTCCGGCGTTTTGAAAGAGCGGCTGCCGGCACTACCCCCCCATCGTGTTGCGGTCCTTTCCGGGCCAAGCTTTGCGAGAGAGGTCGCCGACAAGGTCCCAACCGCCGTAACGGCCGCCGCCACAAAAAAAGAGACGGCGGTGGCGGTTCAGGAGGTTTTTTCCACGCCATATTTCAGGGTCTACACCAGCGACGACATCACCGGCGTGGAATTGGGCGGTGCTGTAAAAAATGTGATCGCCATCGCCGCCGGTATCATCGACGGCCTGAATCTCGGCTTGAACACCCGTGCTGCCCTGATCACCCGCGGACAGACCGAAATCCGCCGGCTTGGACTGAAACTCGGCGCAAATCCGCGGACGTTTACCGGTCTTGCCGGTATGGGTGATCTCATACTGACCTGCACCGGAACCTTAAGTCGCAATCACACCGTAGGAAAGAAGATTGGCAAGGGGTTGACCCTGACCGCGATTCTGGAGGAGATGCGGATGGTGGCAGAGGGTGTCAAAACCTCGAAATCCGTTTTCAATCTCTCCCGAAAACTCGGCGTAGAGATGCCCATTTGTAAAGAGATTTATCGTATCCTCTATGAAGAGATCTCTCCCAAAGCGGCGGTTCACAATTTGATGACGCGGGATCTCAAACAGGAACTGGATGAATACTGACCGGTTGAAACCAAAACCCTCCCATAAAAGCGAGGGGCACAGGGCGAGACTCCGCGAAAAATTCCTCCGGTCTGGCCTTACCGGATTTCACGATTATGAAGTCCTTGAACTGCTGCTGACCCTTGCCACCCCGCGAAAAGACTGCAAAGACGCTGCCAAATCCGCACTGAAACAGTTTAAAACTTTCCAGGGCGTTCTTGAAGCCTCAACCGATGAACTCACCCGGATAAAAGGAATTGGTCCCACCAACCTTTTGGGTATCAAACTGGCCAAGGCCGTAGCGGACCGATATGTGGAAAAACGTATTTACAAAACAAACCCTCTCAGCAACTCCCGTGAGCTTTTTGATTTTTTAAAACATCGCATCCGGGATAAAACAATCGAGTGTTTCGAAGCGCTTTTCCTGGATGCGAAAAACCGGGTGATGGCGACGGAAACCTTGTTCACCGGCACTCTGACGGCCAGTGCCGTTTACCCGAGGGAAGTCATCGGTGCCGCCTTGTCTCACCGCGCCGCCGCCGTCATATTTGCACACAATCACCCATCGGGTGATCCCGCACCCTCTGGCGAGGATATCGCCATTACCGAAAAACTGGTATTGGCTTGCGCTGTAGTCGGGATTACGGTACACGAGCATCTGATCATGGGGGATGGCGGATACTTCAGTTTTGCCGATGAGGGGTACATCACACGGATGCGCCAAAAGTACGAAGCCTTTGCATAAACGATGATGGATAATTCTCAGAAAATCCGAAAGAAAAGCAAAGAACATCCCTATTGCTACGGGAAGCTCGACAATGTGTTCCCTATGGGAAAAGACGGTCTCAGGGAAACTCCGGAATCCTGCCAGTTCTGTTTGGACAAAACCGAGTGTTTAAGAGCTGCCATGCAGAGCGCCGATGGCACAAAAGTCAAGCAGGAGGCTTTGAACCGTGCTTACCGTTCGGGGGTTGTCGGGTTTTGGGAAAGGTGGTCACGGAAAAAAAAACTCCATCGGAAACTGAAGTCCGAAAAAAGGTGATAAAAGGGAGGGGTCGGTTATGAGGAGTATCCGGGAGATAGACATATCCGGCAAAAAGGTGTTTATCCGAGTGGATTTTAATGTGCCGTTGAACGATGACATGGAGATCTCAGATGATACGAGGATCCGGGCGGTGCTGCCAACCCTGGAATATGCGTCGCAACAAGGAGCCCGAATTATCGTTGCCTCGCACTTGGGGCGTCCGCAGGGTAAAAAGGTCGACCGGTTCAGCCTTTTTCCGGTTGCCCGGCACCTGGAGCGGCTTTTAATGATGAATATCGACATGGCGCCCGACTGCACAGGATCGGAAGTACAAGCAATGGTGGACCGGATGGCGGCCGGTGGGATTCTTTTGCTTGAAAATCTGAGGTTTCATCCAGGCGAACAGGCAAATGACGACCTGTTTGCAAAAGCACTTGCAGACCTATGCAATGTCTACATCAACGACGCATTTGCCGTTTCTCATCGCGCCAATGCTTCCGTTGAAGCGATTACACGCCATGTATCCACATGCGGCGCCGGATTTCTACTGACCCGGGAAATTGATTATTTCAAAAAAGCGATGGCAGATCCGAGACGTCCGCTTGTCGCAGTCGTTGGCGGGGCTAAAGTGTCCTCCAAACTGGCGGCCCTTGAGAACCTGATCCAGCACGTGGATACCATCATCATCGGGGGTGCAATGGCCAACACGTTCTTGAAAAAAATGGGTTGCGACGTTGGTCTTTCCCGGGTGGAAGACGAGATGCTGGAAAAAGCAGGAACTGTCATGGCGGAGGCCGAAAGAAGAAAAACCAAGATTTATCTGCCGGTAGATGCGGTGGTGGCCGGCCGATTGTCTCCGGATGCAGAAGGCTGCAACGTCCAGATAGAAAAGATTCCAACCGATAAAATGGTATTGGATATCGGACCGGCGACATCGGAACTCTATGATGGGGTGCTTCAAGATGCCGGAACCATCATCTGGAACGGCCCCATGGGCGTGTTTGAAATCGAAGCATTCAGCAGGGGAACATTGAAGATGGCCCGGAGTGTGGCCGACAGTCCGGCACTCTCCATGGTGGGAGGGGGTGACACGGATGCAGCGGTGCATCGATCTGGACGGATCGACGGGATCGGATATCTCTCAACCGGTGGCGGTGCGTTTTTGACCCTGCTCGAGGGCAGGCCGCTCCCGGCCGTCGCTGCACTCCGGCAATCCGAAGATTGAAGCACCTTTAAATTGTTTGCGCACTCACCCGCTTGACGCCGTTTTTTTGTACGTCGCTCAGTTTTCGGAACCCTACAGTGTAATCCATGACACAGCGGATTCCAGCATCCATAAGCAGAACTGCAACCTTTTGGGTAGTAGCTGGCCTGGTCCTGGTAGTGGCGGGATTGCTCAGCTGGCCTTCGTTTTTAGATGGCCTTCTCCAATACTGGCAAACCCTTACGGATCGAAACCAGCTCAAACAGCTGCTTGCCGCCTATGGAAATGCCGCACCTCTGGTGTTTATCCTGATCCAGATATTACAGGTGCTTCTGGCGCCGGTCCCCGGTGAAATCAGTGGATTTATAGGAGGGTACCTTTTCGGAACGCTCCGGGGGTTTTTATATTCCACCATCGGTCTGACCATCGGTTCATGGATCAACCTTGGCATCGGCCGAATAATGGGGCGGCGGTTTATCCGCCGACGAATCCCTCCTCACCACCTTGAACGGTTCGACGCGCTGCTCCGTCGTAAAGGTTTGATCCTCGTTTTGCTGTTGTTCATCATTCCCGGGTTTCCAAAGGATTATTTCTGCCTTTTTCTTGGGATGAGTCGAATTCCCATCCGGATATTGGTTGTCATTTCTGCCATCGGCCGGATGCCGGGAACACTGATGCTCAGCCTGCAAGGCGCGGCGCTGTATGAACGGATGTACGAAGAGCTGGCGGTGATCTTCCTGATCTGTACAGCCCTGCTGTTGCTGGTCTATCGGTACAAGGAAACCTTCTATCGATGGACGGACCGGTTAAGCGAAAAGTAGCGTCCACCCGGGAAAAAAGGCTCCTTTCCCGATTCAGAAGCAATCATATTTGACTCTACTTATCTATAATGCTATAAAACAAGTACTTTACCATGGCACTGGAGAAAAGGTGTGACTTTTTGGAAATTCAGAGAAGAGCTAAGCCAGGCTGACCGGCTGAAAAGATCTTATTACGAGATGCTGCGGGATGATCTGGATCAATTCATGATGCAATACGCGCTTTGTGATTCTTTTAACCGGTTTTCAGCCAAAAAGCAGCGCTATCCCTGGGTGGAAAAAAGAGAGTTAAAACCCCGTGCCAGGATCCCACTGAAAGAATACGAATGCCAGAACACTTTTTTGCTCATCTTTCTTGAAGACACGCTTCCTCCTGAAAATAAAAAATATATCCGGTTCCTCGACGTCAACAAGACGACCAAAACCAATCTTCTCAATACCGGATCGCTAACACTATCGGATAAGTTCGACAGAAGTCAGAAACTTCTGGAGTCCGTACATTTTTATAATTTCCTGGAAAAATTGCTGCCCGTCGATTACGCCCTGCTCATCCAGCGGGACCCGTCTACCGTGAAAAAAGACTGCTACAGTCTCACCCATTTTCATGTTCGAGTAGACTGGCCCATTTCGGATGCGGCAGAAGATCTGGCCGGGAGCCTCCGCTATGTTTCGAAAGACCTTTATGAAAAAGGTGATAAATATGCAGAAGATTTGCAGAAAAAATTCTTTGAATACTATGGGAACCCGGTAACCGTAGGGGGACGTCGCACAGCGGCTATAGTCGCAGCACAGTATTTTAAAAGATTTTGCTGCCTAGGGACCGTATATGCCAGCAGCAGTGAATCCAGGGCATTGATCAGAATTTCGGAAAGAGGTGTTTCGAAGTCGGTGTTAATGAAATTTAAAGAAGAGGAGAGCAACCGGATAGCCGAAAATTATCAAATCTCTCCCAGTACTTTCAAAAAGAACTATGTGGTTGCCCGATACCGAAAGCGGAACATATGCATTTTCCAGGCAACCTACGGATACACGGATCAGGCCCGGCCACCGGATGATGGTAAATTGAGGGACTTGAAACCGGATCTCAACTGGCTCGCGGTTACCGGCCAGCATCTTCTCCCGAAGCCGGGGGTTCCAACATTTCCTCCCCTCCCCCTGAACCTTATCTATACCTGAATCGTATATACAAAAAGGGAGCCGAAGCTCCCTTTTTCTATTTTCAGTGTGTCGCTTGTTATACAACACCGGTATCGTCAGGCTGCAAACCGGGGTTTACTTGAAAAAAAACTGCATTTTAACAGATCCGATCTCAATATTATCAAATTCCTTCAGCATCACCGATTCTTTGATCACCTGACCGTTGACTTTGGGTTTGGTCATTCCCTCAACAAAACTGAGGGAATACCCGTTGGGCCTTTGACTGATGGTTAACGCGGTCTGGCCCATCATCAGCCCACCGACCACGATATCGGACGAAGAATTTTTCCCGATCTTGGTAAGCTTTTTCTTTAGCTCCACTTCACCCTCGCCACCTGCCAGATAGGAAAGAACACCGGTTTTCTGCTTTGCAACCGGCGGCGCTTCGTCCCCGGCAGGGGTTTTTATGGCCTGATCCAGCATCTCACGATACTTGTCTGTATCCATCACCATCGTCTGATCCATCCCGCCGGCGGCTTCATCCGGTTTTTCCTCACCCGCACCATAGCTGAATACCAGCGAATGTTTGCCGATAACGATGGTATCGCCGTTTTTAAGCCAATGGGAGGAGACCAGTTGCTTGTTTACAAAAGAACCGTTTTTGCTCTGAAGATCCGTCAACAGGAACCCTTCGCCTACGGAATCGATTTTGGCGTGATGCCCTGAGACCGCCAAGTTCTCTATGGAAATTTCGTTGCTCTCCTTCCTCCCGATGGTCAGAGATTTTCCCTCCCCTAATTCATATTCCCCGAGGACATTGTCTTTGAATTTAAGCGTCAACGTCGGCATCTCAAGACCTCTTCTATTGTGGTTACTTTTTAAATGGAAACAAGAGTTTTTTAATCCAACCCAAAATTCCGCCTTTTCCATCCTGAGTAGATTTTACTTTCAGCGCAATGACGGTGATATTGTCGTGTCCCCTTCGGTCGTTTGACAGATCTACCAGCGTCTGGCAAGCTTTTTCAGGTGGTTCCCTCATGATCACATCGAGGATCTCTTCTGGATCCACATTATCGGTGAGTCCGTCCGAGCAGATGACCAGCATATCGTCTTTGAAAAACTGAATCTCGGTCACATCGGGTTCAACCGTCTCTTCGATACCCATCCCCCGGGTCAGCATGTGCCGGTAGGACAGACCGATGGTCTTGGCAGCTTCCGGGTTGATGGCCATCTGTTCCGTGATGACGTTATGGATAACGGAAAGAAGCTCGATATTTCCATCGTGGATCAGATAGACAGGACTGTCACCCACATTGGCCACGATAACGGAATCATCCGTGAAATATGCGGCAGCGACGGTAGATCCCATGCCGTGGTAGGAGTCGCTGCTTTTTGAAATGTCATAGACCGCACTATTGGCCAGTCGGATACCGGCGAGCAACCGGTTGGCTTCTTTGGAAAGGCTTTCATCCTCGTCAGCCATTTCTTCCGCTTCATCGTCCTTCAGAAACCGCTTCATGTAGTCCTGGATGGTTTCTACCACCAGTGCACTGGCGACTTCTCCGGCTTGATGCCCGCCCATGCCGTCCGCAACGACATAAAGATGCTGCTCATTATCAAGGAACAGCGAATCTTCGTTGCCTTCCCGCTTCTTACCAACGTCGGTGATGCCAGCCGATTCAATATCAACCATTATCTGCGTTCCGAACCTCTGATAGGATCACGGCTGCCCGCTGTGCTGCCGGATCAACGTTCTATCGGTTTTGGACATAGACGGTTAAAGATGGATCCAGATGCTACGAAACATATACCGGATATCACAAAAAATGTTTACAAGTCAAGTATTTCGATTAATCTCCCTGCTGCTGTATTTTTTTCTTGGCCATTGCAATATCGATCTTTTTCCCGAGTTGCTTAAGATGGGCGGCCATGTTGGAAGCTTTCTGATATCGCTTGTCTTTATCTTTCTCCAGGGCCTTGTTAAGGATGGCAACGACAGGTTTTAAGATTTTCGGGTTGATTTTCCTCGGATCCGGATGGGGGACGTTCATAATCTGGTGCATCAGAGCCGGCGGACTCTCCCCAAAAAACGGCAATTCCCCGGTGAGCAACTGGTAGGTCATGGTCCCAAGCGAAAATATGTCGGACCGGCCATCCACTTTTTCCCCCGAAAATTGCTCGGGTGACATATAGTAGGGAGTTCCCTTGACCACACCGGTTTGGGTTTGCGAAGTAGCGGTAATTCTGGCAATTCCGAAATCCGTTATTTTTACGATATCGGATTTCAGCAGCATGATATTCGCCGGCTTGATGTCCCGGTGAACGATTCCCCGTTCATGGGCATAACCCAGCGCATCTGCAATATCCGCCATATAGCCGATTACTTTTCGCATGGCAAAGAGGTTTTCTTTTTTGGTGTATTTTTCCAGGTCTTCTCCCTCCAGAAACTCCATGGCAATAAATGCCAGGTCCTGTTCATCCCCTGCATCGTAAATGGTGACGATGTTCGGATGGGAGAGTGTCCCCGCACTTTCAGCCTCCCTGAAAAACTTTTGTTTCATCTTTTCGGCCTCTTCGGGGGGGAGATCATCGGAGAACCGGAACGTCTTGATGGCCGTGGTCCGGTTGATTCGCGGATCCTTTCCAAGATAAACGATTCCCATGGCCCCCTTGCCGAGTTGTTTGATCACTTCATACCGGCCCAATGTCGGGCGAGTGCCGGTATCTGTGCCGAGCAAACCGTCATCCCCCCCGCCGCCACCTAAAAATCCGTCGCCGAACACCATGGTTTCGCTGACCTGGATCAGCTTGGATTTTCTGTCTGCCACATCTTTGAATTTGGCATCGTTATCTTCAATGTATTCAAAGACGGCTGCCGCTTTGTTCAATTGCCGCTTCCGTTCATAATCCAGGGCAAGGTTGTAGAGAAGGTCTTTCATCTCATCATCCACAGGGACCCTTCTGAATTTGTCAAACGCCATATCCAGCATCCCCTGGCTCTGGAACGAAACCCCGAGCATCCGGTTGGTCTCTGCAGATTCCCCCTCGGCCTTTTCTTTGGATGTTTCAGTCACAAGATATTTGATGCTCACCACACCGATGTAGCCCAAAATAAGCTGCAGGAGAGGATAGGTCATCGGTATCCACACACCTTCCGAAACAAAGGAATAGGCTGATCCGCCCCCCATCAGAATCAGCAGCACCCAGAAGACGATACCGGCAGCCAAGGCTTTAGATCTTGGGAGAAAAAACGTTATCAGAAGCCCGACGATCAGGGTCATTACCAGTTCCGCCATACTGCTCCATGGCGGTTGTAGAATGTATTGCTGGGTCAGGATCGATGTAATGGCATGAGCGGAAAACTCTCCCAGTGGCATCGTCGTGTCAGTGGGGGTACTCAACGGATTGATGATGCCGGATGCAGAAGAACTTACCAATACCAATTTATTTTTAAACACACTGGCTGGTATTTTATCGTTGAGCAAATCAAAATAGGAATAGCTTTTAAACGAACCCCGAGGACCTTTGAAATTGATCAGCAATTCGGAAAAAGCCGTTGTCGGGATATGAGTCATTCCCAATGCTATGGAAGAGCCCAAATCGACTTGTATTTTATTCAGGGGAATATTCAGAAAAATGGCTGCCAGCCTCAATGTATAGGAAGGAATGTATAAACCGCCGTATCCATAAAGCAGGCGTTCGCGCCTGGCGGTGCCATCCATATCGTACGCCAGATTGATATGGCCTATTCCCACCGACGCGTCTAAAAAGGATTGAATCGGTAAAATGAGTTCATCCGAGGTGGGGATTACAGCAGTGTCCGCGTTGGAAATCGCGTTGATGGAATGGGGGATCAACGCCTCGTTGGGTGTCACCTCGCCTTCCACTACGATGGTCGAATTTTTAAAAAAAATTGGCAGAACCACGTTATCTGCACTCTGGATCGTGGCAGCCAGTGCTGCGTCGTTGTCCAACTGGACCTCTGCATCCGTAATTGCCTGGAGAAATTCCAACCCCTGGTCGCCGGCAAATGGCAAAACGGTTTCGGTATAAAGCGCTTCCAAAATTCTCAACGCTTCAAGTCCGGCACTTTGCTCTGGTTCGCTAAGAATAAAGTTCAAACCGATGACTTTTGGCTTTCCCTCGCTGATTTTCTGAATACCTGCTGCAATAAATGATCTAGGCCACGGCCATCTCCCCAGCTTTTCGATGGAATCGTCATCAATATCAACAATCACTACCGGTGTAGGGCTTTCAGGATCACTCCGCAGACCCATAAAAGTATCGTACAGCTTAAACTCCACCGTGTCCAAAAACCCCACACGCAACGTGACAAGACCGAGAAACAAAATGGTAATACCAAGACCCGTCACAATTGCCGGATACCTTTTTATTAATCCCATGGAATTTTATCCCTATTTATCGAAATTATCAAAACCCGTTTTAAAAGATCTTCCCACCCCATCGCATTGCCATACATATTATCCGTTACGACGGGTCTTAGGTTTGATGCGTCCGGGTTTGGCTTGCCAATGCGGAAAAGCAATTGTATCGTTTCAGTTTAAAAAAACACCCCTACTTGCGATGGCAACCTTTGTAGTTTACTTCAAGGAACACCGATAAGTCAACTACCCGTAAAAGATGGCATTTTAGGCACCGGAGCCCACCGGTTCGGTACCTTTCTTAAAAAGAGCCGGAACGGCTTCCGGATCGGTCCCGGAAACCTGTTCCCCTGTGATCGGGTTTATACTGACCTTTACCACGCCATCCGGAATGTCGAAATATACGTAAGGCCTTTTTTTAAAGGCTTCTTTCATAAACGCGATCCATATGGGCAGCGCAGCCTTGGCCCCGGTTTCCCCTTTTCCGAGGGTGACATGCCGGTCCTGCCCCACCCATACCCCAATGGCAAGTGTTGGGGAAAAACCGATAAATAACGCGTCCCTATAGTCATTTGTGGTACCGGTTTTTCCAGCCACCGGACGGTGGAGTGCCTTTGCTTTTTTTCCGGTGCCCTCCATCACGACAGCCCTTAACATATCCACCATCACGGCAGCCCCGGCGCGGGACATGACCACTGTCTTCTGCGGTTTTAAATCCGTCACCACACTCCCTTGGGGATCCGTAATCCGCCTGACACCAAAAGGCACCGTCCTTTCCCCATTGTTGGGAAAAACGGAAAAGGCCGATGTCAATTCCATAAGAATTGTTTCCGAAGTTCCCAACGCCAGGGAAAGATTCGGCAATAGTGCGGACCTGATCCCCAGAGATCGGGCAAATTGGATGACCGATTCAGGACCGAGGGTTTCCAGCAACCGGACTGCCGGTATATTCTTGGAATATGCCAGCGCCTTTCTCAATGTCATTTCTCCACTGTAAGTTCTGGAAAAATTTTCAGGCCGCCAAGTTTGACCCTCTTTTCCTGCCTGGTACGCCACGGGGAGGTCCAGAATCGGACTGCCCTGGGTAAACCCCTTTTCGATGGCATAAGCATAAATAAAGGGTTTGAATGCGGATCCGGGTTGCCTTCTGGCGTTTGCCGCCCGGTTAAATAAACTTTCCGCGTAATCTCTTCCCCCGACCAAGGCAAGAATCGCACCGGATTTAACTTCCAGACAGACAAGTGCGCACTGGGGCTCCGCCATCTCCAGGCGCTTTTTCCCCATCCGCTTTTTGAGATCAGACAAACCTTTTACCACTGCGGCCTCGGCCGCTTTCTGGAGGGAAGCGTCGAGGGTTGTCATCACCTTTAACCCCCCTTTGTAGAGCGCCGACGCCCCCAGTCGGTCTTCGAGGAAGGGCCTGATATAATCCACGAAATAGGGGGCAAACCGTCGGTTCTTTTGCCTATTTCCCCTTAGGAAAGGTTGTTCCGATGCCTTCCCCATAACCGCTTCCGAAATTATTCCCGTCTTTCGCATCTGCTTCAGGACAATATTTCGTCTTTTGATAGCGAGATCCGGATTGACAAGGGGCGAGTATCTTGACGGAGCCTTCAGCATCGCCACGATGAGGGCACATTCCGCAAGGCCCAGATCGGCGACCGGTTTTTCAAAAAAAATCTGGGCTGCTGATTGCACACCGTATGCCCCGCTTCCGAAATAGACCTGGTTCAGATATAATCGTAGAATCTCGTCTTTGGTATAGCGCCGTTCAAGCTGGAAGGCGAGAATCGCTTCTTTGATCTTTCGTTTCACGGTTTTTTTCGGGGTTAAAAACAGCGTTTTTGCCAGTTGCTGGGTAATGGTGCTGGCGCCCTCGACAAATTCACCCGCCATGACATCTTTGACGATGGCGCGGGCGATGCCTTTCAAATCGACTCCGATGTGGGTATAAAAGTTTCGATCCTCCGTTGCCACCAACGCTTTTTTCAAGTATTCTGGGATTGTTTCGAGGGGAACCGGGTCCCTTTTCTCCACGAACAGTTCGTCCAGCAGAACACGGTCTGAAGAATATATCCGGGTGACAGAAGCCGGTTTAAATGATTCAAGTGAACGGATCTGCGGAAGGTCACGCGTGAA
>CAZWAE010000064.1:12234-17761 GCA_964631805.1 uncultured Desulfobacteraceae bacterium | reverse complement strand
ACGTCCGATACAATTTTTTCAAGGGCTTTCTGGTTCATTCCCCGGACCATCTCCGTTCCCACATAACCCGGTGCCACAGCGACACAACGGATCCGGTCCGCTATGCCCCTTCTGAAAAATTCGGCAGTGATCACTTTGGGCATCACCGACATGGCCGCTTTGGTGGAGGCGTAGTTGATCTGGCCGGCGGTCCCCAGAGAACCGGTGGAGGAGACCATGCAGATCAGGCCGCGGCATCCGTTGTTGATCATCCGCTCGGCACATTCCCGGACGGTGAGAAATACGCCTGTAAGGTTGATGTCAACCACCTTCTGAAATCTTTCCAGAGGCATTTTTTTAACCACCTTGCCGCTGCTTTTAGAGGTGGCCAGCATCAACCCGTCCATGATGATGCCGGCAAAAGGCGCGACCAGGTTGATTTTTCCGAATCGGTCGATGGCGGTGTCTGCGAGCCTGCCGCAATCCTCCTCATTGGTCACATCGCAAAGAAGAGAAACCGTTTCGCCTCCCAGTTCGGCCTTTGCGTTTTCAAGGGCCTCTTCGGCAACATCTGCGAGCACGACTTTGCCCCCATTGGCCGTCCAATATCTGGCGAGAGCCATTCCGATACCGCCGCTGCCGCCCGTGATAACCGCTACCGAATCCTTTATTTCCAGCATTATCCCCCCTTTTTAGCTATCCTTTCGGTGATAACTGCTCGCTCATCTGTTCCAGATGATCCTCAATGGCATTTTTTAGTTCGTGCTGCCCCTTTTTATAAAAGTCAGTCCAGAGGCCGGCGATCCGCAAGCTCTCCTCGGGGAACCATTTCGCCTGTTCGACCATAGTGTTCGTGACCTTCTCCGTGTGATCCTGAAGCATCATCAGGGCCTGATAAGCATTATTAAAAGTGGTCTTTTGAAAATCGATCAATTGTTTTGCCATCCACATGGATTCCATGTTACGTTCTCCTTTATAGATTGAAAAAGATAGCTGAAAATAGTGCTTCAGCACCTGGTTTGTCAAGCATATTATTGCATTGCACAAAATTGTGGGTTCAATTGATAGGGTGCTTTGGCTGGAAATAATTTATTGAAATCTTAAATAAATTATTTTTTTCTTTTGTTTTTTATAATTTTTTATCATAGTAGAAGCAGGTATATTGTTGCGTTATGCTAATCTGCTGTATGCATCGCATTCGGGAAAACGATGACGGATAAAATTCTTTTAAAAAAATATGCCAACCGACGTCTCTACGATACCGAACAAAGCAAATACGTGACGCTGAGCGAAGTGGCCGACCGGATACGCACAGGTCAGCAGGTGGAGGTCGTCGACGCCAAAACCAAGGAGGATGTCACGGCCTTTATTCTGACCCAGATCGTGTTGGAGGAGGCCAGGAAGAAGAATATCCTCTTACCCGTACCGCTTCTGCATATAATCATTCAATATGGCGATAATGTGTTGGTGGAATTTTTTGAGAAACACCTTCAGCAGATCCTGAAAAGCTACCTTACCTATAAAAGATCGGTTGATGATCAGTTTAAAAAGTGGCTCGAGATGGGGGTGGATATTTCCCATACTGCCCAGCGGGGTTTTGCCGAACTGAACCCGCTGCAGTCCATCTTCGATCAGTTTACAGAAAAATCGGGATCAAAGAAGAGCAAACGGTCCGAATGACGGCGTAAAAAAGTGTTTGGATCTTCGAATCTTTCTACGACAATATCTTTTTAATCTTCTGAGCGATCGCCGCCTCTTCCCTGTTCGGGGAGTCTCCCCTGAGCGAAAGGACCTGTTCGGCAATGCGCAGTACCTCCTTGCGACGCGACTTATTCTTCAGCATCTTTGGCAACACCTCAAGAGCCACCTCTTCGTCCGCCTGAAGGATCATGGCCTGTTGTTTGACGATCCGCTTCATATCGAAAGGATCGACCTTTCGAAGTTCCTTATGGTCCAAAACGATGGTTTCGGCAGCCTCATATTCGCTGCGCTCAAAGATCCTGTCGGCGTTTAGAAGCGCCATGATCACACGGACGGCGGCCTCGATAAATCCACCGTTTTCGGCTTCTTTTTCAATCTGTTTTTTGATCCGGGAACGCTTTTCCACGTCCTGGACAGCCGGATCTGCACTTTCTACATGGGGAAACAGGCTTCTCATCCAGAAGTTGCCGTAGAGTGTTTTGAAGGTGACCTCCTGGGCCACATCGCGGATATCCCGAAACAGGTTCAGGGCATCGACCATCCCTTTTGAAAAATCCTTTTCCAGGGCCAGAAACGGATTCTCCGGCGCTGCCGGCTGGCGGGCACTTTTAACGGTTTCGGCAAAGACTTTGACCGGCATCATAAAGGGGTTCATGTCCGAAAACAGGACCTTTGAAAACCGCAATGGGTGCATCTGCCGGATAAACTCCGCAGAAGCTTCCGTTGACGCCATTTTTACCCATGGACCGATAATGGATCGATAAAACCGGTCATTCATTTTTGAAAAATAATCGACGGGTTTAAAATCCTCTTCGTCCTCGAAACCATCGTCCAAGCCCATGATATGGGCCATCTCTCTCTCTTCGAACCGGACCTTATAGTGTTGGTCGCTCTCTTTTTCAGGGGCCTCGTCGATCACCATTTCATATAGGCCGGGAGCCAGGTAGTCGAGCATCTCAAAGCTGCCGATAATCTCCTTATGTTCTTTTTTTGCGACGCCCGACGATACGAAAATACCCAGGTGCCCGATTTTGTCGTGAAGGATGTAAACAATCACCTGGCCGTTGCGTTTGATGGCGTCCACCGATCCATAGACCTTAACAATCCAGTTCAATGCCTGCTGGGGCGGGGTGATGTTGTCCCCCCTGGAGGCAAATACAACGATAGGTTCCTTAAAGTTTCTCAGGTTCACGGTTTTACCGTCTTCCAGTTCCAGTTCGCCGGTTTCCAGCTTGTTCCCGATAAAGAGGCTGTCGACGATGAAATGAATTTCCTCTCCATTCATCATGTAAAACCCATTCCACCACCTTTCAAAATCGAGGTATCGCTTCTCCTCCCTATCGACGCCTGAATAGACATTGTATTGCTTGGTCCAATAGGTGTTGGCGGGGTTGAGGTCCTCAAAACCGGCTACCAAATGGGCACCGTCAAAACGACCGTCGCCCAGATCGTTGGCCAGGGAGGTCATCCAGGCGCCACCAAAAAGACCACCGCGATATCGCATGGGGTTCGCTCCGTCGACACCTCCCCAGTAGGAGAGGGGAGAGCCGTTAAACACCATGGGCCCCACCACATCGGGCCTCGAGGCACCGACGAGCGCGGCGGCCCAGCCACCCTGGCAGTTTCCAATGACCACCGGTTTTTCCGCCTTCGGGTGCAACCCGGCGATCTTTTCGAGGAAAATGATTTCTGCATTGAGAACATCCGTCAGGGTCTGGCCTTTTTCAGGGTCCGGGAAAAAAATCACGAAATAGACGGGGTGGCCGGCGTTCAAGGCCATGCCGATTTCGGAGTCCTGCTTGGACCCCCCGATGCCCGGGCCGTGGCCGGCCCTCGGGTCAATGATGACGATGGGTCGAATTTTGGGGGATCTTCCCCGGGCCAGCTTCTGCTTTCTCCTGTCGCTTTTCTGTTTTAGGGCAGCCGATTTTTTGGCGCGCCGGTCGATGATGCGGACCAGCGCATAATTGACCGGGCGGTCCAGCTTGCGGCCGTCGACAACGATTTCATATTTGAAAACCAGTACCGGCGGCATGCCCGCTTTGACATGCTCAATGTAGTTGTTCCCCCTTTTTCGCATGATATCGGCATATAATACCGATTTCTGGAAAGCGTCATTCCAATACTCGCCGGCATCTTCCAGCCAATTGGTTTTCAAAAGAAGATCGAACCACCGCTGCGTCACACCGGAGGCATCCATCGACCCAAAAGCGTTCGTCCAAAAATCTCCGTGAAACATGTTGTGGTCGTTCATCGTTGCCACCTTTTCGCAAACCGGTGCCGCAACAAAGGGTCTAGGGTTGAATGAATGACCCAAAGGGCCAGGCGGGTTGGACCTTTTCTGCGATACCGAACGGTTATTTTAGGGCGGCGGGAAAAACATTTTTTTCCGCCGCCCTTTTGGTTGGGTATCTTATCGGCATTATTTCCCATGACTTGATCTCTAATCACTGTGGCTCAGGATAAATTGGGCGATCCTCGCGTAATAGTCGCTCAAGATCCTTTTTGACCTGAACAAGCCCATATGCCCGCCCTTGCAGATCAGATTCAACTGGTTCCCGGGGGGGAGCGATGGGATGTGGCGCAAGTGTCCGGTGGCTTGAAGGGGCGGTGCGATGGCATCCGATTCTCCACCGAGGGCCCAAATGGGGACGGCTTCCGGATAATCCTTGATGCTGATGGCCTGCCCGCCGATGGAAAGCTTCCCATGGATCAGTTCATTCCGGATGAAGATTTTTTTAAAGGTGTCCCGGATAAAGGGTGCGGGAAAGTGATGGACAGAGTTGTACCAGTTGTAAAATGCTTTCTGCCGATCGGCCGATTCCCGGTTCCCCATTTTGAGATCGGCCAGCAGTTTTTTAAGGTTTCTGGTATGCTGATCCATTCCGAGATAGTAAAAACCCATAACCTGAGCGGCGCCGTCATAGACGTTGCTTCGGTTCCGCTCCCCTAACGCATCCGTATCCCGGTCGAAGACCTTCATAACCTTTTCGATGTAGCTTTCCCCAACAAACCGGGCAAATTCGGTTAAAAATCCTTTCTCTCCCTCCGTATCCATTGGGGCGCCGGCAGAACCAAAAGTTCTGCCCAGGTTCGGATGTTTGATCAGTGTACTGATCAACAGGGGGCCGGGCTGGCAAACGGCGATGAGATGGGGCGGAACGCCGGTGCGCTTCTTCAGAAATGACAATACGCTTTTGTATTGAACCATCTGGCCTTCAAAATCATCGATATGGGGTTTTCCTTCGAAATCGGCAGGAATGTCGTCTGCACATTTCTGTTCCACCACCGCCATCCGGCTAAGGCCCTGATCTCTCAGATACAAGGCCACACGCTCGGCTATGTTGGAATGATGTCCGGCACGCGGGGCAAAAATCACCGTGTAATTGGAAAGGCGGTGCGTCCCTTTGGCGGAGATGTCGATCAACCGCAGGCTCGGCAGATCCAGCATCACATCGGTATAGTCATACGTCACCGACCAGTCCTGCCGGGGCAGCGGGTCTGTAAACAAATTAATAAACTCCAGTTCGCCGGACCTTTCCCGCCGCATCTGTTTGAAACCGTTGATGAGTATATCCTCCAGTATGCCGGTAGTGTGTTTCATCCTTTTCTGCTGAATCGTTGAAAGCCGGCCGAGGGGTTTTAAGGCGTTCGTTCCCGGCAGCGCCGTGGCCTGCCGGGTCATCCGGATGCCCAAATCATGGACGCTGTTCAACATATCGAATCCCAGGGAAAGGGATTGTATTCCGGCATCGATGGCGTGGATACTGTTTTTGAGCGGCAGTTTCATAGCTTCGAGATGATTCAGGGCAAGGGGGAGTCGATTCATCACATGATCGGGCATTCA
>CAZWAE010000064.1:0-12134 GCA_964631805.1 uncultured Desulfobacteraceae bacterium | reverse complement strand
CTTTAAGGTCCACGCATCTGGCATCAGCGATCTCCCGAACCATTTTTTTGACCGCTTCCTCTGGCAGCAGCACATCGTCCGGTGTCAGGATGCCGTCCGTGGCCCGGAGGATGAGCACCGGGCAGGTCAATTTCGAATAGAACTGCGCGGCGCCTGTTTGCCTTTTATTCGAGACCTCTTCCCGTATGTGGGAAGGCTGTATTCTCGACCGCACACCACCCGCCACCGGTTCGACATCGTACCGGAGATAGGTTTCAATGGCAGGGGACCATGGATTCAGGAACGGCACCTGTTGCATGAGGCCCAAGAAATGGTTCGTGGAGGGAAAGGTCTGCTCCAGCCGGTCTATGGAGGGCTTGATGGCGGAGGTTACACGGTCCCAGTGCGCCTGTGACAATTCACCGCCAGCGTCCATGAGGATCAGACCTTCCACGCGGTCCGGATGCCTGGCGGCAAAACCCATGGCGATATATCCCCCCAAAGAGTGCCCCAGCAGGAAGGAGCGCTCGAGGTCAAGGTCATCCATCACGGCCAAGATGTCTCTTAAGTGGTGCGTTTCGGAGTAACCGGTCGCCGGTTTGTCGGACAGTCCCCTGCCGCGCAGATCCAGTGTCACCACCCGGTGTGTTGGGGAGATGGCAGGTGCGATCACATCCCAGCAGCGGCAGTTTGCCGTAAGGCCGTGAATGCAGAGGATGGTTTTCCCATCTCCCTCCCAGACGGCCAATTGGATCTCTAATCCGTCACCCTTTGCCCTGATCATGGTGGGTTCGGTCATCGCTGCGTCTCCTGTCCTGCGGGATACCCTTTATTCAATTATTGAATCATTCCGATTTTTACACCGCCGGCCACTACCGGTTCAGGCTATCGAGGGCGGATTAATACCTAAACTGCGAACTTGTGCCGTTCGCCGGGATCTGCTTCTACCGAGCCCGGATCCAGTCTGAAATCTCGGGACAGATGGTCCGGTAGGACATGCTGCCCACAAAAATACCCACGTGTCCGGAGTCCACCGCCATGGTCCGGACATCGGTTGAACCGACCGCCTCCCCAAGGGGTGTGCAGGAGCCGGGGGGGGCAAGATAGTCATTTTTGCCGTAAACATTTAGAAGCGGACATCGGATTTTGTCAAGGTCCACCTTTACCCCTTCCAGATAAAACCGGTTGTTGATCAGCAGGTTCTTTTGCAACAGATCGCAAAGATACTGCCGAAACACCTCTCCGGACATATCCGGGCTGTCGAATATCCATTTTTCCATCCGGAGAAACGTGCTGACAAATTTCGGATTGTCAATACCCTTGAAAAACTGGATGTACTTGTTCACCGTGTCCACCGGTACGGCCAGAAGGTACAGGATATTGGCGAGGTCTCCGGGAAGGTTGCCGTGGACCGCCACGATTTTATCCGCGTCCAACTGTTTTGCCCATAGAAAAAGGGTGGCATCTTCCACATCAAAATTGGTGGGGGTGGCCAGCGTAATGAGATTTTTGACCTTTTCGGGATGAAGCGCCGTGTAGATGACGCTGAAGGTCCCGCCCATACAGATACCCATAATGTTGATCCGCTGCGCTCCGGAAAGGGTCCGGATCTCCTCCACGGCGTTGTCCAGGTACCCGTTGAGATAATCCCCCATATCCAGGAAACGATCGGCCGCATCCGGGCGGCCCCAATCGATGAGATAAACATCCAGGCCGGCATTGAGCAGGTTTTGTACAAAACTCCGCCCCGGTTCGAGATCCAGCATGATATGGCGGTTGATCAAAGCATAGACAATGAGTACCGGTGTCGGGTGCATCTCCTTTTGCTTTACCGTGGATTTATAGTGGAGAAGCGTCATTTTGTCTTCGGTATAGACGATATCCGCCGGTGTCGTCCCCACCCGGCGATCCGGGTCGCTTGACAATATCTCCATCCCCTTGCGTACCTTTTCGGGGAACCGTTTCAGCTCCATTTCAATACCCGTCATCAATTTCTGATAGTTCATTGGGTTGATCCTGATCCGGATTTCTTGGAGGTTACAGCACCGGTTTTTTTCTTCCGACCGCTTTTTCGGCCAGGGGAGACCGTTGCCGCCCCCTTTTTAGGGGACAATTTTTTTAGGGCAATGATATCCTTGCCAAGCGCATCGATCATCTTTCCCTGTTTTCGGGTTACAGCTTCCAGCTTCCGGTTCTTTTTCCGCAGGCTGTTGAGGCGCTTGTAGACCTCCTCCATTTCATCCTTGGTGGGGATATTATGAAACGCCAGCAACGGTGCGATGGCGGTATCCAGCCGTTTCTTGTACTCCAGGTATCTGTCGACCAGGGTGGTGACGTCCCTCACCCCCTCTGGAGAAGTGAGATAGGTCTCGTATTTTTGGTCGACAATCTCAAGGAACGCATCGTACAGATCTTTGGGGTTCTCAAATGCATCTTTCTTCTTTCCGAAAGTGTGCTGAAACGTTTCCAGCGATGCGGCAAAGGGCAGAGCGAATGCTTGCAGAAATTCGTTCAGGGACCCCATCAACAGATGGTAGGCGTCCATAGCGCCAAGCATCTCTTGAAACGATTGCCCGCCCAGACCAATCCGGGGTATTCGAAGGTATCTCCCTAAAATTTCATTGTATAAAGCCGTATACTGCTCAGCATTCCGGTCACGCCGATTCTTCAAATCCCCTTGCTGATCTTCATCTTTTAAGAAATTCCCGGCGGCGTTAAGGCAGATCTCCATCCATTGGCTGTACAAACGGCCGGTCTGTTCACCCCATGCGGCCGTTCTATCGGCCATGTCGGTATTCCAGGCGTTTGGGCTGTTTACAAAGGCCTCCTGGACGGTATCAAAAAATTGTTTAAAAAAAGCTTCGGAATATTGCGTCGTCATCTTGGTGTCCTAAACGGATGCCCAACCCCAAATGAACTTCATCCCGGCGGGTCCGGACCATTAGTGGTTAAAGGTTGTCTGCCCCGCCGTGTTCCTCTTTGAGGACAAACTTCTGCACCTTCCCCGACGCGGCTGTGCGGGGGAGCTCATCCACCAATACCAAAAACTTCGGGATCTTGAATTTTCCCATGCGATCCTTCAAAAACGTCTGGAGTTCCGGCAATGACAGGGTGTTCCCTGGTCTGCATTCCACAACGGCCTTTCCCACCTCTCCCCACTTTTCATCCGGAACCCCGATCACCGCCACCGCGGCGATTTTGGGGTGCATCTCGACCACTTTTTCAATCTCTGCCGGATAGATATTGATTCCCCCTGAGATCAGCATATCTTTTTTGCGCCCGACGATGGACAGGTGGCCATCTGAGTCGATGCGGGCAAGGTCACCGGTATGAAACCAGCCCGATTTAAGAGCCTCGGCCGTCTCTTTCGGTTTGTTCCAGTAACCCGCACAAAGATGGTCCCCCCGGATGAGAAGTTCTCCGTCATTTCCCGGTGGGACGTTTTGGCCGTCCTCCCCCGCAACCTTGACATCCACATGGAACATGGGATGGCCGACACTCCCCAGCTTTCCATTGGCAAGAAAGTTGTTAGGGCCCGCTTCGGTCAATCCGTATCCTTCCCAAAGGTGAATTCCCCTCTCCGTCTTAAAAGCGTCAAAAACCCTTCGGGGCAATGGGGCACCGCCGGATACCATGAAACGGATGGAAGAAAGATCGGTCTCTTTAAAAATAGGTGAATCCAGCATCATTTGGTACATGGTGGGCACACCGAAAAAAACGGAAACGCCCTCTTTTTCAATCAGTCTGAGAACCTGTTCCGCGTCAAAACCGCGGAGCAGGATATTGGTTCCCCGGCAGTGGAAAAGGGGCAGGGTAAAAATATTCCATCCGGCGGTATAAAACAGTGCCGAATGCAGGACCGTTTTATCGTCGGAACGGAGGTCCCAGCCGATATTGGTGTTGAAGGAATTCCAGGTGATCATGCCGTGGGTTAAAATAACCCCTTTGGGCACTCCGGTTGTACCCGAGGTATAGATAATCAGTTGCGGGTCGTTGTCCCGGATATCGATTTCAGGCGGTGGGTTTTCCGAAAGCCGGCCCCAGTTTTCATCCATGCTCAAACCGACGGTATGATCCCCCCCCATGCAAACATATTGGGGGATGGCGAGGCAGGGTTTCAAATCGGCGACCATCTTTTGATGCGTTTCGTCAAAAAACAGTGCCGAAGGTGTGGCATCTTCGATAAAGTAGACAAACTCGTCCGTTGCCAGTCGAAAGTTCAGGGGAACCAAAATAGCTCCCAACCGGCTGACGGCAAAGAACAGGACAAGGGTATCAAAGCGGTTCAGGGCCAACACCGCCACCCGATCACCCTGTTTCACGCCAAGGTCGGATCGGAGGAGATTGGCCATTTTATTGATCTGTGCGGCAAAATCGCCATAGGAGTATCTGCGGTTCGAGATGGTGTCCACCACCGCCTCTTTTTCCGGGAAGCTGCTTCCCCATCTTCCGATCCAGTCGCCGTAAAGCATCTGTTACATTCCTTTTCAACACGCGTTAATTGGTGCTGTTTATCGATAAAATTGATAGACTACCACGCCATCGAAGACCCGTTGTGTCAAATTCCCAGGGTTCGGGTGTTTTTCCGCTGGTTGATGGCCTCCTGAACCGATCCGATAATCCCCTTGGGGAAAAAGAAAACCACCAGTATGAACAGAATCCCGAAGATCAGCAACCAGCGTTCCATGGCGGTATGCAAAAGATGTGCATTGGGCAACAGGCTTTGGGTTAAATTTTGAAGATCCGGAAGGAAGGTGTGCGCAATCTTCAGGAAAGATGCTCCCGCCAAAGCGCCGTAGAGAGTGCCCATGCCGCCGATGATGACCATGAGCAGGACATCGAGCATAATGGGGATGCCCAGCACTGACTCGGGATTGGCATACCCGACCCACATGGCGTACAACCCGCCCAAAATAGTGGACACCAAACATCCGAAACAGATGGAAAAACTCTTGAAGACAAATGTTTTGTAGCCAATCGCTTCGGCTCTCGGTTCGTTGTCCCGGATGGCCTGCAACACGCGGCCCAGGGGAGATGCAATGAAGCGGGCCATCAGCATGAAAAGCCCGAGACAGACCAGCAGGATGGTGTAATAGGTGACGACCCGGCCGGTTATATCGAGCCCCATGAGGCTTCCTGCGGAATATGACACCTTAAAGACACCGGGCATGCTCATAATGATACCGTCCTCTCCTCCGGTAAACCCGCTCAGCTTGGTGGCCAGAATGATGGCAAACTCGGCGATGGCCAGTGTCACCATGGCAAAAAAGATGGCCTTGACCCGCAGGGACAAAAAGCTGATCAACAGGGCCAGGGCAGTGGTAATTCCAACGGCCAGCACAAACCCGAGCATCAGGTTGAAGTAGGTCGGGTCTCCATATTTACCCACCAGCAGTGCCACGCTATAGGCACCGATCCCGAAAAACATGACGTGGCCGAAGCTGAGAATCCCCGTATATCCGAGCAGTATATCAAAACTGGCCGTCAAGGCGGCAAAGATCATGATCTTCAACGCGAGGTCGAGCGTTTTAAAGGATGGAAACAAAAAAGGAACTAAAACAAAGAGTGCCAGGACAGCTATTTTGAGAAAAAATGGCCAGCTCCTGTAGCGTTTTATAGTCTCTTCCTTGCGAACCATTTGTACCGGCGTCTGTTCGGGCATAACTTAACCTCACTATTTTCCTGCCGCAAAAAGGCCTGTGGGACGGATGAGAAGAATAATGACCATGATCAGGATATTGACCCCGACGGCAAGGGGGGGTAGCAGGTAGGCCACATAGTTGTAGGAAAGACCGACGATGAGCGCCCCCACCAAAGAACCCGTGATACTCCCCAACCCCCCGATGATGACCACGATAAAAGCAAAGATCAGATAAGCATCTCCCATATCCGGATACACCTGCTGGTTGAAGATAGCCATGGCCAGCCCCCCCACGGCGGCCAGGCCGGCACCGGCGGCAAATACAGCGGTAAAAAAGAAAAAGACATTGTGCCCCATGGCCTGAACCATATCCGGATCTTCCACACCGGCCCGTACGATTTTACCCACTTTTGTCTTTTTAAGCACAAACTGCATGACACCGAATACCAGCAGGCCGACGGCGATGGCGATGATCGGGTATTTTAACACGATGATGTCAAACAGATCCCAGTTCCCCCGAAAAGTCATGGGTACCGGCATCACCTCATCGTTGGGGCTCCAGACAATACGGATCAATTCGGTCAACACCACCATCCCGCCGAAAGTAATGAGAATTTGAAAAAGATGGGAACCGTATACCCGGCGGACCAAAACCCTTTCCACAATAACACCGACAATTCCGACCACTACCATAGCGGCTACAATGGCCATGAAAAAAACAAGAAGATTCAGGAAAATGGAGTTTGCCTGGACCAGATTGTCGAAATAGGTGAACGTGCTGAAAGCCACATATGCCCCCCATGCAAAACAAACTCCGTGGGCAAAGTTGATGACATCCATCAGGCCGAATATCAAACTCAGGCCCGAAGAGACGAGAAACAGCATCATTCCCATTGCCAGACCCGCGATGGTAAGGGTCAGGTAGGTCTTGAGATCCATCCCCAGAAGGGGGAGCAGATAGAGAACGACGGTGGCGGCGATAGCGATCTCCCATCCCCTGCGTTTTATAATCGTTTCGGCCATGGAACCTCCCCCTATTTTGCCGCTTTGGAAATACCCAGGTATTTGCTCTGCAATTCTTCGTTTTCGACAAGATCCGCCATCATTCCGCTGTGGACCACCCTGCCGTCATCCACAATATGAAACACATCCCCGACGCTGCTCGCCATATAAAAATTTTGTTCCACCAGAACCACGACACTGTGCTGTTTGATCTGGTTGATCGCATCGATCAGCGCATTGATAATGATGGGCGCCAGGCCTTTGGTGGGTTCGTCGATCAACAGCAGGGAGATGTCGTTGACGATGGCCCTTGCGATGGCGAGCATCTGTTTCTGACCGCCGCTCAGGTTGCCGGCTTTGGTATGCCAGAACTTTTTAAGGGCGGCGAACATGGTCAGCACCCCCTCGAGTCGTTCGGCGGTGGAATCATCTTCGTTCAGCATGGCCACCTGCATGTTTTCCTCCACGGTCAGATCGGTGAAAATACCCATATGTTCGGGAACAAAACCGATTCCCATGCGGGCGATCTGATAGGGCTTGCAGGTTTGAATCTCTTTTCCCCTGAACAGAATTTTTCCCTTTGAGGCCGGGAGAAGTCCCATAATCGTCTTTAGTGTCGTGCTTTTTCCTGCGCCATTGCGGCCGATCAGGACCGTCACCCCATCCGCCTTGGCATCAAAGGAGACGCCCTGGAGGATGTGGTGCTGGCCGATATAGGTATTGACATCTTCGGCTTTCAAAATGGTGTCACTCACGCCGGGTACCTCCTCCGAGATATGCATCCTGGACCGCTGCATTGTTGTAGATCTCATCCGGGTCGCCGTCGGCAATCAACATCCCCTCCTGGAGGACCATGATGCGGTCCGAAAGAGACATGATCATGTCCATCTTGTGCTCGACCAGCAGTATGGTTTTGGTCCGGGTATCTTTGATCCGCTGCAAAAGTTCCAGAATCGCCGGAACCTCCTCCTGGCTCATCCCGGCGGTGGGTTCATCCAGAAAAAGGATCTCCGAATTGAGGGCCAGCAGGATGGCAATTTCCAATTTCCGTTTCTCTCCATGGGTCAGGGCGGATGAAGTGGCATCCCATTTGTCGTCAAGGAGCACATCTTCAAGAATGGCATAGGCTTCATCCTCTGCGTCGGAAAAGTGAAGATAGCTTTTCCAGAAGTTCAGCCCGAACCCCTTCCGTGATTGTACGGCCACCCGGACGTTTTCCAGCACTGTCAAAAGGGGGAAGATGTTGGTCAGTTGGAAGGAACGGCCCATCCCCATCTTGGTTCTTTCCGCCGGACTCAGCCCGGTAATATCCTGTCCCTTCAGATAGATCTTGCCTTCGGTGGGTTTGTATTGGCCGGTCAACATATTGAAAAGCGTTGTTTTCCCGGCACCGTTGGGGCCGATGATTGATTTTAAGGTAAAGGGTTCGGTCCGGAAATTGACGCGGTCCACGGCCACATGCCCGCCGAAGCGGATGGTCAGGTCCCGGGTTTCGATGATCGGTTTCGGCCTCTTTTCTGGCATCTGTGTTTCCGGGCTGTACCCGGCCTCCTCTGGATAGTGTCCGTCCGGAAATAGCCCTTTTTCCGTTGAGCGGCGTCCTTTTGTCTTCGCCTTCCAGGCTACGCCTCGACAGGCCGCGGGTTTTCCGGCTGCGACGCACCGTTGTACGTCGCAGTCGGATGTCCACGCAGATCCTTACTTAATCCCGTCATGGCGGGACTCATTTATGGATGGGCACTATTTATTCTGAATGGGCGGTTCCGTTTCTGCCGGGGACATATCCCGCAGGAGCTGGGGGATCGCCCACTCCACATCCGGTTTGACATCCAGTTTGAAGGCAAACATGGATTGGAGCGCCTGATGATCCTCCTTGCGGAAAATCATGGTTCCCTTTGGTGTCATGAACGTCATCCCCTCCATGGTGGAGATCAGCTTCTCTGTGTCCGTTCCCCCCGCCGTGGTGATCGCCTTGACAATGGCGCTGGCAGCAGCGAACCCGCCGCAGGTAAAGAAATCGGGAGGGCCGTTAAACCGCTTGTAATGTTCTTTGACAAACCAGTCGTTGACCGGGTTGTCCGGATTTTCGTAGTAGTAATAAGTGGCGCCGACCATGCCCTTCAAGGGTTTCATTCCCTTTAACGCCGCCAGCACGTTGCCGCCGCTTGCGATTTTGATGCCGTATTTATCAAGGCCGCTGGCCACCAGCTGGTTGATGGGGCCGCCTTTTCCAGCCCAGATGACAAACACGTACTTGGGTTCGGGCTTGTCTTTTAGTGCCCCGATGATCTTCTGCACGGCTGCCGTAAAATCGGTGGCTTTCGGATCGGCATATTCCTCATGAACCACCTTTGCCCCGAGGTTTTCCGCAGCGGCTTTATAGGCGGCTACCCCGTCGCGGCCGAAGGCGTAATCCTGGGCGATGGTGGCGATACTGACACCGGGTTTGGCCACGGCCACCGCATTGGAGATGGCATCCTGGCTGGAATTTCTGCCGGTTCTGAAGACATACCGGTTCCAGTTTTTTCCGGTGATGGAATCCGCCACGGCGGGCTCCACCAGGAGGATCTTTTTGAACTCCTGTGCGACGGCAACGCATGCCAGGGCCACACCGCTGCTCGTCGGGCCTACGGCGATATCCACCTTATCATCGCTGTAGAGTTTGGTCAGCAGCATTTTCCCCCTGGCGGGTTTAAGCTGGGTATCCTCCACAATCAGCTTCACATCTCTGCCGAGGATCTTGCCGGTGCCCTTTGTGGCCCATTCGAGTCCCATCTTGAAACCGGTGACCTCCGCCTTTCCGTATATCTCATAGGGGCCGCTGAGCCCCTGCATGATGCCGATCTTTATTGGGTCCGCCGCCATGACCTGAGGGACCATCAGAACGACCGCTATCAAAACCGATATTGCTCCGTACACTGTCATAGTTCTTTTCATTTTCTCCTCCTTCTGGTTAGTGCGTTGCCTGAAAGCTTTTTAAAACCCCATTTACATTGTTATGCAGTAGATCATTAAAGCTACCGGATGCCATGACGGCACGGCATTTTGGTGTTTTTAATTTCCCATTGATTCCTTCTCAAGCCCACCTGTGTCTTATTTGCAGGTTTCCCGAAGAATATTCTTCAGCACTTTACCGGCGGCATTTCGCGGCAGCTGGTCCATAAAAACGACGCTCTTGGGAATCTTGTATCGCGCCAGGCGATCCTTTAAAAAGTCGAACAGTTGCGCCTCACTCAGCGCTTTTCCCTGTTTTAGCACCACCACCGCACATCCCACCTCCCCCCACTTTTCATCCTTCCGTCCGATCACCGCGGTTTCCGCAATCTCGGGGATCTCATAAATGGCATTTTCCACTTCAGCCGGATAGACATTCTCCCCTCCGGAGATGAACATATCCTTCTTTCGATCCACAATATAAAGGTCGCCATCTGCGTCCATCCGTGCCAGGTCCCCGGTATGAAACCAGCCACCGGTGAATGCTTCGTCGGTGGCTTCGGGCCGGTTCCAATATTCCTGCAGCAGATTGGGTCCCCGGATCACCAATTCGCCGACACCGTTGAGCGGCAGGCTGTTCATCTTATGGTCGACCACCTGTGCATCCATATGGAAGAGGGGGCGGCCGATGGACCCGGCTTTTTCAAGCGCCAGGTTTTTAGACAGGGTCGAGATCCCGGGGGCCGCCTCGCTCATGCCGAAACCCTGCTGCAAAACGATGCCGGCGTCGTGGTATTGCCTGACAAGGCTTACCGGTAGCGGGGCACCGCCGCTCATGACCACCCGGATGTTGGCAAAGGCTTGGGGCTTAAAATCGGAGTGCTGGATCAAAAACAGGAAGATGGATGCCACCCCGAAAAACAGGGTGATATTTTCCTGTTCCAGGAGTTTCAGGGTTGCCGCCGGATCAAAAGTCCGCTGAATGACCACGGTGCCTCCGACATAGAGTATGGGCAGGGTGAACAGCCCGATACCGCCGATGTGGAACATGGGCAGGACAGAGAGGTTGCAGTCCTTCGGGCTGAAATTCATGTCCAGCATGAGGTTTAACGCATTATAAAAGCTGGCGCCCTGGCTGAGAACGGCGCCCTTTGGGCGGCCGGTTGTGCCGGCGGTGTACATGATGATATGGGGCGTTTCCAGGTGAACGGACTGATCCGGTATCGGACTTTCATCGGGTTGTCCGGCCAGCACCTCTTCATAATTTTCAACGCCCCTGATCGGCGGATCCCCGATACAGATCCACCGATGGATCCCCGCCCGGTTTTTCAATTCGAAAGCGGTTTTTTCAAACGCCGCATCGAACAGCAACGTTTCCGTTCCGCTGTCAGAAAGATTGAATGCCACCTCCGCCGGCGAAAGGCGCCAGTTTAAGGGGACCAGCACCAGGCCCAGTTTGGCTGCTGCGAAGATGACTTCGATGTATTCGGTACCGTTATATGCGAGGATCGCCAGCCGGTCTCCGTAATTGAGCCCCATGGCCTTGAGGGCGTTGGCCAGGCGGTTGATACGGGCATCGAGCTGCTGGTACGTCAACCGGCGATCACCGTCAACCAGCGCCACTTTGTGGGGTTTAAGCTGTGCCCTTTTGACCGGCCAGTAGCCGATTCCCTGTGCTTGCATGATAACTCCCCCTATTTGTTCATACCCGGTTCCCGAGCCGGCATTGCAACATCGTCAAATGTCCGGAACCGGTGTCGCGAACCCTAAGGGCTCGCGCAAAAATAACTTCACATTCTATTCGCCCATGCATCCCGACCGACGGCGTTGTGAAAACACGGAATATGCTGGATATTCCTTTGTTTTCACGTCTTGTCGGCCGAGCGCCTGAGCACCTATAATTGTGAACTTATTTATGCGCGAACCCTAAATGAAAAGTTTTTTCATCAGTCCGGCCATATTGCCTGCAAAATGCTCCACCGTCGCCAGGCCCTCCTCATCTTTCCCGGCATCCCGTGCACCCCCGGCTCCCGCCACTCCCACATTCCAGTATGTGGACCCCGGGACCGTAAAGCCGTTTATGAAAAACCACAACAGAAGCTGGGAAAAGGCCATGCAGTGCCCGGCACGCCTGGCCACCGTGACGGGCCCCCCTATTTTACCGGAGAAGAATTTGTCGTTCCAATAGGCGACAAATGTTGCCCTGGCCAGCAGCGCCATCATCTGTGGCACCACAGAACTCAGGTATACCGGGGAGCCGAGGATCACTCCTTCGGCTTCCCGCATCTTTTCCATAATGGGATCAAAATCGTCGCCCTTGAGGGTGCAGCGTCCTTTATCGACACATTCATAGCATCCGGTACAGGGGTGGATGGTCTTGCCCCTCAGCGAGATCAATTCGGTTTCAATACCCTGTTTGTCCAAAACCGCCAGTGCGTTTTCTACATATGTCAGCGTGTTGCTTCCAGCCCGCAGGCTTCCTGCTATGCCGATTGCTTTCATAGTGGTTCTCTCCCCATATCTTCCATATCCTTGACAAGTACCAGGCTTTGGGCCTGGCAGACCGGTTCTCCGGCAG
>CAZWAE010000063.1:0-17889 GCA_964631805.1 uncultured Desulfobacteraceae bacterium | reverse complement strand
ATTTTGCCCTTGTTGGCGATGAGAAGACGTTTTAACGCCGCCTTGGACTCCTTGATCTCGTCGTAATGGTTAAAAAAGGCCTTTAGCCCCTCCACCTCCGGATACACCTCATCCACCCGCCGCCACTCGGAGGGCGACATCTTGGCCTCCAGGGCATAGATCACATCCCGTTTGTGAACGGCCACCAGGCAGATATCATCACCCAGTTTCTGCTCCAGTTCACGGATAATTTGAATATCCTCTTCATCCAGGGCAGCGATGCGGATGTCATCCAAATCTCTCATGTTCGATCCTCTCCATGCAGCATTCTTAAAGGTATTAAATGGTTTTCTAACTGTTGGGAATTTATTATTGCCGCGACCCTAACAAAACAAAAAATCGGCGTCAAGCGGGTTTGGAAAGGAGACGATAACCTAAAACCTGCGGAGCCGGAATATCGAATGTCGAACAAGAAGTGCAGAATGTTGGCTGTAGTCATCCGGATACAGGCAATCATACCATTTGTGAACAAACAGTTTGATCTGGCCGGGGGTTCAGGGAATGGATCCGAACCCGCCGGGAACCGTACCGCTCAATAGCAGTCCCTTCCATACCATGGGGCCGCCCTGCCAGTACAATACGGTTTTGCTCATGCCTCAACACCATATCGGCCATGACATGAATGACGGCATCCCTCAAATCCGGACGGATTTCGTCCAAGCCGTCCACAAGGAAAACGACCCTGCCTGCATCGAGGAAAGATCCAAGCTTGGCGAGATCCAGCAGGTCATCCACATTGTTTGCAAAATAGCGATTCAGTGCTTCCCTGCCCGGCAGCTTCTCCTCACTTGGGCAAACTGCTTCCACATCTTTTAGGATCACTACCACCGGCAGATATCCATAGAGCCCTTCTGGCGGCAATAATTCTGCCTCTTTTCCCGACAGTGCACAGGCGATGTGTTTAAGCAGGGTGGTTTTTCCGGAACCGGCCTGGCCTTCGATGAGAAGGTAGTCATGGCGACCGATGAGATGTTCGATATCCACCGGCTTCTGCCGGGCAATGGCCTCCTTTTCATCGACCTTTGCGCTCTTTTCCCGCCCATCTCCCGGCTCGTCCGCGTAAAGCGGGATAAAGATCTCCGGCAACCGAAGAGGAAAGGCCTCCCCCTTGTCATATAACTTGGCGGCATCCATGGTGCCGCAGTGGCCGACGATCCAGCGACAATAACTTTCAGGGATTTCGGCAAATGTGAATTGTCTATCCTCCCTTTTTGTTGCCGGAGCGGCTCCGGACATATCAAAGCTCGCCCTCCCATCCTTACCTGTTTCCCCGTCGAGGCTCCATTGCCCCGTTCGTTTGTTATACTTCCGGAAATCGAGACGGATCTTGTTTTCCTTCCAGTCCAGTGTAATATAATGAAAACGGGCCGGCCATTTCGATTCGCTGCCCAGGTACGCCCCGCCCGCCTGAAATTGATGAAACGATCCGGAAAGATCCTGCATGAAACCACCGCCTGTATCGTGGAGGTGCCCGTTCAGAATCAGCGAATTGTTAAAATAACGGCGAATCCGCTGATAGTCATCCGGCATTAGCCACTGGGGTGGATGATGGGAGATAAACAGGGTCTGGTCTGTTTCACCAAGTTTCTTCAAGACTTTCATTGCCTGGACAATTTGGTATTCTCCTACTGCAATCTTCTTTTCGTCCGGTGATTTCCGTCACATCCAGGCAGAGTTCAGTCCCACAAGGCCGATCCGTTTTTCACAACGTGAGGTATGGATCTGTACAAAAGGAACCAATCTGCCACCTATGGGTTTCAAAACGCTGAAGGCCGATTCCGCAAAATCGAAATAGTCATTCATCCCTTTCAAAAGATCGCTGCGATAATCGGGATTCTCCAACTCTTCATTCAGGTGACGCATATCCGGAAATGACAGTATCTCCGATGGACGGTATTTTGTTCGATTCACGTCATGGTTGCCCGGAACCATGAACAGGCAATCTTCTCCGAGATCAAGGCTTTTGAGCAGATCATCGAAAAAAGGTTTAGACAGTTCATACTCTTCTTTTACGCCGGTAGCCCCGATATCTATGATCATGGTTTTGAGAGGTCCGGGAATCCGGAAAATGGTTCCATCAATCTGATACTACAGCCGATATTAATACGCCACCATGGGTTGGAGATCAACTGAAAACCGGCAGAAACGGCCCGCCGGTGCATTTACGGTTGACGGGGATTGAAAGGGATGTATCATCTGTGGGGCGTCCGGTGGACTTAATCAACCCCTTTGCCCCGGACAAGCGGAAAACCACCGATGTCCCGCAGGGCAAAAAAGGAACCCACCGGCGGCAAAGCTCTGAACTCTAAACAAGGATATGACCCATGAAAAAATCATTCGGCCCCAAAACACTTATCTTTCCTGCACCGGTCTGGTGCGTGGGATCCTACGATACAAAGGGCGATCCCAATGTCATGACCATCGCCTGGGGCGGCATCTGCTGCTCCAAACCGCCCTGTGTGACCATCTCCCTAAGAAAGGCCACCTACACCTATGGCAGCATCATGGAAAGATTGGCCTTTACCCTGAGCGTGCCATCGGAAAAATATGTTGAAGTGGCGGATTATTTCGGCATGGCCACAGGCCGTGATGTGGATAAGTTCAAGGTAACTGGTCTCACACCGGTAAAATCGGAACTAGTGGATGCCCCCTACGTCGGGGAGTTCCCAATGGTGCTTGAGTGCCGGGTGATCCACCACCATGAGATCGGACTGCACACCCATTTCATCGGCGAGATCCTGGACGCCAAGGTCGATGAAACGATGCTGGGGGATGAGGGCAGACCCGATATCGAAAAGATAAATCCCTTTGTGTTCACACCCGAGGTCCGGGGGTATCACAGCATCGGAGAATCAATCGGGAAAGCTTTCCAATGCGGGAAGAAAATATATCCGGCTTCCCGGTAAGATGTTGAAACCCTTCGTGTTGAAATGAACCCAGATCGGCGGAGAGGGACGGGACTTTTAATCGTCGGCCCAGTCAAAGGTACGCTTGACCGCTTTTTGCCAACCGGAAATACCTTTATCCCGCACGGCAGGTTCCATACGGGGCTCCCATATTTTATCCACCGCCCAGTTGCGTTTCAGGTCCGCGGTATCGGTCCAGTATCCCACCGCCAGTCCCGCAGCGTAGGCGGCGCCCAGGGCAGTCGTCTCGGTGATCCTGGGCCGGATCACCGGCACACCGAGCACGTCGGCCTGAAACTGCATCAGCAGTTCATTTGCCACCATGCCCCCATCCACCTTGAGCCGGGAGAGATCCACACCGGAATCCCGGTTCATGGCCTTTACGATGTCAAATGTCTGGTAGGCATTGGCCTCCAGCACCGCCCTCGCCAGATGGCCCTTGTGGACGAAACGGGTCAGGCCGACCATCGCCCCCCGTGCGTCCGATCGCCAGTAGGGGGCGAACAGTCCCGAAAAGGCCGGCACGATATAGGCGCCACCATTGTCCGGGACGGAGCGGGCGAGGGCTTCGATATCGGGCGCGCTCTCGATAATGCCGAGGTTGTCGCGAAACCATTGGACCAATGCGCCGGCAATGGCGATGGATCCTTCCAGACAATATACCGGCTTTTCACCGCCCATCCGGTAGGCCACGGTGGTGATCAGGCCATGGGTGGAAGGCACGGCCTGATGACCGGTGTTGAGCAGAAGGAAACATCCCGTGCCATAGGTGTTTTTCGCTTCCCCTTCCTCAAAACAGGCCTGCCCCACCAGAGCGGCCTGCTGATCCCCGAGGGCGCCGCACACGGGGACCTTTCCCCCCAGGGGGCCTGAAACAAGGGTTTCTCCCCAGGTGTCGGGATCCACTGAGGGAACAATCCGCGGCAGTATCCGGCGGGGGACGCCCAGTGTCTTCAGGATCTCATCATCCCATTCAAGGTTTTGCAGGTCCATCATCAGGGTTCGGCTGGCATTGGTGACGTCCGTGATGTGGCTGCCGCCATCCGGCCCGCCGGTAAGCCACCAGATCACCCAGCTTTCGATGGTCCCGAAAAGCGCGGTGCCGTCATCGGCCGCCCGCCGTGCTTCGGCGACATTGTCCAGGATCCATTTGATCTTGGGGCCTGAAAAATAGGTGGCAACAGGCAACCCGGTGGCGGCCCTGAAACGGTCCTGGCCGCCGTCGGCCGTGAGTTGCCGGCAGATGTCGTCGGTGCGGGTGCACTGCCATACAATGGCGTTGTGGAACGGCCGGCCTGTTCGGCGGTCCCAGACAACGGCGGTCTCCCGCTGGTTGGTGACCCCGATGGCGGCCAGGTCCGAACCGGTGACACCCGCCTTTTGAAGGGCATTGCGGATCACCGTGCGGGTGTTGCTCCAGATCTCCATGGGATCATGCTCGACCCAGCCGGGTTTCGGAAAGATCTGTTCATGCTCCTTCTGATCCATGCCGACGATTCGGCCCCTTTCATCAAAGATGATAAACCGGTTGCTGGTGGTTCCCAGATCAACGGCACCGATGAATTTTTTCATGTTCCCTCCCAGGCCGGCGTTGCCGGCGTTAGATGTTCCTGGATCCTGGCATCCGGATGCTGGATGTTTTCCAAGTCACTATCGGGGCTATCCTGAAGATCTGGTATCCAGCGTCAAGCATCCAGCATCCAGCATCAGTTCATTATTGGCAATAATTTAAAACAATCTGAAACAGCAGATAGCGCTTTGTTGTTCAACGTTAGGGAAAATTATGCCTTCCACACCGGATGAAACTATAGCTTCCACCGAATGGTGTTTTGATCCAGCCCCACCTCCAGACGGTCAAACCCTAAGGCGAGGCCCAGCAACTGAGGGTACAGTACCGCCGGGAGGCGGGCGGATCGGACCGCTTCCGAATCATTTTCAGCCCGCACCGTGTCGAACTGAATCTGGCAGTAAGTGCAGGCGGTGCATAGAATGTTTGCCCCGGAACGGATGGCGCTTTCCAGTTTACCACGCATCAACTTCAGCGACAGGGCGTTGTTTTTCTCCCATAACGGATTCCCGCAGCATTCAAGCCGCAGCGGCCAGTCGACAGCGTCAGCACCTATGACCTCCACCAGGTTTTCAAAAATAGTCGGTGCCAGAGGATTGTCAAACGCCACGACCCCGGATGGCCGCAGGGCATGACAGCCGTAATGCACCGCCACTTTCACACCGGCAAGCGGGCGTACGGTCTTCTCCCGTATGGCGTCCACCCCCACTTCCTCTTTCAAAATGGACAGCAGGTGTTTTACGGATACTGACAAATCCAGTACCAGGCCTTCTTTATCCAACAGTCCACAGACCTGCCGATGCAGCCCTTCACTCTTTGCCAGCCAGTATTGTGCGTGTTTCAGATTTCCATAGCAGCACTTGCAGGGGGTCAGTATACCCGTTTTGTGCCGCCCTGCAAGTGCCAGAATGCGTGCCGCCGAGTAGACCGACGCCTCGTGACTGCGGTGCCGCACCGGATAGCCGCAACAATTCATATCGCTTTCAATCAACTCGACGCCCAGTTTTTCCAGAACCAATCGGACAGACCTGTCATATTGGGGAAGAAAATGGGGAATCTTGCACCCGGGGAAATAGATGAATCTCATTTCTCTTTGCTCCCCTTCCCCGATTTCGACCGGACCTCCTCACCGGTTGCGGACGGTTCTGGTTCAGCCGGCTGGAAACGGTCTGAAGCGATGTTGCGCAGTTCATACATCACATCGGCCACCTTGACACCCTGGGGACAATGCTCCTGGCACAGGTAACAGGTGACGCACTTCCAGATCATCCGGGCTCCCATAGCAGTCTGTTTCATCTCCAGTCTCAAAAGGTTCATCACCTGCTGCGGGGTCAGGTCCAGTTCCTCCGCAGGATCATCCACCGCAGCCACCACCGGACAAACGGTGGTACAGGTGGTGCACTGAACGCAAGAGGCGAAACTCTCAGGTCGGCCGGTCAGATTGATGGGTCCGGCACTTTTAAGTGAAGCGGGAGCGTTGTCGACAGTTTCAGATGCTTTCTGATCGGCCCACTCTGCCGTGGTTCTCCGCATGATCCACAGGTGGGGCTCCGGAAACCCCGCCCGTATCAGATCTTGCTTCGATGCGTGCCACAGGTCCTGAAGGTCGATACCGGACGGGCACACATCCGTGCAACGCCGGCACTCTGTGCAGATAAAACTTCCTTCGGAGAGAATCGATTTCTCTTTGCCGGATAGCAGCGGTATGATCCTCTTTTTTCGAAGCGTCGCCAGTTTTTCAGAGGGCAGGATGGTCGGATTGGGAATCAACCGGTAGAGCGGTGCAACACTGCAGGACAGGCTGCAGACACCGCAGTGGGTGCAGGCGTCCAGAGCCAGGGCACGGCGGTTGAGCCGGCCTTCCGACGGCGCATTTGGGGTCGATCCCAAACGCTTTACCAGCAGACTGATCGGCGTCGAGACCAGATGGAAAAATTTGCTGAACGGCAGCAGGGCCAGGGCGATGAACACTGCAAGAAAATGGCAGGTTCTCAGAAAGCGGTCCGCCCTGATGCGGTTGAGAAACACCGCACCTGCCCTCACCCCCCTGGACAGTGGGTAGCTGACAAAAGCCGAGACAGGATGAGAATGGCAGTATGCACAGTATTCCTGATGGATCTCTGCCCCCAGCCGAAGTGCAGACCTGTTCCGGGTATCCATCGACCGGGAAAAGACAACACCATACTCAGCGGCCCAGTAGACCTTCAAGGGATCTAAGACCTCTTCATTGTCCTCGTCCATGTATTCGACGACCATTTCGTCGAAAATGGGCTCGGAACCAATCTGAACCGCCTCGAGAGCGAAACCCGAAAGCAAAATGGTGGTGATGAGCCCCAGCGTGAAACGGTCTGCAAAGCTGGTGAACAGTCCTTTACGCTTCAAGAACAGGCGGCGTGATACGGCAATGACAGCACCGATAAGAACCATCAGGCCGAAAAGGTTGCGCAGGAAAAAAAACGGATTCAACGTAGACTCATACCACGGAAAGAGGGCCCGCGTCAGGGGATCGTCCAGGGCATGCATCAGGATCAAAAGTCCAAATCCGTAAAACAGGGCCATATGCATTCCCCAACGCCAGAAGCTCTGTCTGAGAAGGTGCAATTGCAGCAAGACGTCGGCAAACAAGCCCCGGACCAGGAAAATAATCCGGGGACTGAAAACGATTTTTACCGTCTCTGTAAATGCAGCAGCCATCCGTTCCGGAATGGTCACAGATTCCGCTTCAGGCCCGATCTCAACTACAAACCAGCGCCCGAATCTGTAGAGAATTCCGGCCAAACAGATGATGATGGCCGAAACCATCGTGACAGTGAATACCATGATCCCTTCACTTCCTTTAGGGTCAGACGAGGAGGTCAGCAAACGCCTTGACCGCTGCATAGGCCGTGGTGATTGCCAGGCCGGACCCGCATTTCTGGCGCACCCAGTCCTGATGGGCCAAAATCGAGCCGGCAGCATGCAGGGTGGGAAAGGCCGGACGGCCATCAACTCCAAGGGGCCTCAGGAACCTATCGGTTTCCAGACCGGATCGGTTGATCCCGTGGCCTCTCCGATCCAGCAATCTCTTTCTGTGCCACCCGGTGCGATCGGCCGTTTGATGCACCGGAAGCCCGAAAACAGTTTCCCGGATCTCTTTACGATCGGCATGAAGCCCCTTGCCGAAAAAACGCCCGCTGGCCAGAACCGCGCCCTTGGCATGGACAACAAATTGGGGTTCCTCAGCGCCGACACGGAACCGAAACCCCCTTTTCTTTTCGTAATCGGCAGAAAAGACCTTTTGCTGGAAGAAGGTATTTACGCCGCGGTGGGGTAATTGCTGCTCGAAAACATGTCTTAACCTGAGACCTGCGACCGAAGGCGGCATCACCGCTATTTCAAACAGGGGAAGCCCGATCTGCCGCTGAAGATCTTCAAAAGCGGTCCTGGATTTATATAGGCCGACAATGGCCGGCAGACCGACAAAAGCCTCCTGTCCCACCAGCCCGCGGATGTCAGCAGCCAGGTGTGCCAGGGTTTCGGGGAGATCCAGCCGCCGCGCCAATTGTTCGGAAAACAGGTCGCCTCCCGTATCCGGAAATTCAAGGCGACCCGCCCGAAGTTTGGGCCATTGTGTCTTCAGCGTTTCAGCGATCTGTCGGCTGCTGTAACCTTTCAAACCTTTGAAATCCACCATCAGGCAGGGGGCTTTCTCTTCCAGTGCCCGGACGCCGTTTTTCATTGTCTCCGGAACGGCATAGGTGCTTTTCACCGATCCCACCGGCGTAATGATCTGGAGATTGCGATCGGCTGTATGGGTGTACGGAAGCCCGCCCATCTCCAACATTGAAAAAAAAACGGACAATGCGGTGTGCATATCCCTGCGTTCCAACCGCGCATAGGGATGGCGGGGGCAATCCTTGACGAGCCGATCGATGCCAGCCCAGGGATTGTCCCACTTACGGCCCTCTGCGATGGGGTGGACCCCCAGGAGATCGATCAACCCGCTGGCGTAGTTCAGCTCCCCGGTCATCCCCACCTGGATCGTATCGATACCGCGAGCGGAGGCGAAAAGAGCTGCCGCCGCGCCGGCCATACCGCAGCCGATGATCATCAGATCGCAATGCACGTCAGGCCTGGTTTCCATCATCACCCTTCTCCGAACCGTCATCCCGGGTCAGTTCAAGACCGAAAAATCCGCAGTGGATCGCCTCCAGCAGTTCGGACTGGACCAGGGGCGTGTCCCACTGAAGCGGATGCTGCCCCCTCCACCGTTCGCTGAGAAACGACCGCAATTCATCGATGCCGCCCCTCCCTTCGAAATCGCCTGAATCGTAGAGGTAGGCCGACACGCGCTGGCTACAGAAGGTCCCCTGGCAGGGTCCCTTGCCGACGCGGCTGCGTAGTCCGATGGCTGTCAGGCCTACGGGGGGGCCATCCTGTTTCCGTATCGATGCGACCACGGCATCCACTGTGCTTTGGGGAACCATCTCGCATTCGCACAACAGCAGGTCGTCCGGATCGTTCCGACGAACCCACAGATGGGGCGCAAGTCCCGGTTCTGTCCATTGGGCATCGCTGGCAGGAGGCAAGGGTTCGGACCGTGTGCGGCATGGCCGTTCGATCCCCATTTTCCGGACGATCAGATCAGCCGTTTTTTCCGCCATCAGGCGGTAAGTGGTCAGTTTCCCACCGGTGATGGAGACCAGATTATCAACCCCTTCCCCACCATGGTCGATCAGGGCGTACCCGCGGCTGACCCGGCGATCATCACCGTTGTCTTTTCTGTCGAGCAGGGGCCGGACACCGCAGTAAGCCCTGATATAACGGGTGGTTTCCAGTACGGGCAGCATCGCCTTTGCCTCATCGATGATGAAATCGACCTCCTCGATCTCGGGATAGATGCGGTCCGGGGATTCCACACGAACAGAGGTGGTCCCCAGGATCGAAACAGTGCCGCCGGGAACCAGGATGTCGGCGTCCGTGGCGGTGCGCAGGCGGTTGACCACCCGCTGGGTCAGGCGGCTCTGGGTCACCAGCAGGCTGCCTTTTGAAAACAGCATATCGATCTTTACACCTGCCATTGCGGCCACCTCCCCGGCCCATGCGCCTGCGGCATTGACGACGATATCCGGTTCGACGGTGGAGTGCTCACCGGTACGCATGTTCCGGAGTCGGACGGCTTGGATTTTCGAATGCCGGATATTGAAAGCCGTCACCCGTGTGTTTCGCATCAACCGCGTTCCCAGCTGCCGCGCGTGGGCTAGGTTATCCAGGGAGAGCTTGAACGGATCAATGGCCGCATCCTGAACCGCAAAGGCAGCGATTGCCCTTTCTGAGATCGCCGGCTCCAGTTCGCGCAACTCCTGTAGATCCAAAGATCTGGCGGGTATCCGACACTGTTCGCACAGCAACGGGAAATCAGCGATATAATTTTCGTCGTCGCCCTGCACGGCCACAAAGAGGCCACCGGAATCGTCGATGCACTGAGGCGCCAGCTGCTTAAGCAGTTCGCTTTCCTCCCGGCATTCACAGGCGGCTGCAGGGTCGGATTCGATATAGCGGGCGCCGCTGTGCAGCAGGCCATGGTTGCCTCCGGAGGCCCCGGCGTTGATATCCCCCTTTTCCACAACAACGCAATGAATCCCACGCAAAGCCAGATCCCTGGCCAATCCCGTTCCGGTGCCCCCCCCGCCGATAATAAGCACTTGGGTTTTCAACAGCATTTCCCCATATTTTTTGGGGTTTAAAACCCCATTGAAGTGAAGCGATCGGCCCAATGATCGTTTTTGACTTGAGAATTAAGCAAACAGTGCCAAACTACCAGATTCCGCTGAAAATGGCGCAGAAATTTGATTTTTGCCTGAATTTATTATCATAATTAGTTTCATTTGTCACTATTGATTTTCGTTTTACAATAATTTATACCAAATAATGTCGTTATTAGAACTTAAAATCCATTAGCAAACCTCCATTTTTTGCTGGAGGGATCCACAGAGCAGAACGGTTCCGGGTTTTGCCTAACGACCGGAATTAGTTATAGCACCCACCCATAAATGACCTTTTCTCGCGATACCGGCTTCATACTTCATTATTTATCTTATCGAAATAACAATGTTTATCTCTGAAATAAATCTGGCATCCCCTTTGATCTCACGCTATCCCGCCATGGTGGAACTGGGCGGACAATAGTTATGATTAGTATATGAAACCAAATATATTTTTTATTGAAACAAAAAGAAATAAAATTTTCACTTGCGAAAATTACTTGGCAATGCTATGAAAGGAGATCATCAAACAAGGCCTCTCGCAAGGTCTCAGTTCGCCCACGACACAACAATGCAACCCGATTCATTTTGATTCCACCAGAGAGGTCGCCCATGAGCCTGTCCCTTCTGAATATTGAGAAAACGGTTGGCAGGGAAATGCACCTGAAGGGTATCGACCTGGAATTCGAAACCGGATCGCGCAACGTTATCCTGGGCCGCACCCTGGCCGGCAAGACATCCTTGCTGCGTATCATGGCCGGCCTGGACAAACCTTCCAACGGCCGAATTCTCATCGATGGGCGTGATGTCACCGGCGTTCCGGTACGTAAACGCAGCGTTGCCATGGTCTACCAGTTGTTCATCAACTACCCTTCCCTGACGGTCTACCAGAACATTGCATCACCCCTGAAGACAAGCGGCATTTCCAAAATAGAAATCGATCGACAGGTACGAGAAATCGCCGGGATGTTACGCATCGATGACCTGCTGGATCGCCTGCCGGCCGAGCTTTCAGGAGGCCAGCAGCAGCGCACCGCTATTGCCAGGGCGATGGTTAAAAACGCAGAATTACTCCTGATGGACGAGCCGCTGGTGAACCTGGATTATAAACTTCGGGAAGAGCTCCGAGTGGAGCTTCAGGAAATTTTCAGCCAGCGTAAAGCGATCGTTGTTTACACCACCACGGAACCCACAGAAGCCCTGATGCTGGGGGGCAACGTCGTCGTACTGGATGAGGGCCGGATACTTCAAACCGGAAAGACGCCTGACGTATACCGAAATCCGGCAACCGTCAAAGTGGCGGAGGTTTTCAGCGACCCTCCCATCAATTTTCTCCCAGGCATTATCCGGGAGAAAACGGCCTCTATCGGACAGGGCATTCAAGTGCCACTGGAAGCGGAAATGAAAAATCTGCCGGACGGTGAATACAGATTCGGCATCCGTTCCAACCATTTTTTTCTGTCCAGAACCGACGACAACGATGCGCAAATCCAGGTCAATGTGGAGCTGTCCGAAATCAACGGGTCCGAGACATTTATCCATTTCAACCACGCCGATACGCGGCTCGTGGCCCAGGAAGACGGCATTCATGCCTATCGGATTGGATCAGCGATCTCCTTGTATGTCAGCCCCTGCTGTCTTTTTGTCTACGATTTGAATGGAGAGCTGGTTGCATCCCCGTCACTGGCCAGCATCCAAGAGCGACCCGTTTAGGAGACTGCCATGGCGCGCATCGAACTCAATGAAATCGCCCACAGTTATCTCAAGAAACCCGGGAGTGAATCGGACTATGCCCTTAAACGAATCCATCACATCTGGGACGATGGGGGAGCATATGCCCTGCTGGGCCCTTCTGGCTGTGGCAAAACCACCCTTCTGAACATCATTTCCGGTTTACTCACACCCAGCAAGGGCCGTGTCCTGTACGACGGGCAGGATGTCACCGACCTGCCGCCGGAAAAACGCAACATCGCGCAGGTCTTTCAGTTCCCGGTACTCTACGACACCATGACGGTTTTCGACAACTTGGCCTTCCCATTACGGAATCGCGGCCATGAAAGCAGCAAAGTAGACCGTCGGGTCCGTGAGGTGGCAGACATCCTGGACTTGACGCCGTATCTCTATAAGAGGGCTGAAGGGTTGGCAGCCGATGCCAAGCAGAAAATATCCTTGGGCAGAGGGCTGGTTCGAAGTGATGTTGCGGCCATTCTCTTCGACGAACCCCTGACAGTGATCGACCCCCATCTAAAATGGAATCTGAGGCGCAAACTCAAAGATATCCACGAACAGCTGAAACTGACCTTTATCTATGTGACCCACGACCAAATCGAGGCCCTGACTTTTGCCGATAAGGTGGTAGTCATGTACGAAGGCGAAATCGTGCAGATTGGCTCTCCACAGGACCTTTTCGAAAATCCGGAACACACGTTCGTGGGTTACTTTATCGGGAGCCCGGGCATGAACTTCATTGACTGCACACTGGAAGGAAATATGGCACGATTAAATGGTGCCAGCATTGCTTTGGACGAAAAGGTAGCGGCAAAGGGGCACAAAACTCAGGGAAAACTGGAATTGGGGATACGGCCCATACACCTGGAATTGTATGCAGAAGCCGCTGACGGCAGCGCACCGGTCAAAGTTAAGTCTGTTGAGGACCAGGGCAGCCACAGAATCGTGAATGTTGCCCTGGCAGGCAAGACCCTGCGTGCCAGGCTGCCTGAGGGCAAACCGGTTCCTCAGGAGCAAGCGTGGCTTTTCTTTCCGCCGAAGTGGACCCGGCTGTTTGCCAACGGGCGACTGGTTAAATAGAAGGAGCGACGATATGGAAAAATGGCAGGACAATAGGGCTTGGTTTCTGGTACTACCGGCCTTTATCATCGTTGCCTTTAGCGGCATCATCCCATTGATGACCGTGGTCAACTATTCGCTACAGGACATTTTCGGACCGGGAGAGGCTGTTTTTGTCGGCACCGAGTGGTTCAAGGAGATGTTGAGCAACCATCGTCTGCATGACGCCCTGATGCGCCAATTCACATTTTCCGGACTCGTCCTGTTGATCGAGATACCCCTCGGAATACTGATCGCACTGGCCATGCCCAAGCGCGGTTGGGGTGCCTCCGCTTCTCTGGTGACGCTGGCGCTGCCCCTCGTCATTCCCTGGAACGTGATCGGTACCATCTGGATCATCTTCACACGGCCGGATATCGGTTTGTTCGGTGTGGGTATCAACAGCCTGGATCTGCTGGAAGTACCCTTTGATCATACGGCCAAGCCCCTCTACGCCTGGATCACGCTGCTCGCCATGGAGGTCTGGCACTGGACTCCCCTGGTAGCCCTGCTGGCCTACGCCGGATTGCGGGCGATACCAGAGGCGTACTACCAGGCGGCCAAAATCGATGGTGCCTCATCATGGGCCACTTTCCTGTATATTCAATTGCCTAAAATGCGCGGTGTGCTCACCATTGCCGTTCTTCTGCGGTGGATGGACAGCTTCCTCATCTACGCGGAACCCTTTGCCTTGACCGGTGGCGGCCCCGGCAATGCGACCACCTTCCTTTCCATCTATCTTGTGAAGCTTGCCACCATGCAATTTGACCTGGGACCGGCCGCGGCCTTTTCACTCATCTACTTTCTGATTGTCCTGCTCTTTAGTTTTGCATTCTACCAGGCCCTGCTGAACGTGGGAAGAGGAGAGAAGGCATGAAAATCCAGAAGAGAACCATCGCGCTGTGCATCTATTTTGGCATCCTCATCCTTCCGATCTATTGGATGCTCAACATGTCCCTGAGGACCAACGCCGATATCCTGGGTAATTTTGCCCTGTACCCGGCGGATATCACATTTAAAAACTATATCAAGATATTCACCGATCCAACATGGTACTCCGCTTATATCAACGCCATGATCTATGTCGGCATGAACACGCTATTGTCATTGGCCTTTGCCCTGCCCGCGGCCTATGCCTTTTCACGCTATAACTTCCTGGGCGACGGGCAGATGTTTTTCTGGCTGCTGACCAACCGTATGGCCCCCCCGGCGGTCTTTCTCCTTCCTTATCTCCAGCTCTATTCCACTATCAATTTGATGGATACGCATCTGGCGGTAGCCCTTGCCCATTGTCTGTTCAATGTGCCGTTGGCGATCTGGATCCTGGAAGGTTTTATGTCGGGGATTCCAAAGGAGATCGATGAGACCGCTTTTATCGACGGATATAGTTTCCCGCATTTTTTTATTACCATCTTCATTCCGCTGATTCGCGCCGGGGTCGGTGTGACCGCATTTTTCTGCTTTATGTTCAGTTGGGTCGAATTGCTCTTTGCCAGGACATTGACCATCACCGAGGCAAAACCCATCGTCGCCACCATGACACGTACGATCAGCGCGACGGGGCTGGACTGGGGTCTTTTGGCAGCGGCCGGTGTACTGACCATTGTACCGGGTGCGCTGGTGATCTGGTTTGTACGGAACCATCTGGCCAAGGGCTTTGCACTGGGCCGCGTTTAGGGGGGAACAACTATGGGTCTGGAATGGATGTATTGGACCAAGCCAACGGCCATTTTTTTTACGACTATTTTCCTCATGCTGATCGGCATGCTGGTCTGGGAACTGAAGTCCCCTACCATTGAACGCAGGGGATTTCTTTGGGTTCCCACCACACGCGGTACACGTTTCTTTCTGGGGCTATTGGGAAGTGCCTATATTCATCTGGCGTGGCTGGGATTGACGGACCTCAATATCTGGTTCGCATTACCTTTGGCCGTGGCCTGGACCGCCATTGTCATGCGTTGGGGTTGAAAGGATTATAGAATATGTGATGCCGCTGGACATTCATGGTCGTCACACCTGCATGGATCGGACTCACCGGAGAGAATATCTTCCGGTTTTAAACGGCTTTACCGCCCACATATCTGTTACAGTCGGGCAGTAAGGCGCCTCACGACAATAACCACTAAAAAGAGGAGGAGACTATGCGAAAATTGATCAACAAACGGTCGTGGCTCCGATCCATTCCCATATGGATCGTCACCCTGGCATTTATCTTCATGGCAAACTCGGCAGGAGCGAGCATGGAGGCCGCCAAAAAATGGGTCGACCAGGAATTCCAGCCGTCGACATTGTCGAAAGCCGACCAGATGAAGGAGATGGAGTGGTTCATCAAGGCATCCAAACCGTTCAAAGGCATGAACATCAAGGTCGTGTCCGAGACCATTCCGACCCACGAGTATGAGGCCAAAGTTTTAGCCAAAGCGTTTGAGGAGATCACCGGCATCAAGGTGTCTTTTGATCTCATCCAGGAAGGCGACGTGATCGAGAAGTTGCAGTCCCAGTGGGCATCCGGCAAGAATCTCTACGATGCCTATATCAACGATTCAGACCTGATTGGCACGCACATGCGCTACGGCCATGTGGTTCCGCTGTCGGACTTCATGTCGGGAGAAGGCAAGGACGTAACGCTGCCCACACTGGATGTAGACGATTTCATGGGCAAATCCTTCACCACCGGTCCGGACGGAAAGCTCTATCAACTTCCGGACCAGCAGTTCGCCAACCTCTACTGGTTCCGCTACGACTGGTTCAACAGAGCGGATTTTAAAAAGAAGTTCAAGGAGATCTACGGTTATGAGTTAGGGGTACCGGTCAACTGGTCAGCCTACGAGGATATCGCCGAATTCTTCAGCGAGCATATCCAGGAAATAGATGGCAAGGCCATTTACGGCCACAACGACTACGGGAAAAAGGCCCCGGACCTGGGCTGGCGTTTTACCGACGCCTGGCTGTCCATGGCCGGTGCCGGGGACAAGGGGATTCCCAACGGCAAACCTGTGGACGAGTGGGGTATCCGTGTCGATGGCTGCCGTCCGGTGGGCGCCAGCGTTGAGCGCGGTGGCGCTGCCAACGGCCCGGCTGCCAAATATTCGCTTCGCAAGTACATGTCATGGCTCCGGAAATACGCACCGCCGGGTGCCCTGGGCATGGATTTTTACACCTACCTGCCGGTTCTGGCCAAGGGCCATGTGGCCCAGCAGATTTTCTGGTATACGGCATTTACATCCGCCATGGTTTCACCGGGTCCGACCGTCAACGCGGACGGCACACCCAAATGGCGTATGGCCCCGTCCCCTCACGGTCCCTACTGGGAAGAAGGGATGAAACTGGGTTATCAGGACTGCGGTTCATGGACCCTGATGAAAAGCACCCCGCTCGAGCGCCGCAAGGCAGCCTGGTTGTTTGCCCAGTTCTGCGTTGCAAAAACCACGTCGCTAAAGAAGACCCACGTGGGTCTGACACCCATCAGGGACAGCGATATCAACCATCAGTCCTTCACCGACCGCGCGCCCAAGCTTGGCGGCCTGGTGGAGTTCTACCGCAGCCCGGCCCGTGTCGCCTGGACTCCCACCGGGACCAACGTACCCGACTATCCCAAACTGGCTCAATTATGGTGGCAGAATGTCGGAGAAGCTGTCTCCGGTGAAGTGACGGTGAGTACGGCAATGGACAACCTGGCGCGTGAGCAGGATCGTGTACTGCAGCGAATCCAACGCGCCAACGTACAGGGCAAGTGCGGACCCAAGCTTAACCCCAAAAAAGACGCCTCCTATTGGTTGAACCAACCGGGCTCCCCGAAGGCAAAGGTCAATGAAAAGCCCAAGGGCGAAACCGTCGACTACGACGGGTTGATCAAGGCTTGGAGAGAGGGACGCGTCAAATAAGAGATCATTCCTGAACTATTGCCCACCTTGATATTCCCCGGGGCGGCCGGGAGATCATTCCCGCCCCCCGGGATTTTCATTTCCGCCCCCTTTATCAGGAATTGTGACCGAATCATCGTTAGTGGAAAGGGATGCACAAGATAAAAGGCTGAGCCGATGGACCCTGCTTGGTTTAAACTAAGTTGTTACGCTATTCTATTTTTTTTAATTCACCGCAATGCACCTGCAGTTCCAAGAAGCACGGCACCGGGAAGGAACATGGTAGTGGCCTCATCGAGTGATTTTTATAATCACCAGTGTAAGGTCATCTTCTGTCCTTGTATCTTGTGTAAAAACGCGTTGTTCACTAAATACAGAATCGAGGATATTTTCAGCACCAGCACGGGCATTATTACGTACAACCTCCTGAAATCTGAGTTTGCCGAACATTTCACCAGATCTGTTGTGGCCTTCCCAGATTCCATCAGTCCCGACGATGAGTACCTGCCCGGGCTTTAAGCCGGTTTTAGAACTGGATCGATATTCATACTCATCATCTATTCCCAGTGCCACCCCCTGCCCTTTGAGTTCGTGGAAAGCATCGTCATCGGGATCGTATAGCCAAGCTGGCTCATGACCGGCTCGTATCCATTCGATACATTTCTTTTTCACATCAATCGAAAGATAGAACAAGGTCATAAATTTCCCGCTGTCCAGGATGTCTTCAGACAAATGCCTATTCATGTCAGTTACGATGTCGTTGATGGTACCGGGTTGTGAAGAGCGCATGCGCAGGAATGCTCGGGCTGTTGTCATAAGCAGGGCGGAATCCACTCCATGACCTGAAAAATCCCCAACAACAACCGATAAGCGGTCGTTTTGTGCCCCGGCATGCATTAAAAAATCATAATAATCCCCTCCAATCTCGTCGCATGATATATTTT
>CAZWAE010000062.1:1317-17961 GCA_964631805.1 uncultured Desulfobacteraceae bacterium | reverse complement strand
TTTTTTAAAAACCGGAATATCAGGCTTTGTCCGCTTTCAGCGTTTCAATCTCTTTTTTCAGATCATCGATCTCCTGCTTGTACTGCTCGGAATCATCCGCCCCGCCTGGGGTTTCAAAACTGGTATCATCTTTTTTCCAGGTATCTTTCAACTCGTCAAAGCCCAGATACAGGGCCAGACCACCGCCGAGAAGAAGCATAATGGGGACCGCACCGGCCAGGATCTGTAGAAACTCGCTGAACCAAACGGACAGGCCGATGAGACCCAACACAGCTGCAACTGCACCACCAATTAAAGTTTTCATGAAGAATCATCCTCCTTTACCTTGAATTAGAATCTAAATCATTTTCATATTTGTTTTTTGCAGGAATGATCGGAAAAAATTCACCCATACAGACCCGAATGCAGTTACCATAACAATTTTCGGAACACAAGTTTAATTTTACCGGATTCCCACCTTAAAACGGATGATGCAATATGGTTTAAATTATCGTAAATAGCTAATATAAAAAACTTTATTCTAATACAAAGGGGCAAATTAAGGATTGCAATCATTTTTTTAATTTGTTAGCGTGCAGTTTTGACGCTGATAAAAATACTCGCCTTCCAAACACTTGAAGGTTAGCCATTCCATAGATGAAAAAGAGGATAATGATAAAAACATACTGGAAAAATTTTACGTTGCGGATCAAAAATTGGCTCAAAAACAGCCATGATGAGGCTTTCGATCACTACTCCTGTTTCCTGCCGGAGAAAATCGGTTTTTTTTCATCATTTATTCTCAATCAGTTTTTTTCGGGAATCACCACCACGGATGAGCAACTTGAAGGGATTCGAAATCTTCCCAAAGACGGCATCGTGGTGTATATCACCAAACGAAGAAGTTATTTCGAATATCTTTTCTATCATACCCGTTATAGGGAAAAACGCCTGCCCTTTCCTTCCATTGGCTTTGATTATAAAATTCGAATCTGGCAGCCCCTTTTCCGACTTACCGGTATGTTCCTCTCCCGCCTGATATATATCGTCCACAACAAACGATTTCCCGACCCCTATCACGGGGGATACTACCGGCTGAAAATGCAAAACGGCCATTCCGGAATGATCTCGCTGGTGGGCAGAAAAAACTTTTATGAACGATTCGTAAGGGACAAAACCGACCCGATCAGGCGTCTGATAGAGATACAACAAAGCCTGGATAAACCTGTTTATCTGGTTCCGCAGCTGATCTTTTTTGGGACAACGCCTCTCCGGTCCATACCGTCTATTGTGGATATCCTCTTTGGTCCCGAGGTCAATCCCGGTATCTGCAGACGTCTTTTTACCCTGTTCCGGAATCCCGGGAAAGTGTTTGTGGAAGTTTCGAAACCCATGGATTTGAAATCCTTTCTCGAGCGAGGGGAAAACAGGGATCTTGGCATCGAAAACCTGGCATTGAAATTGAGGCGGAAGCTGTTGCTCCAGATCAACCGGCATCACCAGAGTATTACCGGCCCCGTCTTGAAATCCAGGGAAGAGCTAAAAGAGAGTATTCTAACAGATGACCGGATACGGGGTTTTCTGGAATACTACTCCAAAAAACGCAATATTCCCATCTACAAGGCCCGCAAAAAGGCGGATGGATACGTTGATGAGATCGCCGCAAAATACAATGCGGGAATGATCAAAATAATGGCGGTGGTGGTCCGTTGGATTGTCCAAACCATGTTCGAAGGGGTATCGATAAACCGGGAGGTGTTGCAGAAGGTAAAACGGATGTCCCAAAAAGGATCCCTGATTCTAATCCCATGCCATAAAAGCCATATCGATTACCTCATCCTGTCCTACCTTCTTTATACCAACAATATGCCCTGTCCGCACATCGCCGCCGGAAAGAACCTGTCTTTCTGGCCGCTGGGACCGATTTTCAGATCGGGCGGCGCCTTCTTTATCCGGAGAACCTTCAAGGGTGCGATCCTTTACTCCAAAGTGTTTTCTGAATACATCAGGCGCCTGCTCGTAGAAGGGTTCAATATCGAATTTTTTATTGAGGGCGGCAGAAGCCGGACGGGAAAGATGATTCTTCCCAAATTGGGACTGCTGTCGACGCTGCTCTCCGCTTATCGGGACGGTGCCTGTGAGGACATGATTTTCGTGCCCATATACATCGGCTACGACAGGGTTTTAGAGGAAAGCGCCTATCTGAACGAACTGGAAGGCGGCCGAAAGGAGCCGGAAAATCTGGTACAGGTGATTAAGGCGCGACGTTTCTTAAAAAAGCGGTATGGAAAAATCTACATCAAATTCAACGAACCGATTTCGTTAAACGGACTCTTGTCACAGATGGACAAACCGATGGATGAGATGACCTCAAAGGAGCAGAATGTCATCTGCCGGAATCTCGGACACCGCGTCATTAACGCCATCAACGAAGTCACCGTCGTAACTCCTCACGCCATAGTGGCCGGCGCCATTTTAAACAACACGAAAAAAAGATTCTCCTACGGCGACCTGTCGGAGCAGATCGATATCTACATGAACTACCTTTCCGTTCAAAAAGCCTCGTTTGCCGAAACCCTCATCATCGATCCAGCCGGAGCCGTCGAGCGGGTTATCGAGACGTATGTTCAAAGAAAATTCATAGAGCGGATCTCATTGGGTACCAAAGGGGAGACCGGTGAAGATGTTTTCACGGTTAATGAAAACAGACGGCCGAACCTGGAGTATTATAAAAACAATTGTGTGGCCTTTTTCATTCCTGCCGCATTTACGGCGCTTGCCATATTGGAAAGGGATGCTTTCCAATTCACATCCGCCGAACTTCACGACAGTTACGCCTTTCAACAGGAATTTTTCAAGGACGAGTTTGCCTACGACGTGGACCGGACTACCGAATACTTCATTCGAAAAAACATCAAGGCATTTATTGATGACGCCATTCTCATGCCGCATCCGACATTGCCCGACACCTACAATCTCACCTCCGCAGGATTCAGGAAGCTGAAACTGTTCTCGTTTTTTCTTAAAACCTATTTTGAGTCCTACTGGATTGTATTGAATTACTTTAGATCCGCAGATCAGAAATCCGTCAGCACCAAGGATCGTCTGAAAAAAATTGAATCGATGGGCAACCGGATGTATAAAAAGGAAGAGATCGAAAACAAAGAAGCCTTGTCGAAGGTGAATTATAAAAATGCGATCAAATTTTTTACCAGCCGGGGGATAACCGGTAAAAACAGCATGGAGAAGATTCAATTGTACAGCGACGCTCTCCAGAGATACCTCAGTCTGCTGAAGCCCTGATCCCCTGCAACCATTATGAAGGCACTTATTCTAGCGGCAGGGTTCGGCACACGACTGAAACCCTACACCGATCTGTTACCCAAACCGCTCTTCCCCCTCGGGGAGGATTCACTGCTGGATTTGATCATCAGCAGCCTATGTGAAGCCGGTTGCCTGGGGATACGTGTCAACACCCACCATCTGGGAGACCGGATCCGGCGACATATCAAAACACACCGCTATCCCATTCCCGTGGAAACATGCCACGAACCGGACATTCTGGGAACGGGCGGGGCGATCGGTAACGCCGGAGGATTTCTGGATGATCGGCCGTTTATGGTCATCAATAGCGACATCGTGACGGATATCGATCTGGCCGCGGTCTATCGATACCATCTGACACACACACACACGGCCACACTGGTCCTCCTGAACCATCCGGCATTCAACTCGGTGGCGGTGGACAGGGACGATTATGTGGTTGGATTTGACAAAATCACATCCTCGGAATCAAACCGTTCCCATCCGGCGCTCACCTTTTCGGGTATTCAGGTACTGGACCCCGGCTGCCTCCGATTTTTCCCGAGGGGTGTTTTTTCAAGCAGTATCGACGCATACCGGAAAATGATGGCGTCGGGTCTGAAAATCAAGGCATGGAAAACGGACCGTCATCGCTGGAGAGACATTGGTACGCCGGAAAGGTATAAAAAAGCAGTGATGGAGGTGATGATCCCCAAAGCCTTCGAAAAAGCGTTCCCTGGAAGCGGAGACAGCACCATAAAACGGGCCCGGCTGAAGGGAGACGGTTCGGATCGCAAGTGGTATCGGGTATCCGCCGGCAGACCATCGCTCATTTTGGTGGATCACGGTATCCGGGCCACAGATGCCGTTTGTGAGGCGGAGGCATTTATCCATATCGGACGGCACCTGTTCCAAGCGGGAACACCGGTTCCGGAGATCGTTCTGGCGGATGCGTTTTCGGGGGTGGTGCTGCTGGAGGATGTGGGAGACGTCCACCTGCAGGATCTTGTCACAACATCCGGAAGCAACCGCGAGGTGACGGCCGTTTACCGGCGTGTCATAGACGAAATGATTCACATGTCCCATTTCGGTTTGATCGGTTTTAATCCGGACTGGACCTGGCAGACCCCCCGGTACGACCGGGAAGTGGTGCTCGAGAATGAGTGCCGCTATTTTGTAGAATCCTTTCTGAACGGGTATCTCGATATCGGTGTCCGATTCGAGGAGATGGCAGACGATTTCCATAGAATCGCAGAGGGCGCCGTATCCTGTTCCCTGGACGGGTTCATGCACCGGGACTTCCAATCCCGCAACATCATGGTCACCGATAACCGCATCTACTTTATCGATTTTCAAGGTGGCCGGGTGGGTCCTTTGCAGTACGACCTGGCATCCCTGCTCATAGATCCCTACGTCGACCTTCCGAAAGCGGTTCGCAGGTCACTTGTCGATTACTGCATTGGAAGACTACCGCTTACAACCGGGGAGGATAAAAACCGATTTTGGGAAGGATTTCGCTGGTGTGCCCTGTCCCGCAATCTACAGATCCTCGGCGCATTCGGTTATTTAAGCCGGGAAAAGGGGAAGACGGCATTCGAAAAATATATCCCGATCGCCTTGAAAATGTTAAAGGAAAGGATATCAGGATTCCAACCGTCGGAGTTGGTGTCTCTTGGAAAAATGGTGTCACAATTGTAATCCTGTCATGGTTCCGGTCCGGATAACAGCTACAGGAGGTTAAAATGGATAAAATAAAAATTATGGTGAACGGTCTTCCGGGAAATATGGCAGCCAAAATCGCCCGCCAGGTATCAAAGGACAACAGGATGGAACTCATCCGCCACTCCTTAACCGGCCCCGAGATCGAGGAGAAAGAATATCCGCTCGATGGCGCTGCGATAGTCCTGATCCGGCCGGAGGATCGTCAGGAAGCCATCATAGCGATCAAAAAAGATAATGGCCGGTTCATCAGCGTCGATTTCACCCACCCCACGGCGGTAAATGACAACGCACAATTCTATTGCAGCAACGGACTTGCATTTGTCATGGGGACCACCGGTGGAAATCGGGACCCACTCCAAAACATGGTTGAAAAATCGGACATTTCGGCGGTGATCGCCCCCAACATGGCCAAACAGATCGTGGGCCTCCAGGCAATGATGGAATATGCCGCCGAAACGTTTCCGGGGTTGTTCGGCGACTTTACGATGTCAGTAGAGGAGAGCCACCAGCAGGGTAAGGCGGACACGAGCGGAACGGCAAAAGCGATGGTGGGATATTTCAACCGTTTGGGAGTCGACTACTCGGAAAACAAGATCCGAAAAGAACGCGATCCAGCCGTACAGCGCCAAAAGTGGGGTATACCGGAACCCTATCTGCAAGGACACGGCTGGCACACCTACACGCTGGATTCCCGGGACCGGACCGTCCGGATCGCCTTTACGCATAACATCAACGGCCGTGATGTTTATGTCCAGGGCACACTGGATGCCGTGGTGTACCTCAATGGCAAGATTCTCCAGGGTAAAAAGGGGAAGGCGTTTTCCATGATCGATGTATTAAAGGGAAATTAAGGGTTCGCGCAAAAATAACTTCACATTCTCAGCGCCCACCCATCCCACTCAGCGGCGTTGCGAAAATACGGAATATACCTGATATTCCTTAATTTTCGCGCCTTGCTGAGCGGGCGCCTGAACGCTGATCATCTGCGAACTTATTTTTGCGCGAACCCTAAGCGCCTTCGATGATTTCCGGCACGGCCTCAAGCGCCGCATCCAGTTTCTCCGGTTGGGTGCCGCCGGCCTGGGCCATATCCGGCCGCCCTCCCCCGCCGCCCCCGACCAGGGGGGCGATCTGTTTCACGATATTACCGGCGTGAAAGCGGTCCAGAAGATCCTTTGTAACCACCGCGATCAGCAAGACCTTCTCTCCGGACACGCTGCCCAGAACGACGATTCCGGATCGGATCTTATCCTTGAACCGGTCTGCAAGATCCCTCAAGCCTGCCGTGGAGTCGACGGCCACCCTTTTAACGAGCAGATCAACCCCTTTGACCGACAGAAGATCATCGTCGGCTTCCCCCGCCTGGTTCTGCGCCAGTTTGGCCTTGAGCTGCTGCACCTCCCGCTCGAGAGCCTTCATCCCGGACAACATGGTTTCGATCTTATCTACCAGGTGTGCGGGGTGGTCCTTGACGAGAAGGGCAGCCTGCCGGACAATACCGGCCTGCTGCAGGTTGAACGCCACAGCGGCCGCTCCGGTTAATGCCTCTATCCGCCTGACCCCCGATGCGATACTCGATTCGCCGATGATCCGGAAGGCACCGATATCACCGGTGGCCCGGGTGTGAGTGCCCCCACAAAGCTCTTTGCTGAAACCGGCAAGGGAAACGACCCGAACCCGATCCCCGTACTTTTCCTCAAAAAGAGCAGTGGCACCCGATTTGAACGCATCTTCGGCGTCGAGCACCTCCGTATTAACCGGAACATTCTCCCGGATCCGATCGTTGACCATCGACTCGATCCGCTCCAGTTCTTCCGTCTTTACCTGGGAAAAATGCGTAAAATCAAACCGCAATCTGTCCGGGGCGACATGCGACCCGGCCTGCTTGACATGATCTCCCAGGACCTTTCGCAGGGCTGCATGCAGAATATGGGTGGCTGTGTGATTCAAGGCCGTGGCCCCGCGTGCGGCGGCATCAACCTTCAGATCGACGGTGTCTCCTTTCCGGATGATACCGGAACGGATTTTCCCCTTGTGAATGATCAAACCGGTAGGGTCCTTTACCGTATCGGAGACATCGACGGCAACATCGGGACCGGTCAGGGTGCCGATATCCCCGGCCTGTCCGCCGGCCTCACCGTAAAAAGGGGTACGATCGGTAACGACTTCAACCTCAGCACCCTGCCCCGCCTCCGCCACCTCGATACCGCCGGTCACCACCAGCAGCACCTCGGCCTCTGCGGACCGCTGGTCATACCCCAAAAATTCAGGTTGAATGCCACGGGCCGAAAAATTCTTGTAGGCGTCGCTGATCTCTGAAAACGTCGTAACCGTCCGGGACCTTTCGCGCTGCTGCGCCATCTCCCGGTCAAACCCCTCCATATCGACGGTGATCTTCTCGTCCCGGACCACATCCCTGACGATATCGACTGGAAAACCATAGGTATCATAAAGCTTGAAAACCACATCTCCGGGAACTTCCGCACGTTGTTCCGCCTTCATCTCCGTCAGGGTTTCGGTTAAGAGCTTCAACCCTTTGTCCAGTGTCTGGGAAAACCGCATCTCCTCATTCTTGATCACGTTGGTGATAAAAGCCTTCGCATCGGACAATTCGGGATATGCCGGCTTCATGATGTCGAATACCACTGCAGCGGTGTCATGGAGAAACGGCCGGGTCAATCCGATGTTCCGGCCGTACCTAATGGCCCGGCGCATGATTCTCCGCAGGACATAACCTCTGCCGTCATTGGAGGGCAACACGCCGTCGCCGATGAGAAAAGCTGCTGCCCGGCTGTGATCGGCAATGACTTTCATGGCGACGTCACTCTCAATCGATTTCCCGAAGGCGATCTCGGAGAGATCCTCCGCCTTGCGGATGATGGGTAAAATAAGGTCGGTCTCGAAGTTGGTAGGCACCTCCTGGAGGATGGATACCATCCGTTCCAGTCCCAGCCCGGTGTCAATGCTGGGTTTGGGGAGCGGGGTCAGTTTTCCGGAAGCATCCCGGTTGAACTGCATGAACACCAGGTTCCACAATTCCAGGTACCGGTCGCATTCACAACCGAGCCGGCAGTCGGGTTTTCCGCACCCGTAAGCCTCCCCCCGGTCGAGATGGATTTCCGAGCACGGTCCGCAGGGACCGGTATCCCCCATGGCCCAAAAATTATCCTCTTCTCCAAACCGGGCGATACGATCTTCCGGCACACCGATATTTTTGTGCCAGAGCTCTGCTGCTTCATCATCATCAAGATATATGGATACCCAGAGCTTATCCTCCGGCAATCCATAACCGTTGGTCAAAAGATCCCATCCGAACTCAATGGCCTTTTCCTTGAAATAATCGCCGAATGAAAAATTTCCGAGCATCTCGAAAAAGGTGTGATGCCTGGCAGTGTACCCCACATTCTCGAGGTCATTGTGCTTCCCGCCGGCCCGGACACATTTCTGGGAGGTGGTGGCACGGATGTAGCCCCTTTTCTCTTCACCGAGAAAAGCCCTTTTGAATTGGACCATCCCGGCATTGGTAAACAGCAGGGTAGGGTCATCGGACGGCACCAGGGATGAGCTTCTCACCACCTGATGTCCGTGTTTTTCAAAATAATCCAGATAGATTTTGCGTATTTCGTTGCCAGTCATTGGTTTCTCCAACTTGATGTTAAGCAGCGTCCATTCGGAAATTAAGATTTTAACGCAGAATTCGTCAGAATCTGTTACTTCGTTTCCTCAGCGGCATCATCTTCTTCCTCATCGGTAATGCCCAGCACCCCTCTGACCTCCGTTAGGGCTTTTTCGAAGATGTCCGGGTTGTCCACTAAAAAATTCTTTACATTGAGCCGTCCCTGCCCGATGCGCTCACCCTTGTAGGAATACCACGCACCGCTCTTATCGATCACACCGGCATCAACACCGATATCCAGAAGATCCCCGGTCTGTGAAATTCCCTCACCATACATGATTTCGAATTCCGCTTCCTGAAACGGCGGCGCCAGCTTGTTTTTGACCACCTTAACCCGGGTCCGGTTGCCTGTGATCTCCTGCCCGTTTTTGATGGCAGCCAGACGGCGGATATCCAACCGGACAGATGAATAGAACTTGAGGGCATTGCCCCCCGTGGTGGTTTCCGGATTTCCGAACACCACCCCGATCTTCATCCTGATCTGATTGATAAATACCACCGACGTCAGGGTTTTGCTGATGGTCCCCGTCAGTTTCCGCAAGGCCTGGGACATCAGCCTTGCCTGGAGCCCCATGTGAGAATCCCCCATCTCACCCTCGATTTCAGCTCTCGGCACCAAAGCGGCGACGGAATCGATGACAATGATATCCATGGCGCCGCTCCTGACCAGCATATCGGTGATTTCAAGCGCCTGCTCGCCGGTGTCCGGTTGCGCCACCAGGAGTTCATCACAATTCACACCGAGTTTCTTGGCATAAACCGTATCCAGAGCATGCTCGGCATCGATGAAAGCGGCGATGCCGCCCTGCCGTTGGGCATTGGCCACCGCATGAAGGGCCAGGGTCGTTTTGCCCGAAGATTCCGGGCCATAGATCTCGATAACCCTGCCACGGGGCAATCCGCCGATGCCCAGCGCCTGGTCAAGGGCAAGGGATCCGGTTGAGATAGCGGGGACCTTTACGATTTCACGGGTCCCCAGTTTCATGATAGAGCCTTTACCAAACTGGCGCTCTATCTGGGATATGGCGCTGTCAACAGCCTTTTCCTTGTCCGGTGATTGGGTCATGCAGGCCTCCTTGCGTATACTGAACGGTATTTGCTGTCTATGGGTTGTTGATTGTTTTCAACCCCACGCATTTGAGCGGGGTATAAACGGCTCCCGTCGGCTTTAGGTCGCTCCGGATCAGATGAATGGTGTCGACGGAAAACGCTTCGGTTCGAAATCCTTCAAATTTTTGGATGGCATTTTCCAGCTTTCCCGTATGAAGCCTGCCCTTTACCCGGCCGATGGTCAGATGGCCCACAAACGGCCGGGCATCTTTTCTATACCCGATGGCGTGCAGCCGGCCATCGAGGGTTTTTTGCAGTTCAACCAAAGATGCCACATCTCCGTCGATTCCGGTCCAGAACACGCGGGGGCGTTTGATCCCCGGGAACACCCCCACTCCCCTCGATAAAAGGAAAAACGGTGCCAACGGTTGAACCGCTTCGGTCATCGCCGCTCCGATGGCATCGATGTCATCCGACCCGACTGCTCCTAAAAATTTCAGGGTCAGGTGGATGTTTCCGGATCGAACCCATTTGATGTTGAACCCGTGACGTTTGACATGATCCCTTACGACACCGATTCTTTTCAAAATGGGATCCGGAAGGGTGGTCGCAATGAAAACCCTTACTGGATCAGCCATAATGGGCACATCTGGAACGACGGTTAAAGCTATTTTTTGCAACGTTAGGGTTCATCTTCTCGGCAGCAGATCCTGGGGTTCGCCAAGGGTCATTTTCCCCTTTGACAACCATTTCTTAAGTGTTTCAGCGATCTCACGGGCTTTGACAATGCTGGAAAGCGGAACCGTCGGGATGGCCTCCCCCCGGAAATCGATGCTTCCACTTCTCAATTCGGCGTAACTGACCTGCCCCAGGCTTTTGGCTGTACCGTTGGGGTAATCCTTCCCGTAGTCGATGATCTGTGTAAACAGGTCTTCATCGGATACGGATGTGTAACGGGCCATCTCCTCATTCAAAATGGGAATGGGAACCCCCAACCCCACCATCAGGGAACAGCCATACCCCTGCAGGCTGGCCCCCATGAGCCACTTGGGACGCATCTTCTTCAAATCGCCTGTGACCCAGAGGGTTCCGGCAGGTGAAACGGGAGCGCCTTTTTTGGTTCTTTTGACCGTAGGCTTGTGCTGGGTGCCCCGCCATGTGATATATCCGATACCGCCCCCCAGAAAGATACGCGTCCCCAGACCGATGGTCAGATAATAGGGATCATTGAACAGCGGGCTTAGCGCCCCTGCCGAGCAGTAGTTGGCATTTCCCGCCTTGGGTTTCAACGCTCCCATGTAGGTATAAACCGTTCGGTTGGTGAGGTTAACGGCACAATTGTAATTCTGGTATCCGTTTCTCGGATTGCAGAGGGTGGCGCTCTGGACGCTCCGCACCGTAACCTTCTTTTCGAATTCCTGCCGGGGATAGCAGTCGGTGCCGTATCCGGTTGCCTTTAAAAACACCTCTTTCCCGGCAACCAGGTCCTCAATGACGTGCCCCCCGCCGTACTGGAATTCCCCCGGATAAACCTTGTTGAGGGGATCGTCCTCACAGGGCTCGGTCGCACCGATGTAGCAATCTACGGCCGCCACCCCTGCATAGGCCGGGACCTTGTTCAGCCACACCCTTGATGCCTTGATGCCGGGAACCGAATGCCCGAAATTGATAAATGCGCCGGAGGAACACATGGGGGCAAAGGTGCCGGTGGTCACCACATCCACATCTCTGGCGGCCTTGACGGCACCCTTCTCCTTGACGATACCGATCATCTCCTCAGCGGTAACGACAACGACCTTGCCGGATTTTATTTTTTCATTGATCTCTTGGTATGTCTTGTTGACTTTATATTTTTTCATTCCCGTAAAACCTCCTGGGTAGTCCGAAAATTGCGCTATGGCCTGGTGGCATTGATTTTCGAAGTGATATTATTGTGGATCCAGGATCCGTCCCACCATTCGAGCGGGTTGACAAAAACATTGTGCACCAACATGCTGAAGTGAAGGTGATCCCCTCCTGCCAGCCCCGTTCTACCGGTCCGGCCGATAATCTCTTTTTTCGATACGAGCTGTCCGGTTTGAACATCGATGCTGCTCAAATGCGAGTACATGCTGAAGAGCCCGAATCCGTGATCGATCATGATGGTCTTGCCGTATATTCCGATGGACCCGGCAAAAGAGATCCGGCCGCTGTTGGCCGCCGGTACCGGAGAGTGGGCGATGGACGCCAGATCGACCCCCAGATGAACCTGGTGATCGATCACCTTGCCGTTATACAGGTACTCCCGGTAATCGGCGAATTTTGAACGCGTCGCTGAATTGGGAAGACGTAAAAATTTCCCATCCCAGAGCAAGTCCGCCTTGGTATCAGCGCCAACCAACTGAATAACCAGAAAGTTTTTCTGGCGCAGTTGCCGGTTAACGGCAAGAAACCGGTTGACCAGTGTATCGTCGGCAGGCGAGTCTATCTCTCCTGCAAATTCAGGCATCTTCCAGTTAAGGAATTGATCGCTGATCCGAATCGTATCCTTTTTGAACCTCCGCCGCCGGATGTGGTGGGGAAAACCCGCGTTGGCACTGTTGCCGGCTCTGTCAACAGCACGCAGCATGATGCGGGTGCCTTTACCCTGCCCGTGATCCAGGGCAAAAAACGCCATGGCGATCTCTTTGTCGCCGAAATAACCCAGATGCCCCGGAAAGAAATTCTCTCCCACCAGCACACCGCTTTCCCGGCAGGGCTCCGATAACCGATAGATTACAAGGCCGGTTCCGCCCTGGTTGACATTGTGCACACGGGTCAGCGCTTCGATTCCGGGAGGACGGGTATCGATAACGGTCTCGATCTCCCGATAGGTCCGGTTGCCGTGCCACCACTGACGCCACGAGTAATCTCTCACCATGATGCGCAGGATGGCTTTTCCTTCGGATATTCCCATTTTTTTGGGTTCCACACGAATCTTGAACGCGGCTTCACGTACCGAACCCCCAAGAAATGGATTTCCTCCCGGGTAATCCTTTTCAAATAGGACGATCTCTTTATCCCCTTTTAAAAGACCGATCCAGATCCGTCGAAGACCGCTATTGGGATCCGAAGCGGTGACGGACAGCTCCTTGGCAGCGCCGATAACCGGCAGATCGGGAGATATGGAAAAAACCGGGGCATCGCCCTCCAGGCGAAGGGTCAACAACCACGCCACGGGCAGGACAATCAACATACATCCCAGTAGCACAATCCGCCAATTCAATATTTTATTTTTATTTTTCAATTAGTTATAACCCATGATAAAAAAATTTATTGCTGAGATTTAATACCAATTAAAGAGCGGGTAATCAAGGCCTGTTTTCGCTTTCCCACCTTGACTTTTCAAGGTCGGCAGGATAAATGTTCTTCAACTTGACAGCTGTCTAAAACCTTGAAGCATCAGGCAACTGCCGCATCGGGAAGGAATAAACAGGGACCGCCAGGGAGTCTAAACGGGAATGTTATGATGATATTCAAACATTGTAAACCATGAAAAAAGCGCTCACATTGGATGATATCGGTATTGGAAAAGGTTCCGGTTTTTTTCTGATAGCGGGACCCTGTGTTATCGAAAATTTTGACCGCGCCTTTGAAATCGCTCGATTTTTAAAGGAAGTGACCACAGAACTGTCCATCCCCTATATTTTTAAGGCTTCCTACGACAAAGCCAATCGCACCTCCATCGATTCTTACAGGGGGCCAGGAGCCGGGGACGGACTCGATATTCTGGCCCGGATCAGGGAACAGGTCAGCATCCCGGTAATGTCCGACGTGCATGCGGTTGATGAGATCGCGGCAGCGTCAAAAGTCCTGGATGTCATCCAAATCCCCGCCTTCTTATGCCGGCAGACCGATTTTATTGTGGCTGCCGCCAGATCGGGAAAACCGATCAATATTAAAAAAGGACAATTTCTGGCGCCATGGGACATGGCAAATGTCATAAAAAAAATGACCTCCACCGGCAATGACCAGTTGATGCTTACAGAGCGGGGGACCATGTTCGGGTATAACAACCTGGTGGTCGATTTCAGGGGCCTGAAAGTGATGCGGGATATGGGGTATCCGGTTGTTTTCGACGCCACCCACAGTATTCAGCTTCCCGGGGGCCAGGGAGGGAGCAGCGGAGGCCAGCGGGAATTCGCCCCGGTACTGGCCAGAGCAGCCGTGGCGGCAGGGGTCGACGGTATCTTTATGGAGGTCCATCCGGATCCGGAGAAAGCCTTGTGCGACGGGCCCAATTCCCTCCGGTTGGACACCCTTCCAGAACTGTTGTCAACCTTGAAAAGGATCAAAGAGACGTTGTAGCCCAACGCTCACCGGTGTCTCTTGGATTTTTCGGGAGGTTAGGGATATGCCAGGATCTCCGTTTTCTGAAAAACGGGTCAGTGCCAACCTCGACCGTCTCAAAACGGTCAGGCTTTTACTGATGGATGTCGACGGTGTCCTGACAGACGGTCGAATTGTGTACGACGATAACGGCCGGGAAATCAAGTCCTTCAGCGTGAGGGACGGACTGGGCTTGCGCCTCCTGATGGACGCGGGGATTCAGGTGGGTGTCATCACCGGCCGGCGTTCCGAGGCCTTATGCCATCGCCTGAAAAATCTGGGGGTCGACCTTCTCTACGACGGGGTGAAGGACAAAGCGGATCTGCTCATCGGGATCTCTACGCAGATCGGCATCGCAACCGAATCGGCAGCCTTTGTGGGAGACGACCTGCCGGATATTCCGATCATGAAAAAGGTGGGGGTGTCCATTGCCGTGGCGGATGCAGATCCAACTGTACTCGCCGCCTCAACCCTTGTGACGGCATCAAGAGGCGGTCATGGTGCGGTGAGGGAGGTTTGTGAGGCGATATTAAAATCGCAAGGTATTTGGAAAGGGATCGTCCGGGGGTTCATGCAATAGGGGCGGCATACCGGGAAGGGTGGCGATGGAACGTGGAGGAACGGATATTGGGTTTGGCAATCATCGGTAACCCATTGGCTCGAGGGAACGCGTTCCTGTTTGGGGCGGATCCGGGAGGACGGGGTTGAAGCCAGCCTCGAAAAAAGTGAAAGTGGTATTGTTCTCGGTTATGCTGCTGGCGTTCGGCATTACCGTTGCAGTTTTCATCGGGTACCGCCGGATGGCAAGCCAACCCGAATCCCTCCTTGAAACGCTGGGAAGCAAGGTGAATGCATCCCTCGGTAGTATCCGGCATACGGCCATGCGGGATGGAATCCGGGAGTGGACCCTGGAAGCCAAATCGGCCCGCATGATGGGAGATGAAAACCGGATCCTGCTAAAGGATCTTTCCATCGTCTATTATCTGAAGAACAATAATGAGGTCTACCTGACGTCCAGTGAAGGCATCCTCAATACAAAATCGAATGACATTGAACTCAACGGGAATGTTGTGCTAATAAGTGAGCCGTATGAGCTTAAAACAGAAAAGTTGAATTATGCACATGAGGGCAGAAAAATTTACTCGGATATGCCCATACAGCTAATCAGCACGAAATCATATCTCGCGGCGAAGGCCATGTCGTTCGATCTGAATAAAAACGAGGCCCGATTCAATGGTGAAGTTGAGGGAATATTTGCCGAAAAGATCGATTTATAGCGCGGAGAGGTCAACATGCAGCGGTTTGCTGCTGTTGTTTTTTTTGTTGTTTCTGATGCCGGGGATCGGCATTGCGGATAACAAGAAGTCAGGGGGCGATGAACCCGGATCTTCCGACCGGATTCACATCACCTCAGACAAGCTGGTGTCTGAAACCAAGCTGAAAACAGCTGAGTTCATTGGTAATGTGAGAGCCACACAGGAAAATACGGTGATCACCTCGGACCGGCTGAAGGTATTTTATAAAGAAGCGAAGGGGTCTAATTCAACAGATGCGCAAAGCCAGTCCATCGACCGTATTGTTGCCAGTGGGAACGTGACTATTTTGATGGATGACAAAATGGCCGTTTCCGAACAGGCGGTATACATCAGCAAGACAGAGGTGCTGATTCTGACCGGCCCGAACTCGAAGATTACCAGCGAAAAAAATTCCGTTTCCGGTGACAAGATCACCCTGTACCGGAAAAATGACCGCATGGTGGTCGACAGCAGCAGCGAAGAGCGGGTGGAGGTGATCCTTTATACCAAAGATAAGGGACTGAAGTAGTGGCGACATTGTCTCTTAACAACCTGGTTAAAATATACGGCAATCGACAGGTGGTCGACTCCGTCAGCCTTAAAATCGAAAGCAGTGTCGTGGTGGGTTTGTTGGGACCCAACGGTGCGGGCAAAACCACCACCTTTTACATGACCATCGGACTGATCAATCCGGATGGCGGGCAGGTTTTTCTGAACGATGAAGATATCACAGACGATCCCATGTTCATAAGAGCCCGCAAGGGTATCGGGTATCTGCCCCAGGAAACGTCGATCTTCAGAAAGCTGACGGTCAAACAAAATGTCATGGCGATATTGGAGACGTTCCGAATGCCCAAGGCAAAAAGAGAAGCCATTGCCAAATCCCTGCTGGATGAGCTGGGGATCCGGCACCTTTCCGAGCAACCGGCCAGTGTCCTTTCAGGCGGGGAACGCCGGAGACTCGAGATTACCCGGGCATTGGCGACCAATCCGTCTTTTATTTTGCTCGATGAGCCTTTCGCAGGCATCGACCCTTTGGCTGTCATCGACATTAAAAATATTATCAGTCATTTAAAAAAGAGAGGCATCGGCATTTTGATATCGGATCATAATGTCAGAGAAACCCTCGGCGCTTGTGATACAGCATATATCCTCTGCGACGGGAAAGTAATCGAATCGGGTGAACCGGAACGAATTGCCAAAAGTGAAAAGGCATGCCGCGTTTACCTGGGAGACGAGTTCAGGTTGTGAAATGGCTTTAGAATTAAGACA
>CAZWAE010000062.1:0-1217 GCA_964631805.1 uncultured Desulfobacteraceae bacterium | reverse complement strand
TACCTTGAGGAATACAGTTCTCCGGGCAGAACGACGTATGAATCGGAAAAAAGGGAATCGCCGAATTTCGAATCTTTTATGGTGCCCAAGAAAACGTTGCAGGAACATCTCCTGTGGCAGCTGTTAATGACCTCGCCCAGCCCGGAGGAGGAGCAAATCGGCAGCATGATTGCCGGCAACCTGAACCGGGACGGATATCTCGAGGTATCCATCGAAGATATCGCGGAAATGGGTGAAGTTTCCGTTGATGCGGCCGTTGCGGTCCTGACCCGGATGCAGAAATTTGACCCCATCGGCATCTGTGCCAGAGACCTTAGAGAATGCCTCAGCATACAGGTTGATCATTTGCAGCTCGCAAATACCATCGTCAGCCAAATCATCGAAAACCATCTAACCCATTTGGAAAACCGGAATTTTAAAGCGATCTGCAGGGCATTAAAAACGAGTTACGATGAAGTGGCAACGGCGGTCAGTATCATCAGGGGACTCGAGCCCAAGCCGGGCAGGCAGTTTTCGGATGAAGAACCCCAGTACATCAACCCGGATATATTTGTTTACAAAATGGGCGATGAATTCGTGATTTGGATCAATGATGACGGGCTCCCCAAACTTCGGGTCAACAGCTTCTATAAAAACACACTGAAAAGCGAAAACAAGCTGCCGAGCAGCGCCAAAGATTATGTCAATGAAAAAATGAGATCGGCCGCCTGGCTTATCCGAAGTATCCACCAGCGCCAAAAAACCATCTACCGGGTGATGGAAAGTATTTTAAAATTTCAGCATGAATTTTTCAGGAGGGGAATCTCCCACCTGAAACCGATGGTATTGCGGGAAGTGGCCGAAGATATAGGAATGCACGAATCAACCATCAGCAGGGTGACGACCAACAAATATGCGCATACCCCCCAAGGAATTTTTGAATTGAAATATTTTTTCAACAGTTCCATTAAGCGTGTAAACGGAGATGCCATCGCATCGGCCAGTGTCCAGGATAAAATCAAGCAGATCATTGAAAATGAAGATCCGCGGAAACCCTTTTCCGACGATAAAATTGCTAAAATACTGAAAGCATCCAATATCGATATTGCGAGAAGAACCGTGGCTAAATACAGAGAGATTATGAGGGTGCTGCCATCAAATAAAAGAAAACAGATCTAAACCCATGTCTGGATAGTGTCCGTCCAGAAATAGGGATTTTTTCGTGAGATCAAGGAGGG
>CAZWAE010000061.1:0-17989 GCA_964631805.1 uncultured Desulfobacteraceae bacterium | reverse complement strand
TTCCTATCCATTAAGCGTTTTGCAGGTTCCATTTTTTTCAACTACCTCCTTGATTATGATTTGGGAAATAAGACCATTGCCACAGTATGGTAGCTCAACCATAAAAAAATGGAGCTGGTGTAATTTATTCCACACCCTGGATGGAGACAGCCATCCCAGCATCGGAATCGAAATCCCAAAAACTATGCTTGTTTTTAATACGGTCGAGCGGCGTTTTTTTGAAAAGGCAAATCTGGTTTAAATACCAATAAAGGAAAGGGCAGAATAGTTTGATTTTTCTGCCCTTTTTTGTCTTGCACTGACATTTTTGAAATGGATCTCGGTTCAGTTGAGCCATTTTCATGGAGTCGCCTGAACCGGCGATGTTTTCTGTTATAAATTAGCCACTTATGACATGCATATCTTTTAAAATAAATCCTACGCTTTTATTAATTTTCTTCTCGTACCAGCAAGTCCTATCAAACCAATTCCGAAAAGGAGTATTGTTGTGGGCTCGGGTACCGGATTATTGTTGGTAACCCAAATATTGTCTATTTCGCCGCTTTTGTATTTAACTCCGGAATGCGTATTGGTCCAATTTCGTTCATCAATTCCAGCATAAAGGAATCTCAAGCTTTCGATCTGCGCATCCGTTACATCAATAGCTATTGTGCTACCTCCCCCTCCCCAGCTGTATGTTCCGTAAAGTTTGTTTGCTTCGCCATCGAGAACAATACCCAGATTTACATCTTCGTCGTACCCGCCACCTATCCATTCTGCGCCTAACGTGCTGCCTCCCAAGTTGTACTGGAAATACCATGAGCGCCCGGCGTAAGAGGTACTGTTGTATGATGAACCCCACCAAACATAATTTCCGCTGGAAGCAAACTCCCGCAAGCCAAGCAGGTGATTGTGGGTCGGCATCGAATCTGTTGTAGCATACCCATCAAAAGTTAAGGTTGTGATATAATCGCTATCAAGATTACCGCCTAAGTCGTAGCTCAAGACATTATAGTTATTATTATCATTATATCGACCGTTGAGCACCTGAGAAGAAAGGTAAGTTCCATCCGTCACGTAAACTGCATCGCCTGTCCAATCGCTTTGACTCACCAAAGTCCCGGGTACTGCGTAAGAGTCAAAATTTTCAGAAAAAATTGTTACCGCAAATGCCGGCTGAAAACCTGTTAATATAACAATTAATAAGAAACAAACCATCAATACCAATAACCTTCTAATAGATCTTACCGTTTTCATTAATCCTCCCTGTTCATTATCATGACAAGCAACATACCAACCTGAAACCAACACCGGAGTAGTACGATTCAATTGTAAAAGAGAATCTCATTTTCTCTTAAGCAAAGAAGGTGCCAAATGCCATAATTTCATATCATTATTCATGATATTAGATAGTTATATTATTTCCAGATAAGAAAGCAGTTTTTATAAACCGCAATAAGAATATGCAATTTTTTCCACAATTACATAAGGACTATAACTTTTTTTACATAATTTGAGGGAAAAAAGGCTACAATCGCACTATCTCCTCTCCTGTTTGCCATTGCCTCGCTTCCCAGCCGCCGCCCGCTGCTCGGCCAGTATCCTGGCGGTGAACGCCCCGATCCCCTGGGGGGTGATCTCCCTGCCGGATTGGAGTTTCTCCAGAATATCCAGGAACGCCTTTGCCGGGGGCGAGAGGTGCTGGTTCTCGATGTAGGCGATGCTGACATCCAGATACACCTTCTCCCCCTTCAGCGGTATGGCGGCAAGCCTTCCATCTGCAACCTCGGTTGCAACCGATTCCCGCACGAGCAGGGAGATCCCCTCTCCCCGGTGAACGAGCTGTTTGATGAACTCGGCGTTGCTCACCTCCATCAAGATGTCGGGTTTGACACCGCTTTTGGCAAACAGGTGCTCCACCAGCCTGCGCGTTCCCGACCCCCTGTCCTTCATGATAATAGGTTCGCCGGCCAGTTCCCCGAAACCGATCCTTTTTCTCCTTGCCAGCGGATGATCCGGCGCCACGATGAGCACCATCTCCTCCTGGCTGAAGGGGATAAACCGGATACCCGGCACATCTTCGGCCTTGGCGATGATGGCCACCTCGTTTTTCAACTCCAGCAGGCTGTGGGTCATCTCGAGGGAACTCCCCTCGTTGAGCTCGATGCTGATTTTGGGATATTTCACGTGAAAGGTGGAGAGCATCAGCGGCATGAAATACCGCGCGTAGGCCTTGGTGGTGCCGATCCGCAGCACGCCCCTTTTTAGCTCCCGGAGGTCTTCGATAGTGTTTTCGATCTCTTTTTCCAGTAAAAAAACGGTGTCGGCATACTTTAGCAGGGTTTCCCCCTCGGGGGTGAGCCAGATGTTGCGGCCCTTTTTTTTGAACACCTTGAATCCGCAATACTCTTCGAACGCCCTGATCTGTGCCGTCACCGCCGGCTGGGAAATAAACAGCTTTTCCGCGGCCAGCGTAAAATTACCCTGTTGCGCCGCATGATAGAATACCCTGAATTGATTGAAGTTCAACATCGCTAATACTGTCTCCTTAACTGATTCTGCACCATATATTAGGTGAATGCCAGGTTCACCACATTCCCCGACATCATCGAACGTGGAAAAATAAATTGATTATTTTTCTTTATATATCAGGTTCAATCCATAAGTTCAACTTATAGATAACATCAATTTAATTGCTTTGACACCTTGATGAATATCATTCATAAAAAATTATAGCCTAATTCTGCGCGCGCTCTTCCCCGGACTATATTCTCGGGACTGAATTGGCTAAAACATTTCATTCGAGTGAAAACGCAACAAAAAGGGGTGCCGTTGCAAGGTGCAGCAGGACCCAGAGGCAATCTTCGCCCCTTTGACCCAGTCTTCATGTTTCCTCCGGTGAAACGCCTCTTGAGAACCGTCTGCCGCGGTTTTGATAGGGGGGTTTACATATAACCGTCAACCGCTTAACGAGCAAGGAGGACAAAAATGGCAGACGAAAATGCAGGAAGATTTCCGGATCCTCACGAGTTTCAGGTCCCCCCCGAGTTGGAAGGCTGGGAAGAGATGTACCCATCGCACCACCTGTTTTCAGAAGACAGGGCGGAGTGGGAGAAAGGGCAGTTCTGGTACGCAGACAAGATTCATGCACCGGAACCCATGCCACCGCTGGACCACATCTTCCAGGAAGCCTGGCAGATTGCCCTTTCACAGTATACCACCCGCGTGTTCTGTATTCCCCCGGCACAGGGTATCGCCCAGCGCATGGTGGGATGTTACATGTACATCTGTGCCATCGCTCCTCCGCCCGATGAGATCATCGGTGAAAAAGCCGGTCATTTTGAAAAACGGGTGTTTTACGTGTTCGAGCACTATGAAGAATTATGGGACAAGTGGTTGACGAAATTCCAGGCCCTTGGCGAGGAGATGAAGGCCCTTGAAGTTCCCGGCGAGTACCCTAAATACGTCCCCGATGATCAGGTCCTGCCGGCACCAACAGGCAGCTATGTCTCCTATGATGTGCTCGAATCCTTTGACCGCATGGTCAACATGATGATCAAGGGGTGGCAGTACCATTTCGAGATGCTGAACCTGACCTATCTGGCCTACCTCATGTTCGCGGATGTCTCCCGAAAGCTGTTTCCGGGGATCAGCGAGAGCGCCATCGGCAAGATGGTGGCAGGGGCCTATGTGTCCATGTTCAAGCCCGAAGAGGAACTCTGCCGTCTCTCCCGTCTCGGCCACGAAACCCCGGCGGTAGCGGAGATCCTGAAAAGCACCCTGTCCCCCAGTGAAAAAATGACAAAACTGGAAGAGAGTGCCGAAGGCCGGAACTGGCTGGCGGAGTATGAAAAAGCAAAAGACCCCTGGTTCTATGTCTCCAACGGCAGCGGCTGGTTCCATCATGAAGGGAGCTGGATCAATACCCCGGAAATCCCCCTCGGTTACATCAAAGGCTATGTGGAACGGCTGGATAACGGCGAGACCATCGAACGTGCACTGGATGAGATCGACAAGGAGCGGGATGAGATCGTCGCCAGTTACCGAAAATTGATTCAGACGGATGAAGACCGGGAATCATTTGACGGCGCCTACAATACCATCCGCACCATCTACCGGTACGCCGAAGACCACCTGTTCTGGGTGGAGCACTGGTTCCACACCATCTGGTTCGATAAGGTCAGAAAGTTCGGGCAGTTGGCGGTGGACAACAATTTTATCGATGAAGTGGATGACATCTTTATGTTCAACCGGTACGAAATCCCCGAGCTGCTCACCGAAATGAGCACCGCCTGGGCCCTTGGCGTGGACATCCCGACCAGGGATTCCTATTACAAGGCTACGGCCGCCAAACGGAAAAAAATCCTGGAAGCGGCCGCCGACTGGAATCCCACGCCGGCATTGGGCGTACCACCCGAAGAGGTCGCCGAACCCTTTACCGTTATGCTGTGGGGTGTCACCACGGACAGGGTCAAGGAATGGCTCCAAAGCATGGATGGGCCGGTGGACGGGGATGTATCCGAGATCAAGGGTTTCGCATCATCATCGGGGGTGGTCGAAGGCCCGGCCCGGGTACTCAAACGGCTCAAGGATATCGTGGAGGTTCAATCCGGTGAAGTTCTGGTCTGCCCCACCACCAACCCGTCCTGGGCGCCCGTGTTCACCACCATCAAGGCAGCTGTCACCGATATCGGCGGACTCACCAGCCATGCGGCCATCGTGTGTCGTGAATATGGTATCCCATCCGTCACCGGTACCGGACTGGCTACCAAGTTTATCAAGACCGGCGATATCATCAAGGTGGACGGTGATACCGGAGTCGTGAACATCGTGGAAAAAGCGTAACCATATCCCCCATTAATCTTTTGGTAACAATGTGCCAATGTAGACCGCTTCTCTCTTCCCGACCGCGGGAGAGAGAAGCGGTAAGCTACATTTGCAGGGAGGAGCCCATGGCGTACACCATCAATTTCAAAAACCTCAATAAGGAATCGCTACCCAAGGTCGGGGGCAAGAACGCAAGCCTCGGAGAATTGATCAACGCCGGTGTTCGGGTTCCGCCCGGGTTTGCCGTCACCACCGACAGTTATCTTAACTTTACCCTGGAGACGGGCACACAGGAAGAAATTTTCCGAATCCTGTCTGAAATGGAGGTCGGGAATATCGCCTCCCAGGAGGATGCCAGCCAGCAGATTCAACAACGGATCAAGACCGCCGGGCTACCCGAAAATATCAAAGCGGACATCGAAACGGGTTACAACCGCCTTTGCGAATCCTGCAATGTTGATCTTATCCCGGTTGCGGTTCGATCCAGCGCGACCGCAGAAGATCTTCCCAACGCCAGCTTTGCCGGGCAGCAGGATACCTACCTTTGGGTCCAGGGTGTGGACCAGGTCATTGAAAAGGTCCAATACTGCTGGGCCAGCCTCTTTACACCGCGCGCCATCGACTACCGGATTAAAAACAAATTCCCCCATGAGAAAGTCCTGATCAGCGTAGGCGTTCAGAAGATGGTCAACTCGAAAGCCGCGGGCGTCATGTTCACCCTCAACCCCACGGATGGGGACCTTTCGAAGGTGGTGATCGAAGGCGCCTGGGGGCTGGGCGAAACGGTGGTATCCGGTTCGGTGAACCCGGATAAATTTGTGGTGGACAAGGTCATCATGGAAACTTCCGACAAGACCGTTTCCACCAAACATATCGAATGCGTGTACGATCCGGAAAAAGGGGGGGTGATCGACGCGGATGTAGATCAGGAGAGGCAGTGCGTCTGCTGTCTGACGGATCTGGAGGTCAAGGAACTGGTCCTCATGGCCAAGTACATCGAAGGCCATTACGGACGCCCCATGGATATCGAATGGGCCATCGATCAGGATCTCGAGTTCCCCGACAACATCTTCATCGTACAGGCCCGGCCTGAAACCGTCTGGAGCCAAAAAAAGAAAAAATCGGTCATCGGTGGGAAAAGCGGTTATCAGTTGCTGATGGATCAGGCCATGAAACGGATTAAAATTCCTACGTAAAGTGCATTGACAAAGGAGATGGAAGATGCCCGACACAAGTATCCTGGAAGGCAAAAAAGTTCTGGCCGTAGATGATGAACCGGATATTCTGGATGTACTGGAGGATCTGCTTGACATGTGTCAGGTTGTCAAGGCGACAACCTTCGAACAGGCGCAACGGCTCTTGCTATCCGAACCGTTCCATATCGCTATTCTGGATATCATGGGGGTGGATGGCTACGGCCTGCTGGATATCGCCAATAAAAGGGGCATCCCGGCCGTTATGCTGACGGCCCATGCCTTTAATGCAGAGAACCTGGTCAGGACAATCAAAGAAGGCGCCTACTCCTACATTCCTAAAGAGGAGATTTCCGACATTACCGAGTATCTGGTGGATGCCCTGGTCGCCCGCAAAAAGGGGGAAAACCCATGGAGCACCTGGAAAGAGCGGCTGCCGACCTCCTATTTTGAAAAAAGATGGGGAGCGGCCTGGAGAGATACGGATCGAGAATTCTGGGATAAATTCAAAGCCGGCATAAAAAAACGGCGCTCCGGCAAAAAGTAGGTTGGGGGGAAACCACTGCCGCTTGTAAGGATGCGTTTTCCACCCCAAGTCTGTTAATCCGACCTGGACGAAGCCCTTATCGATTCGGTATGCCGGCCTGCTTTCAATTGATGCCGACCATACCTAAAACCGTTGGACTTCCCTCCGGGCAGAAACCGTTGATGGTTGACTAAAGGAGGCAATCGTAACAATGGCCGATCAAAAATATTGGAACCCGACACTTGAAACGCTTTCTCAAGAGAAGATTCGCCAACTACAGCTCAAAAAATTTAAGCGAATATTTAAGTGGACCTATGATCACTCTAAATTTCACCGGCAGTTGTATGCCGATGCCGGTCTGACCCCGAAAGATATCCAAACTTTCGATGACATTCGCCATGTGCCCAAGGTGGAAAAGTCCATGATGCGGGATATCCAGAGAAAAGATCCGTTCCCTTATGGGGACATGTTGTGCGTCCCGCTGGAGGAGGTATCGGAGTTCCGGCAGACCAGCGGCACGACAGGGCAGCCGGTATACCAGGCGGACACCTGGCAGGACTGGGAGTGGTGGGCCGAATGCTGGTCATACATTTTATGGGCCCAGGGCTACCGACCCGCCGACCGGGTGTTCATCCCCTTTGGTTACAACATCTTCGTGGCTTTTTGGGCCGGTCACTATGCCGCGGAAAAGGTCGGCTGCGAGGTGGTCCCCGGCGGTGTCCTGGACACCCAGGCCAGAATCCTGAAAATTCAGGAACTCAAAGCCACAGCCATGATGGCGACGCCCACCTATGTTTTGGGGATGGCCGATACGGCCAAAACCAAAATGGGTATCGATCCGGCCGAACTCGGGATCCGGCGTATCACTTGTGCGGGGGAACCGGGCGCCGGTATTCCCACCACCAAAAAGCGGATGGAAACCGCCTGGAATGCCAGGGTGTTCGACCATGCCGGCGCCACTGAAATCGGGGCCTGGTCTTACGAATGCACGGAGCAGCCCCGGGGGATGCACGTCAACGAAGCCTTTTTCCTGGTGGAGATCGAGGATACGAAAACCGGCGAAATCATCGAAGAACCCGGCAGAAGAGGGAAAATGGTCATCACAGCGCTGGACCGCATGGCCCAGCCGTGTGTCCGTTTCGACGCTAAGGACATCATCGAGTGGGATGAGCAGCCCTGTTCCTGCGGCCGCACTTTCAGAATCATCAAGGGTGGTGTCGTGGGCCGGGCAGATGATATCACCAAAGTGAAGGGTGTGCTTCTGGCACCGTCTGCCATCGAAGAGGTGGTTCGGGGTATCGACGGCCTTGGCGACGAATTCGAGGTCATTGTAGACAAGCTGGGCGATGTAGACCGGATCAAACTGAAAGTGGAATTGTTGCCGGGCAAAGAGGACCAGGTGAAAGCCGTTGAAAGCGACCTAAAGGATCAGCTGCGTTTGAAAACCAACCTGGGCTATCGCATCGAGTTTTATGACTATGGCAGGCTACCCCGTTACGAAGTCAAGGCCAAACGATTCAAGGACTTTCGCAAAAAAGAGTAAACTACAATTGTTGTCGCGGCCATCTGTGTCATCTGGAAATCTTAGAGTAAAAATAAAAAGAGGCAAACCGATGGATAATCAAATCGATATAAATGAGATCGATGATAAAATTCAGCTGATCAAAAAAACGACCTGTGAGCTACAGAGCATCGGTATAAATTTTCCGGCCATCTCCCGTAACACCACGCGCATTCTGGCCAGTGTTAAAATGCTGGAACTGAATATTTCGGACCTGGTTGAACCGGCTTAGGGCTGGCGCACGCGAATGAATAGTGTCACAGATAGTAGCGGCAATGTGCCCGGCTGCCCAGGCTGTCAGGGGGATTGCCAGGGATTCTCGCTAATTCATAATTTTTTCTTATACATAGCATAAAAATAATGATATTGACAACTTACATTTGAATTGGCCATAATTGACCACAACTTGGCAGCGGTTCTACCAGGGAGGGCGCAAGGGTGCCGAAAATACCGGCCGGAGTTCGTCAGCATCGGAAACCGGCGGTCAAGTTGATTCCAAACCGCTTTTCAAACGCATCAATAAGGACCATCATGAGAACCACCCGCGGCCTCGGAGAGTTTATTAACCACCTGGACCAGTGTGAAGAACTGCAGCGCATAGCGGAACCGGTCGATCCCCGGTATGAGATCCCTGCCCTGATCCATCGACTGGGTGGCATGCAGGGTCCAGCCCTTCTTTTTGAAAACGTCAAGGGATACCCGCTGCCCGTTGCAGCCAATCTCCTGGGAACCCGGCGGCGCATGGCTTTGGCACTGGGCGTTGCAGATGGAGATCTCGTCCAGGCGCTTTTGCCACGTTTAAAAACAAGTATCGCCCCTTGCACCGCAGACAAACATGAGGAACGGGTAGTGACGTCCATTAAAAAAGGGACTGCGATCCAGAATCTGCTTCCCGTCCTGACCCACTATGCCGGAGACTCCGGGGCTTTCATCACAACGGGTATCACTTCAGCGAAAGATCCCGGCAGCGGAGTTGCAGGGAGGGGACTGCACCGCATAGAGATCAGGGGTGACGCCGCCGCCGGTATATCCCTGGTGAATCCCCCACTATCTGAGATCTATGCCCTCCATAAGCAACAGGGAACACGCATGGAGGTGGCAATAGCAGTGGGCGTGGACCCTGCCGTATTGATCGGTACGGTTCTCAAGACCCCAAAAGGTACGGACAAACTTGCGGGTGCGGGAGGATTGACCGGAGAAGCGGTGGCGACGATCAATGCAGAGTCGGTTGATATTGAGATACCGGCCTATGCCGAAATCGTTTTGGAGGGGTTTATCGATCCCCATGAGGATGAGCAGGGCGGCATCCTGGGTGAAGTGAGCGGTTGCTATGTGAACTTTCCCAGCCCAACGGTCCATATTACCACGGTCAGCATGCGCCGCGATTGCATCTATCATGGCCTGCTGCCCCAAGGCCGGGAGGTGGATGAACTGCTGGCCCTGGTTTTCGGGCTGCATATTGTACCCCCCATGCGACGCGAATTCCCCTCCATCCGGGAAATCCATTTCGTTCCGGGAACCTTCGCCTCTCACATGGTCGTATCCATTGAAAGCGACGATCATGGTGATATCCGCAGGGCCGCCACCATGGCACTCTCTTTCGGCACCGTAAAAAAGGTGGTGATGGTCAATGCGGATGTGAATCCGACCGATCCCCTTGCGGTGGAGTGGGCCATGGCGACCCGCTTTCAGGCGGACCGCGATCTGATCCTGCTTGACGGACTGAAAGGTTCACCCATCGACCCTTCGGCACAAACGGGCTTTGTGACCGCCAAAGTGGGTATCGACGCCACCCGGCCCAGCCGAAATGGTTTTGAGAAGATCCGATTTCCCGATGAAATTCAGGATCGGGTGCAACAGATCGTTAATCAACTATAAAGAGGAATTGATATGAAAAGAATCATTGTAGGCATGTCCGGGGCCACCGGGGCAATTTACGGCATCCGGCTTCTCGAGGTACTCGCCAAATCGGATATCGAAACCCATCTGGTGGTCTCCGAGGCAGCCCAAAAGACCATCCGCATGGAAACCCCCTGGACCGTTAAGCAGGTCAAAGCCCTGGCACACACTTGCTACGACAGCCGGGATATCGGAGCCAATATCGCCAGCGGTTCCTTTCTCAACGAGGGTATGGTGATCATTCCCTGTGCCATTAAAACCCTCTCTGGAATTGCCAATTCCTATAACGACAACCTGCTGGTGCGCGCCGCGGACGTGGCCATCAAAGAAAAGCGCAAACTGGTGATCGTGGCCCGGGAAACCCCATTTCATAAAGGCCATTTGCGGCTGATGATGGATGCCGCCGATTTGGGAGCCACCATTCTGCCGCCGGTTCCGGCCTTCTACTGTCTACCCCAGACCATCGACGATCTCATCAACCACCTGGTGGGCAAGGTGCTCGATATGTTCCACATCGAGCACAACCTGTTTTACAGGTGGGGCAGCCGTGAAACCGAAAGCGGTATGGCCGCCATACGAGAGGGCAAAAAGAATGTCGAAGTAAAAGAGTGGCGTGAGGACCTGCCCTATCATCCGATCTATTCCGGACCTCCAGCAAAAGGTCCCTTGTCCCACTGAATGAACCGGCGCGGCCATGTCCGCGCTTAAGATTTTACTTTTGGACCATAAAATTAAGGAGGAGGTGACTGATGGATCTTAGAGATTTCATTGCCATTTGCGAAAAAGAAAACGACATCAAAAGAATTACAGCCGAAGTGGATTGGGATCTGGAGATGACCCATATCTCCAAACTGGTGGAGGAGAAGGACGGCCGCGCGGTCCTGTTCGAAAACGTCAAGGGACACAAGGGGTCGGTCTTTTTCGGTGCCTACAGCAGCACCAAACGACTGGCCATTGCCTTGGGCCAGCCCACCCATTTGAGCATGGCCGAACTGAGCCACCAGTGGATGAAGATGTCCATCGGAGAAGTGATCCGCGCCAAGGAGGTCAAGGAGGGGCCCGTATTCGAAAACATCATCGAGGAAGATGACGTCAACGTGTTTGACCTGCCCTCCCCCAAGTTTTACGACAAGGACGGCGGTCGTTTTATCGGGACCGCCTGTTTTATGGTGGTGCGCGATATCGAAACCAACGAGATCAACCTGGGTACCTACCGCAGCCAGGTTTTGGATGAAAAAACCGTCGGTGCCCAGATCCTGAAAGGCAAACGCGGCGACCGCATCCTGCAGAAGTGGCGCAAGGCCGGAAAGAAGATGCCCATCTGCCTGGTTGTGGGATGCGACCCGTTGCTGATGCTGGCAGGAAGCGCCATGGTGGAAAATGCCAGCGAATATGATGTGGTGGGCACGTTGCGCGGTGAACCTGTGGAGATCGTGGAAGCGCCGTTGACCGGCCTGCCCATCCCGGCCACCGCAGAGATCGTCCTGGAAGGCTATATTGACGGCGACAATCTGCGTCCGGAGGGTCCTTTTGGCGAATACACCGGATTTTACACCGACGAACTCAATAAGACCATCAAAAAACCGGCCATTGACGTGAAGCGGATCTATCACCGCAACGATCCCATCATGCTGGCGGCGTCCGTGGGCCGACCGGTGAACGACAACCACATGATGCTGGCATTCGTTCGCAACGCCACCCTGTGGACCGAACTGACCCGCATGGGCATGAAAGGGGTGCAGTCGGTCTACATGCCCCCCGAGGCCTGCGGCCGATTCTGGGCCATCATCTCGGTAAAACAGATGTATCCGGGGCACAGCAACCAGATCGCGGCAGCAGTGTTGGCCAGCCATACCTGCACCTACGGTCTGAAAGGGCTGATCATCGTGGACGACGATATCCGTGCCGACGATCTGCCGCGGGTCTGGTGGGCCCTTGCCACGCGCTACGATCCGCAGCGCGGGACCCAGATTATCAACCGGGGTCGTTCCACCCCTCTGGACCCGGCTTTGAGTCATGACGAAAACAAGTTCATCACCTCGCGGATCATCATGGATGCCACCTTTCCATTTGAATGGGAGGAAAAGCCGGTTCAGGTTAAAATGAACGATGATGTGCTCGAGCGCATCAAGGAGCGCTGGGAGGAGCTGGGATTGGATTGATTTGAGGATCCGGTCCGTCTGCTGAACCGCATGGGATAGACCCGGTAAAACAGAAAAAGAAAAGGAGGTAAAACATGATCGTCAATCGCAGAACCTTCATGGTTAAAAAGGGATGTGCCGCAAAGGTGGTTGAACTGCTTAAAACCGCTACGGCGGGAATGGAGGAGTCCCCGGTGGTGCGCGTGTACGAATGGTATATCAGCCCCAGCGACCAGGTGACCTGGGAGGCGGAATTCGAGGATCTGGAGACTTACGCCAAGTTCTCAAAAGCGTGGGTGGAAACCGCCAAGCGCTCAGACATTCTTTCTAAATTCAACGAACTGACGGTCAGTGGCGGCACCAGCGAGATTTTGCGGGTGTATACCCCCAGTTAAGTATGAGGCGCCCATTTCAAAATGGGGCGTTTTGAAACTGGCTTGAAGCGCCGAGGTAATGACCGTCAGAATATCGCGTCAGCCACAAACCATACAGGAGAATAAGGATGGCATTTGAAAAAGATCAGGCCAGGGCTATGGAAAAAGCCCGCCGGGTGAAGCTGTTCGCCCATGATGTCCACGGCGTGCTGACGCCCAACACACTCTATTGTGATGTGGAGGGCCGCAAGCGTTTTGGTTTCTGGCACGTAGACGGTTTCGGGGATCTGTCTCTGAAAATGAATGGAATTCAGGTCATCTTCCTGGACAGTACCTCGGTAGGGGATGAGGGTTTTTTCCGAGCCAAAGAACTGAAGATGGACAAAACCTACTTCAAGGTCAAAGACAAAGCGGCCAGGCTCGATGAACTCCGCAGGGAGCACGACCTGGATGCGGCCGACACCGCCTACATCGGGTGTGAAATCACCGATCTGGCCGTCATGCAGGCGGCGGGTTTTACCGCGGCAACGGCCGATGCCGTGGATGAAGTCAAAGCGGCGGCCGATTGGATCACCAAGGCACCGGGTGGCCGCGGTCCCATAAGGGAGATCTGTGAATTCATTCTCAGAGCCCAGGGATCCTGGGATGACTGGGTCGTTAAAGTCACCCAAATGGGCTACAAATAGCCCTTTACGCCAAGGAGGTTGGTATGACAAATGCAGATCGCTCGGTGGAATTGGCCAAGCAGGTTAAATTCGTTATCCTGGATATCCATGGAATCCTTACCGACAACACCCTTTACTACACAGACGATGGAATCAAATCGGAATGCTTCTCCCTGGTGGATCGCATCGGTTGCAAGGCATTGATGGAAGCCGGAATCGGCGTCTCTTTCCTGACCAGCAAGGTGTCAAGAGCCATGGATGTGATCGGCGAAATCTACGAGGTCCCAAAAGAGTTGCGCTGGGGCACGGGCGCCAAGATCGCCAAGCTGGATGAATACCAAAAAGAGACGGGCCTTAAAGACGAGGATTTTTGCTACGTGGGAGATGAGATGATCGATTTGGGGGTGATGAGCCGGGTCGGTTTCCCGGTGGCACCCTCGGATGGCGCCCCGGAAGCCAAAGACGTTTCCGCACACATTACCCGTGCCGCCGGCGGCAAAGGGGTTGTCCGTGAACTGGCCGAGTTTATTCTAAAAGCCCAGGGAAAATGGGAAGCGGTGGTCGAGAAGCTGTCGTAGCCGGATTAGACCCTTTGCCAGAAACATCCATGCTTTTACGTGGATTATGGCCCATGTCTACACCATCGGCGTCAGGGAAGGGATTGGAACCGGTATTAACATCCGGACCTGTTTCGATCCCGACACCGGTAACGACTCAGATGTCGGCGTGTATTTTTTTCATTGTTTTTTATTCTTGCGACCGGATCTATCCGGAGAAAAGTAATATTTAATACGGCGCAAGCCGGAATCGGAGAAAGGAGTTTTCAATGTCGTACAACTGTCCAAAAGATAACCGTGAATTTATGAAGGCGCTGGAAGAGAGCGGCGATATGATCTCCATAGACCAGGAGGTCGATTGGGATATGGAAATGGGCGCCATTACCAGAAGGGTCTGCGAGGAGCAGGCACCCTCCCCCTATTTTAAGAATATCAAAGACTACCCGGGTTTTGAAAGCCTTGGGGCTCCCATGGCCACTTATCGCCGTTTGGCCATTGCCATGGGGCTGGATGCCGAGGCACCCATTCCGGAAATTGCCAACGAGTATGTCAAAAGGACCAAAGAGGAACCCATAGCTCCGGTGACCGTTGATAAAAAAGATGCCCCCTGCAAGGAGAACATCCTTCTGGGTGACGATGCCAACCTGTTTCACCTGCCCGGCCCCATGGTTCACGGCGGTGACGGTGGCCGCTACCTGGCCACCTGGCACTTCGTCGTCAGCAAGGATCCCGACAATGAGGAGATCAACTGGGGTATGTACCGCATGATGGTGTTTGACGAAAAGACCATGGTGGGACCGGTGCTGCCTTTTTCCGACATGGGCAAGATGTTCCACGGCAAGTATGCGCCACGCAACCAGAACATGCCGTTTGCCGCGGTGCTGTCCGCCGATCCCATGTCAAGCCTGGCTTCCTGCGCACCATCCCCCATTCCGGAAGACCAGTTTGCCGGTCAGCTCATGGGTGAAGCGGTTGAGGTGGTTCAGTGCGAGACCTGCGATCTGATGGTGCCGGCCTCGGCAGAGATCATCATCGAGGGAGAAGTAATTCCCGGCATCGAGATCGAAGAAGCCCCTTTTGGCGAATACACCGGCTACCGCACCTCGCCGCGCGAACCGAGAACCGTCTACCGGATCAAGGCGATCACCTATCGCAACAATCCGATCATGATGATCTCCAACATGGGCATGCCCGTGGATGAAGGCCAGCTGCTGCGCTCCTTCTCCCTGGGCCTGGAAATGCACAAGCTGCTGGAAAGCCAGGGGATTCCCATCACCGGTGTTTATATGCTGCCCGAATCAACCCATCACATGGTAGTGGTTGGCGTGAAAACCGCCTACACCGGCATTGCCACCCAGATCGGCAACCTGATCTACGGCAGCAAACTGTCGCCATGGTTCCACATGACCATCGTGGTGGATGAAGATACCGACATATATAGCAAGGATGCCGTGATCCATGCCCTGTCCACCAAGTGCCACCCCATCCGCGATATCCATAAATATGAAAATGCGCCGGGAACGCCGTTGAATCCTTTTGCCTCACCGGAAGAGCGTAAGGTCAGCATGGGTGCCAAGGTGCTATTCGACTGCACCTTCCCGCTGGATTGGCCGAAATCCGACCTGCCCATCAGGGTTTCCTTTGACAATGTATACCCACAGGAAATCCAAGATAAGGTGAACGCCAACTGGCAAAAATTCGGCTATAAATAATGTGGCTGAAGATCGATTTGAAACAATGACAACCCTAACAAGATAATCCTGAACTTTTTTCTTGTTATCAAGGAGGTAAATTTAATGGCACAAAAAGAATACGACACTTTTGTCCTTACAGACCCTAGCGCAGTGCCCGATGAGCAGCAAAATGTAGAGCTGATCGTTCGTGATTTGAACCCTGAGGATCGGCGCAACAAATACCGCAGTTTCTTTGCCAAGGCAAACGTTTCCAAGGACAAATCCCGTTATGCAGATGTTCTATGGATCCGTCTTGGAAGGGGGCAGCTGCTGAATGAGCCCTGGTCCATCGAGGTTCAGGAGGAGATCGATAAGTTTGCGTAATCGACCGGGTTGTCGTTCAACCGGCAACACGATGGTGATGCCATCATAAAATCTTCCGCCCCGTGGAAGATATCGGCAATTGGATGTAACGTTAATGGAAATATCCGGAGTGATACAGAGCGGTGCCGGAAAGGGAGCCTATTTTACCCAGGTGGAGTGGGTTGTCCTGCAGTGCAAAAAAATGCTGGGCTACCGGCCTTTTCCCGGCACCCTCAATGTCAGGATCGACCATACGGATGTGGACAAGCTGGATCTTCTGTTTTCAGCTGTGGATTTCGAACTTGTCCCCGACGATCCAGTCTACTGTGCGGCCCAGGTGAAGAAAATCGCACTGAACGGCATCGATGCGGCCGTGGTCAAACCCGGTGAATCGGTCCGTATCCACGAAAACCATGTGCTTGAAGTCATTTCCTCGTTCAACCTGAAGCAGGCCCTCGGCCTGAAAGACGGGGACACGGTACGCCTGGCATGGACATCAGAAAAACAAAAGGAGTAAAGAGATGACATTGGAAAAAGATCTTTTCGAGTTTGCATCCTCAGCAGGAGCCCTGGAGGGCTACGTCTACCCTAAAGAGGAGCTGGACATCGGCACCCTTGACAATTGGGTCTCCAACCTGGTCAAACAGTACAACGCCCTGCCGGCAGAAGCCCGCGAGAAATTTCAAGCTTCTCTCGACAGGTCGATCGGCAGGGCCGTTCACGCATTGAGGCCCCGCCTGGGGGAGGACCACGACAATATCAACGCCTTGAAATCACTGATCGTGGGTGAGATGCCTGCATCTTTCAATGATTTTGCCACCGAAAGGGGGTACAAGGAGGAAAAATACGGATCCAAGAGTTAATCTGCGGTGTCTAATTGATGAAAAGGGGAATTAAATCCGCAACGCTCTCCCTTACCATTGTAGGATTTTCCCGCTCAAGGGTTTGGCGGTCGTCAAGTCCGGTTAGAACGCCGACGGTCAACATGCCGGCGGCCTTGCCAGCCTGAATGTCCACGTGGGAGTCACCGATATAAATGCTGCGGAGCGGTGTTACTGCCAGCCTGCGGGCGCAAACGATCAGCGGATCGGGAGACGGTTTCTTTCTTGGGGCATCCTCGATGGCGATGACTTCTGCCAGGTGTTCTCTGATACCCCTGCGGTCCAGCGGCAACAGCTTTCGGTCCATGTTGCGCCTTTCCGTTGAGCTGACCACGGCGATGGGGATCTTGCGGCGGGAAATGGTGGCAAACAGTCTGCCCACCCCGGGTATCAGTTCAACCTGGTTGCGAAACATCTCCCAGGACATCCTGCGCCCCACCGTGATGCATTGCGCTATCAATTCCTCCTTTTGATCCTGTTTCTCTTCCGGGATCATTTTCTCAAGGGTGCTGATTCCCCGGGTCATGAATTCGGCGATCAACGGGTCGGGGGCAGGGGGAAGCCCGACGGTTTGGAGAATGGCCTGCATCAACTGGAAGTAGACCGGCACGGAATCGATAAGCGTTCCGTCCAGGTCGAACATCACGGATTGAATCGTGGGGATCACGTCCTTCATAACAACAATTCACCCCCTAACAGAAGATAGCCGGTCACACCCACCGAAGCAAACTTTCGAGCTGATCGATCACTTTCCGCATATTTCGATCGGTTCTGATGGGGGTGTTCTTTTGCCACTTCCTCCACGGCCCTGCCACCTTCTCAAAAGGATCAGCGCAGCCTTTTGAAAAAAAAAGATCCCGTTTCAATCCAAGTATGGAAAGACAGGATCCCATTTCGTGCATTAAAAGGTCTCTTTCCAGCTCATTTTCCGCCACTACTACAATTGCCTGGGTGCCAGAACCATTTTTACTCCCGTACCTGCCGCAAATATAACGGGTACCTAAATAGGTGTCTCGATATGTTTCCAATACCATCAGACACTCTTCGATGCTCTCTAGGACCAGGACAACCTTCCAGCATACATAAGCGGGTCCCAAATCGATTGACCTTTTCCCCTCCAGAAGCTGCTGATATAGGTTTTTAATGCACGGCAGACACCTCTGGTGGATCCTTTTTTGGGTTTCCCGCATATGGGGATCGCTTTCAAAACTGGTCCACCCCCCCTTTTTTGACATTTTAGGATTGACATAGATATCTGCTTGCATGATTGGAATATGAAGTTATGGGTTAATCGAATGCTACCCGATAAGGGTCTACCCCGCCCTGGCGGCGATCAATTCCGCGGCGATG
>CAZWAE010000060.1:0-18014 GCA_964631805.1 uncultured Desulfobacteraceae bacterium | reverse complement strand
ATGATGTTCAGAAATCCTATACCAACGCCGATATTCCGGAAGAGATGGTGGGGGGGTAGTTTTTTTCAGATTTCGATATTCGAATTTCATATTTTACCCTTTCAATCGTAAAACATCCCCTTCCAGGGGTAACCCAAAGCCCTGCCCTCCTGGTAGGGTTTCTTAACTCTATGATGCTATGCACTTTTGTCTAAACCGGACCGGCCCATCCGGGTCACTGGGAAAGGTGGATCATCTTTTCCACTGCCTTCACGGCGGGTATCCGGATCTTTTCCGGAACCTTCACCTCTCCTTCCATGGTTTCCAGAGATTTTACAATGTCCGAAAGGGTGATTTTTTTCATGTTCCGGCAGACCATCTTTTCCGATGCGGGATAAAATGCCTTATCAGGATTGGCTTTTTTCAGGCCATACAGCAGGCCGATCTCCGTACCCACGATAAAGGACTCGGCATCGGAGGCGTTGGCGTGCCGGATCATTCCGGAGGTGCTGGCGATGACGTCCGCCACTGAAAGGATTTCCGGACGGCACTCGGGGTGCGCCATGAAGACGGCCCCGGGATGCGCCTGCCTTGCGGTTTCCACAGCTTTGATCGTCAAACGTTCATGGGTCGGACAGTATCCATCCCAATAGTGTATCTTTTTCCCGGTGCGGGATGCCGCATACATGGCAAGGTTCCGGTCGGGGGTCATCAGCATCTCGTCGGAGTCCAGGCTGTTGGCCACCTCTATCACATTGGCCGACGTGCAGCAGATGGTTGAGATCGCTTTCACATCCGCTGTCGAGTTGACGTAAGTTACCACCGGCATGGGCGGAAGTTGTTCGATTTTCATCTTCAGGCCTTCCGCCGTGATCATATCTGCCATGAGGCAACCCGCCTTATGGTTGGGCAACAGCACGGTTTTGTCGGGTGACAGCATGGATGCGGTTTCCGCCATGAAATGAACGCCGCAGAAAACGATAACCTCGGCATCGGTCCGTGCTGCTTTCCGGCTCAATTCCAGTGAATCTCCGCACAGATCCGCCAACTCCTGGATTTCAGCCGGTTGATAGTTGTGGGCGAGCATGATGGCCCGTCTTTCCTTGAGCAGGCTTCTGATCTTATCTTTCATTTCGACTCCTCTTGTCGGGCCGGTCTATGGGCATCGCTCCTCCTGTCGGCCAAAACTCGCCGCTAAGGCCGCCTAAGGACCGCCGTTTTAATCGACCGATAGCCCTATTCCGCCATTTGCAGCACTTCCACCCCGGAGGGAATGAGAAATTTAAACAATTGGTCATCGAATTCTTTTTGAAACGTGATCTCATCCAGTACGATTTTAGTTTCATCTCCATAGGCGTTGAGGGTGATGACCTCTTCGATATCGAAAGTCGTCCAGGAGATCGACAGCAAAATTTCGGCGATGTCCATCTCCTTGCCGGTTGGCACCAGCTTCAGGATGTGATTGTCGCTGTCCGGTTTATCCTGCAGGGTGATGGTAAAGTTATTCCGCATCTGTCGAACATCGGACAGAAAGCTGGCCCCCTTTCCGTCTCCGAAAAAATCGGGTGCTTTTCCGATTAAAACCTGGTTGTCATCCGGCCTGAATATCCACAGCTGATAACCATCCGAGATGATCGTCTGTGTTTCCGGGGATTCATATTCCCATCGCATTTTTCCGGGGCGTTTGATGTGGATCATTCCCTTGGCCGTATCCGTGATGTCCATGGCTTTCAAAACGGAGGTCTGGTGAAAGCGGGCGGAAAACCCGGTAACAGAATAGCGTTCCTCGATTCGGGCCAGGATTTCATCCAGCCCGAGGGCGCTGCCGGAGGACGGGGTTTGAGCGGCCGGTGCTGCCGCGTCACCGAATGAGGGGACCGGAACCAGTAAGATAAAAAGCAGGAAGGGCCATATGACGGTAATCGGTTTCATAAGGAAAGCTATTTAACCGAATCAGGCATTCTTGTAAACGCAAAATTTGCCAATTTATTTTTGCGCGAACCTTAAGCTGACGCAGTCGACGATTTTATGATAAATATTTTATCATCTGGTCGATCTTTTCAATGGTGACGCATTCGCCCTGTTGTACCGGAGGCGTTTTTTGGGGCATTAAAAAGTTACGTCCAAAGACCATCCTGCCGATGGTGTCAAGCCGGGCGATCTGTTTTTTCGTTTCATTCCTGTCCAGATAAGGGATGCGTATCCCCTTGAGAAGAAGGGTTTCCATGTTGTGCCCGTCGATTTGGGAATCAAGCTTTTCCATGGTTTCCAGGTTTTTGAGATGGTACCGTTTTTTTTCCATCAGAAGCTGGTGCACGTAGGGATGGTCCGGATTGTCTCTGAAGAGTTCCAGTATCAGTTCCAGGCACACCCGAAATTCCGGGAAACCGGCACCTGATTTTTCAATAAAGCGACACAGGAATTGGATCTCTTCCTGTGCGAACGATCCCTTTGTATTGCGCAGGATCACCTTTGCAACGGTTCTCATGGAGGGGTCCAGAAAACGGTTGGCGGTCCGGACGATGGAAGGGTGCACGCGCCGGCTGAGGTTTAAAAGACCCACAAAGCGTTCGACATTCTCAGGTGGCATGGGGACGATTATGGAAAGATGCCGGGTGGGGAAAACGATACGCGTCTTAAGCGGGCGGGCCAAAACTGCGTCAATCACTTTGCGTTCGTCGGTGGTTTCGCAACCAACTGCTTCCAGATCGCTTTCGATTTGAATCTGGAAGGCTTCGTCCGGAGAGAATACCAGTTCAAACAGGGAAGCATTCTGAGATGGTTCGGCATCGGCAAAAAGTTCACGCAGTTCATCATCGGAAGGGTTGAGATAGGTGGAGTCGATATACTGCATCACCCGGCCGTCGACAGATAACCCCACTTTTAACTGGCGTATGATCCGGGCTGCTAAAAGCAGGCTCTGGGGTTTGGGTGCCATCTGAGTCATATTACGGCATCATCCCGTATTTTTTCAGTTTTTTATGAAGGGTTTTCCGGGTGATGCCGAGCCTTCTGGCCGCTTCGCTTTTATTTCCATCCGCCGATGCCAGCGTGTTAAGAATGGTCGTTTTTTCGATCTGTTCCAGGGGAATGTCCACCATGCCGCTTTCCGTTGACCGGCCGGTTTCCCCATCCATTTCATCCATGGTTTCAATGATGGGAAGATCTTCCTTTTTTAAATAATCACTCCTGGAAAGAACAACTCCCCTTTCTACGGCATTCATCAATTCTCGTACATTTCCGGGCCAGCGATGTTTGATGAGATGATCCATGGCGGCAGGTGTCACACCGTCAATTTTTTTCCGGTTTTTTTCCGAAAAGATTTTTATAAAATGATGAACGAGAAGTGGGATGTCATCTTTTCTTGATCGGAGCGGCGGAATTTTGAGTGTCACGACATTCAGACGGTAGAACAGATCTTCCCGAAACTGTCCGCTGGTGATGAGGTCGGAAAGATCCCGGTTGGTGGCCACGATCAAACGAACATCCACCGGCAGGACCTGGTCGCCGCCAACCCTTGTGATCTCGCGCTCCTGAAGAACACGCAGGAGTTTGACTTGCATGGTCAGCGGCATCTCGCTGACTTCGTCTAGGAAAAGGCTACCGCCGTGCGCTTGCCTGAATTTTCCCTCTTTTATCCGATCGGCACCGGTAAAGGAACCTTTTTCGTGTCCAAACAGTTCCGATTCCAGAAGGGTTTCTGTGATGGCGGCACAATTGATCTTGATGAAGGGGCCGTTTTTTCGGGGACTGTTGAAATGTACGGCACCGGCGATCAACTCTTTTCCGGTTCCCGATTCTCCGGTGATCATGACTGTCGCCTCGGAGGGGGCAACATGTGCGACGGTATCTAAAAGACCCACCATGGCGGTGCTGCTGCCGATGATGCTCCCGGTATCGAACTGTTTGCCGATGCTTTCCTTCAGCCGCTGGTTTTCTCTTTTGAGTTCGAGGTGTTCCATCGCTCTTTCCAGGGACAGGCGGAGTGCATCGAAATCAAGGGGTTTGGTTAGATAATCGTAAGCCCCTTTTTTAAGTGCATCCACTGCCGTTTCGATGGAGGAGTATGCGGTCATGATGATGATCGGGATCGCCGGGTTGTAAGACTTGATCTGTTCCAGAGCTTCGATGCCGGAGACCTTCACCATACGGATATCCATCAGTATCAGGTCAAAGGGGCGCTCAGTTACTTTTTCCACGGCGACGGATCCGTCCTCCGCTTCTATCACGTGGTATCCCCAGCCATTGATGAGGGCCCGGAGCATGGTCCGGTGGGCACTGTCGTCATCCACCACCAATATGGTATGCTTTTTTTTCATTTCAATGGGACTTTTCTCCGTAAGGTAAAAAAATGCTCATGACGGTTTCCTTCCCGGCGCGGCTTTCCGCTTTAATCTGTCCGCCGTGGGCTTCAATGATGTTGTGGGCAATGGCCAACCCCAGGCCGGTGCCGGTCGGTTTGGTTGTGTAATAGGGATCAAAGACATGCGGAATGTCCGCGGTGGAGATACCGGTGCCCGTATCCGATACCCGGATCCATATCCCGCGGTTGAAAGGGGCCTCGTCAATCTCGACACCGAGAACCCCCCCCGATGTCATGGCGTCTATGGAATTCAGATATAGGTTCAAAAAGACCTGATTCAGCCGGTCCTGATCCGCCGGAACTTCAAAGTTATTTTTGTGAACACGATATTCAATCCGGATCTTTTTTTCTTCGGCCTGCCGGCGGGCAAGTTCCAGGGAATTTTCAATCAGCGGATCGATGTTAACCGGCTTGATGTTCAGCGACACCGGCCGGGCAAATTCAAGAAGCTGGCTCACCACGCGATTCAATCGATCCACCTCCTGGATCATGATGGCCGCGATCTGCTGATCTTCCCGGTCGTTTTGATATTTTTCTTTGAAATAGGTGGCGAAGCCTTTGATGGAACTCAGCGGATTGCGAATTTCATGGGCGACGCCGGCGGCCAGTTTGCCCACCGTTGCCATCCGCTGGCTTCTCACCACCTCCTTCTGAAGGGCTCTGACCTCACGAAGATCCTTGATCAGAAGCAAAGATCCCAGACAGGTTCCCGAATCATCATGCAACCCGGAGATGCTGAGCGCCAGCGGAACCGTGTCCCCGCTCAACATCAAGCAGTCCATTTCCCGCTCCAAACTGTCCACACGGGTGTCCGAATCGGTCAGATGTTTGGTTAGATCCGGCGGAAGCCCTGCTTGAGCAGGTGATCCCAAGACCGTTTCGGGCGCCATACCGATGATCGAGCCGGCTGTTTGATTAAACGAAACGATCCTGTTTTCCCGGTCCACAGCGATGAGACCGATGGGCATGTTTTCCACAACCTGGTCGGAAAAAGCCCGGATTCTCGACAGGGATGTCCGGGTCTGGCGGTAGCCCTGGACCAGAAAGATGAGCATCATGCCCGTAAACCCGACAACCAGCAGTACGATACCCATAATGATGGTATGCCGTGTGTCGGCTTTATTTGCCGTTTCGATGCTGCTCATGTCGAGCCCGATGAAAATGGTCAGTTTTTCCGGCTCTTCGGATCCTTCCATCTCCGGGAGAAATTGACCCCATCGTTGGTGCATCATGCCGGGCCGTCCGGCGGCGCCCCGGCCTTTCCACGGGCGTTTCAGCGGCGAAAACCGTCTAAACACCTCAAACAGATTCCCATGGGGACCGGCGGGGACCATACGCCATTGAACCGCTTTACTGCTGCCGATTGAGGTCAAATCAAGCCCGGTGCCGTGGGTCTTGCCGAGGATCTTCGGATCGTTCGCAGCGCGAATGATCCCGCCTGCATCCGTTACCAGGATGTAATCGATATCCGGCTGCTGGGCGGTTTCCATGATCAATCGCTGGAGCTTGAATGCACTTCGCCAATGCCCCATCATACCGGTTCTGGTTCCCGCCTCAAAGGACCGGATTAGTGCCGCTCCCTTTTCCGACAAGAGCCGGATGCTGTTTTCTTTCTGGCGCGTGATGGTCTGCATTGTCATCAATGTGAAAATCGGAAGCAGAACCACCACCGCCCCGACGATTATGATCGGCGGAATGCCGACGAGCCATTTATCATATCTTGATCGATTCATGATGAGACAATGATACGCAAAATTAGTGCCAATTCGTTCATAATGATGCGGCGGTACCGCCATGCCGCCAGAGGCGGTATCCGATGTGTCAGACGGGGGAACCCATGATCACCTGGATTGAAGAATTCCGGAGCATCTGCGGGTATTATTTACCCGCTTCCTTGGTGGCTGGATAATTATTACCCACTTTGGCGGGAGCGTCAATGCCTCATTTAGGGCGGCATTGTGATGTTGCCACTGGCAACGGCGGTATCATGCCTTTCTGTGATCTGTTGAAAATGGTGGGAAGAGGCGGCTTACTTTCTCTTTTTTGCCAGCTCTGCCTTCAGCCGGTGTTGGTCTGCCTCTGAGATTTGAACGAACCTTACGCCCATTCCGGGAGGTTCCGCTTTGCTTTCCTTGCGGGTCCAGGCAACTTCACAACCGATTTTGATAGGTTGGGCCGTCTTCGGGAGAGTGAGTTTCAGAGTAAAAACCTCTCCGGCGGGCAGCGGTTTTACGGTCCGGATAAACATTCCGCCGATGCTCATATCTTCCGTAAACGCCTTGACCAGCCCCGCGTCACTTTTAAAAGTGAGAGACAATATTTTTTGAGTCCGCTGATCCCGGCGTCGCAATTTCGCTTCAAGGGCCACATCCGTTGTCTTTTTAAGACGTTTTGCCATGCTTTTTAAAATTAACCTGAAGTCTCCGGAAAGTTTGTTGAACTCCTGATCCAGGAAATCCCGGTCGATGATGCCGATCTCCGTTTCTCCCACGGACTTTGCCGTGGCGGAACGGGGTGCTTGGGAAATAAATCCGAGCTCGCCGAAAACCTGCTCCGGCCCTAATATATCGATGACCACATTCTTGTTTTCAATCTCCCTGGAAATCTCCACGGCTCCCGATATGACCACATATATCCAGTCTCCGGCATTTCCCTCCTTAAAAATAATATCACCATCCTGGTAAGTTTCCTCTGCAGAGATCTGAAACATGGCGATTCCTTTCGATGATTGGCAAGCGGGTTTTCCGATTGCCTGGAATTATAAGAAATTAGATGATTTATGTCAAACGTGAATATTGTATTACCATTTGACAATATTCACCATAAGTTGTAGCTTCAACGTCCCTATGTTCGTTGCAAAAAGCCCGCCTGCATCCTTTTGCATCGCAGGCCCTTCCTTGCGGCTGGCACGTCATCCGAGGGACCATATCAATTAGGAGAGAAAATCGTGCATCGTAGGCTCTTTCTACGGAAAAGTATTGTTATGTTGGCAGGTGCTACCCTCGGGTTGGGCTGCTTCCCATCCCCGTCGACTGCCTGGGCATGGCATAGCACATCCACCGATTCACCCCGGATGGCATTGATAATCGATGATATCGGTTATAGCCGTCCATACCTCCGACGGTTTTTTAAATTGGGGGTGCCCATTACCTTTTCGGTTCTGCCCAGACTGAACCTCTCCAGTGAACTCGCGGTTGAGATTCATGAAAACGGTCATGAGGTGATGCTGCATCAGCCCATGGAACCGTTTGATTCGACTTTACATCCGGGACCTGGCGCGCTTTATGTGGGCAGCGAAGCGGGAAAAATCCAAGATATCGTCCATGAGAACATCAACGATATTCCCCATGCTTCGGGTGTGAACAATCACATGGGATCACGGTACACCTCAACCTCGGAAGATATTACCACAGCGCTCTCTGCGATTAAGTCCAGCGGTCTGTTTTTTATCGACAGCTTGACGTCAGGAAGATCGGTTGCCTATCAAACCGCCCTGCAAATGAAGATGGCCGCCGGCCATCGGAACATCTTTTTGGACAACACCCCCGACGCATCGTCGGTTTTCCGCCAACTGTTGAATTTGAGGCGGCGGGCCGTCAAATTCGGCAGGGCCGTAGGAATCGGGCACCCCTTCCCGGAAACGATCCGGGGTATCCGCCGATATCTCGCCGAGTACAATGATGTCACCATGGTTCACATTTCCGAAATCCTTATTTAACTCCTTCAGGGCCGGACCGGTGATCATCCATTTCCCTCACACAATAGTTTCATTTGTAAATTCGCCGGCTAATCATACCGACCCAAAGAAAAATCCCGCGGCGGCAGGCACACGCGGGATTAGATAGTGCCCATCCATAAATGGTCTTTTTCCGCGATATCGGCGTCGGACACCATGATTTAACTCCTCAAAATAGCACGCTATTCCTCCGGGTTAAATCTGGCGCCCTCCTTGATCTCACGCAAAAATCCCTATTTCTGGACGGGCACTGATAAAATCAATGCGGGATTATTTTTTTTCGTCCTCTTTAACCTCTTCAAAATCGGCATCCACCACATCATCATCCTGGGGGGCCGAACCTCCCGGTTGCTCCCCTTCCGGCCCGGCTCCGGCAGCGCCTGCCTGACCCGCAGCGGAAGCCTGCTGATACATTGCCTCCGCAAGCTTATGGGACGCCTGGGTGAGGGCTTCACTCAAACGCGTGATCTCTTCGGCATCTTCACCCTCCATCGCCTTTTTCAAGGGCTCGATGGCCTCTCCGACCTTTGTGCGGGTTTCTTCATCCACCTTGTCCCCGAGGTCCTTCAATGATTTTTCGGTCTGGTAAATCAAGGCATCTGCCTGGTTTTTGGCATCCACCAGCGCTCGTTTTTTCTTGTCCTCATCAGCGTGGAGTTCGGCATCCTTTACCGCCTGGTCGATCTCCTCTTCGCTCAAACCGCTGGAGGCGGTGATCTGGATGGACTGCTCTTTACCCGTTGCCATATCCTTGGCCGAGACGTTCACAATGCCGTTGGCATCGATATCGAAGGTGACTTCGATTTGGGGGACACCCCGTGGCGCCGGCGGAATGCCCACCAGTTCGAATCGTCCGAGGGTTTTGTTTCCGGACGCCATCTCCCGCTCTCCTTGCAGAACATGGATGGAAACCGCCGGCTGGTTGTCCGCTGCCGTTGAAAACACCTGGCTCTTCTTGGTGGGAATCGTCGTATTTTTCTCGATGAGTCGGGTCATGACGCTGCCCAGGGTTTCGATGCCCAAGGACAGGGGCGTAACATCCAGCAGCAGGACATCCTTCACATCGCCTTTCAATACCCCGCCCTGGATGGCCGCACCCAGCGCGACCACTTCATCCGGATTAACGCCCTTGTGGGGTTCTTTCCCGAATATTTTCCTGACACTTTCCTGGACCGCCGGCATTCTGGACATGCCGCCCACCAGTATCACCTCGTTGATCTCGCCCGGGTTCAGCCCCGCATCTTTTAACGCTATCCGGCAGGGCCCCTCCACCCGGTTGAGTAGTTCGGCCACCAGGGATTCCAGTTTGGCCCGATTGATCTTGATGTTGAGGTGTTTGGGGCCGCTGGCATCCGCCGTGATAAACGGCAGGTTGACATCGGTTTCCATGGAGGTGGACAATTCCATTTTTGCTTTTTCCGCGGCTTCTTTTAGCCGTTGCAGCGCCATCTTGTCATTTCTCAGGTCGATCCCCTGGTCTTTTTTAAACTCCTCGGCAAGGTATTCGATGATGCGGAGATCAAAATCTTCTCCGCCCAAGTGGGTGTCGCCGTTGGTGGCCTTGACTTCGAACACACCCTCCCCGATCTCCAGGATGGAGATATCGAAGGTGCCGCCACCCAGGTCAAAAACGGCAATCATCTCCTCCTTTTTTTTGTCAAGTCCGTAAGCCAGAGAAGCCGCTGTCGGTTCGTTGATAATCCGCTGTACATTGAGACCTGCAATTTTCCCGGCGTCTTTTGTGGCCTGGCGCTGGCTGTCATTGAAATAAGCGGGTACGGTGATGACGGCGTCGGTCACCGTTTCGCCCAGATACTCTTCTGCGGTTTTCTTGATGTTAGACAGGATAAATGAAGAGATTTCCGCCGGGCTGTGTAGCTTGCCGTTCAGATTGATCCGGACATCCCCGTTATCCGCCTGCTGGATCTTGTAGGGTAAAATCTTGATGTCATCCTGAATCTCTTTTGAAGCGAATTTGCGGCCGATCAGCCGTTTGACGCCAAACACGGTATTTTCCGGATTGGTGATGGCTTGCCGTTTGGCGATCTGGCCCACCAATCGCTCACCGCTGTCCGACATGGCGACGCTGGAAGGGGTCGTTCGGCCCCCTTCGGGATTGGTGATGACATTTGCATCTCCCCCCTCCATAATGGCAACACAGGAATTTGTGGTGCCCAGGTCGATTCCAATGATCTTACCCATTTGCTCTCCTCCTTGAAAAAATAGTGTCTATTATCTTTATGATCATATTGTTCATCAACTGTCATCCGATGCGCTTTCCGGCGCCTCGGCTTCGATTTCCGTTTCAGTTTTTGCCACCACTACCATAGCCGGTCTGAGCAGCCGGTCGTGAAGCGTGTATCCCTTCTGCAGTTCCTTGAGCACAGTGTTATCCGGGTGCTCTCCGCTCTCTTCCGTCATGAATGCCTGATGATAGGCCGGGTCAAACATTTCGCCCACCGCCTCGACAGGTTTAACCTGATTTTTTTCCAGTATCTTCAACAGCTCTTTTAGGGTCATGTCGACCCCCTGAATGATGCCCTGGTCCTGGTTTTGGTTATCGGCGGAAGACTCTATGGCCCGCTCTAGGTTATCCACAGCCGACAACAGGTCTCTTAAAAGGGCTTCTTTGGCGTATTTCCTGAGGTCGTCCATTTCACGGGAGGTACGTTTTTTGTAATTTTCAAAATCCGCCGCAACCCTTAGATACCGATCATATGTTTGTGCCGTCTCCTGTTTGGCATCATCCAGTTTTTCTTCCAGATCCTGAACCAGATCTTTTCCCGCTTTATCTGAACCCGCTTCCGATTCCGTCGTGGATGCCGCCTCCTCATCTTTCAGGACATTCTCAGTTTCAGAATCCGTACCACTATTGTTTTTTTTGCTCATTTCCCGGTGTTATCTCCTGATTTTTTTAGATAAAGGTTCCCGTCGCAGTGTCAAAAAAATAAGACTGGTTGATCTAATGTCAAGCCGACAAATAAAAGGTTTGCATGGGGGAAGAGGTCGCAGGGATTGACCGGTCCAACCAGCCAAAAAAAGGTAAGAAATGGTTGTGCACCCTTTGTCGTGCCTTACCAAAAATGATGTTCCGACATGGAGACCGGGAACGATCCGCGACACAGACCGCATCACTTATCGCTGCTTCCTCCCGGACCTGACGAGGTTCGCGACCGTCTGTTGCGCGGCGGCCGGTCAAATCGGTCCATCTTGATCGGTGCAGGCTCTCATAAAGGGTATTCAGCCCCGCATAAGCGGATTTCGGGTACAGGGCACCGCTAACTCCCCACCTAGCACAACCGGCAATGAATATACGCCAGAAAAACTTTTTTTCAAGAGGAAATTAAAAACGGTGTCCACCTGACGGCCCTTCTTTGGAGTTGACTTGCGTTAAGGGGTACCCTAATCTGAAAATCTGCTTGAAAGTTTCGGCCTTTCTGCGCCGGTGCTGCAGGCTTCGGCCCACTGGTGTTATGCCGACATAGGGGCGGACATCGTACCCCTATGAAATTAATTTGACACGGACCCATTGCACGTTTTGAAGTCGCACTTTACCCAAGATAAAACAGTCCGCAAGGTAATCCGGACCATCTCGGCTTATCAGATGATCGATAACGGGGATGCGATCCTGGCCGGCGTCTCCGGCGGACCCGATTCGGTCGCTCTGCTGCATATCTTAAGCTGTCTGTCCGAAGTGATCCCCTTCAGGTTGGGAGTGGCCCATTTCAACCATGGGTTGAGGAAAACCGCCTCCGACGACGAGCAGTTTGTTGCCACACTCGCCGAACAGTTTGGTCTGCCGTTTTTTCGTGGCCAGGGGGAGGTTAAAACCTATGCCCGAAAAAAGCGGTTGTCCGTTGAAGAGGCCGCCCGAAGGCGGCGCTATACCTTTTTATATGGCGTTTCTGAAAAAGGGGGGTTTAACCGCATCGCTTTAGGGCACCACAGCGATGACAACGCAGAACTCGTTTTGATGTTTCTCCTTCGGGGGAGCGGGCCGCTTGGCATATCCGGGATCCCGCCCGTGAGGGGAAGATGCGTCATCCGGCCGCTGATCGATCTGGACCGGCACGAGATTCTGAATTATCTCCGGTGCCGGGAACTTTCATTTGTCACCGACCCTTCCAACACCGATATGCGCCATTTTCGAAACCGGATTCGCCATCAACTGATGCCGCAACTCAATGCGTCGTTCAATCCCGAAACCCCCCAAACCCTCAACCGCTTGTCGAAGATTATCCGGGACGAGGACCAGTGGATGGAGGCTTTCCTTGAGCCGATGTTGAAAGCATCAATCATATCCAAAACCAGGGATTGCATGGCCCTTGACGCAAAATACCTCCGCAGTCAGCATGTAGCGGTTCAGCGAAGGCTGTTGAGAAAAGCCGTCTCCGGGGTCAAGGGAGATTTGAGGCGGATAGGGTTTCAGCATGTCGAAGCGGCGATTCGCCTGCTCGGACGGGCTTCCGGTGAGGGGACTCTGCACCTGCCGCATCAAATTTCCTTGAAGTGTGAAGGGGGGCGGGTGGTAATCACACGGGAACGGATTCCGCTGAGAAGATTGGGAAAGGAACCCGGCGGCGATACGTTCCCGGGATTTGAATACACCGTGCCCCGAAATGGCAGTGTGGCCATCACCGAGATCGGTGCCTGCCTGAAGCTGTCTGAAATCGACGTAAGTATGGTGCCGGCAGAGTACAAAGGTCATGTGAATACAGCATATTTTGATGGCCGGTGTGTCGGTTTCCCTATGATAGTACGAAACTATCGGTCCGGTGACCGATTTCGCCCCTTGGGAATGATGGGTTCCAAGAAGGTGAAAGATTTTTTTATCGACAATCGGATCGATAAAAAAATGCGGCCCCGGGTCCCCCTGCTTTTGAGCGGAGGGAAAATTGTGTGGATCGGCGGATACCGGATCGACGATACCGTCAAGATGGGACCCGAAACCACCCATGTGGTAACCGTCCGTTTGGTACAGCCAAACCCTTCGGGGGATGCGGCGGCAACTTTTACTTGCTTAAAACCGGATGATGGTTAATATGTCTTTACCATATCGCAACTATTAACCTGAGTTGAGTGATTTTACACTGTTTTTCGCCATCGTTGCCAGGGGAAAGCATTCAACTCGGGGCTCAAAGCCGGGAGGGAACTTCATTTGAATCCGTTCTACAAGAATCTATCGTTATGGCTGGTTATCATGCTCATGATGATCATGTTGTACAACCTTTTCAACCAGCAGCAGATGTCCGAGACCAGTATCAGTTATACGGAATTTCTGTCCATGGTGGAAAGTGAACGTATAGCGGAGGTCGTGATCCAGGGGCAGGAACTCCTGGTTTCCGATATCAACCGCAATCGCTTCAAAGTATATTCTCCCCGTGACAGCGACCTGATCGGTATTCTCAGGCAAAAAGGCGTGACCATCAATGCCAAACCGCCGGCTGAGTCCCCGTGGTACGTTTCCGTGTTGGTGTCCTGGTTCCCCATGATCGTTTTGATCGGCGTCTGGATCTTTTTCATGCGACAGATGCAGGCCGGGGGCGGCAAGGCGATGTCTTTCGGAAAAAGCAGGGCAAGGCTGCTGTCGGACCAGCAGGACAAGGTGACATTTGAGGACGTTGCCGGCATCGATGAGGCCAAGGAGGAGCTGAGCGAAATCGTTGATTTCCTGCGGGAACCCAAAAAATTTACACGTCTTGGCGGCCGTATCCCCAAAGGCGTGCTGCTGATGGGGTCTCCGGGTACGGGCAAAACTCTTTTGGCCAGATCCATTGCAGGCGAGGCGGATGTCCCATTTTTCAGCATCAGCGGCTCCGACTTTGTTGAGATGTTCGTGGGTGTTGGGGCTTCCAGGGTGAGGGACCTGTTCGTTCAGGGTAAAAAGAATGCCCCCTGCATCATCTTTATCGATGAGATCGATGCGGTCGGAAGGCACCGGGGAGCGGGCCTGGGGGGCGGGCACGATGAACGGGAACAGACACTCAACCAGCTTCTCGTGGAGATGGACGGATTCGAGTCCAATGAGGGCGTGATCCTGATTTCCGCCACCAACCGGCCCGACGTATTGGATCCGGCCCTGCTTCGGCCCGGACGGTTTGATCGGCAGGTGGTGGTGCCCTTGCCCGACATAAAGGGACGCGAAAAGATTCTACAGGTTCACATGAAAAAAACCCCCATAGGACACGATGTGAACCAGATTGTACTGGCCAAGGGTACCCCCGGGTTTTCCGGTGCGGACCTGGAAAACCTTGTCAACGAAGCCGCACTCCTGGCGGCTAAAAGGGAGAAGGAAAAGGTCGAAATGGTCGATCTGGAAGATGCCAAGGACAAGGTCTATATGGGGCTTGAACGGAAATCCAAGGTGATCCGCGAGGATGACAAGAAGACCACGGCCTATCACGAGGCCGGGCATGCGCTGGTTGCACGACTGCTGCCCAATACGGATGTGGTCAATAAAATCACCATTATTCCAAGAGGACGTGCGGCCGGTATCACCTGGTTTTTGCCCGAAGAGAGGGATTTTAAATACAAAGACCAGTTGGAGAGCGAACTGTCCGTTGCCTTTGGCGGACGTGCCGCGGAGGAGCTTATATTCAACCGGATCAGCACCGGTGCGGCCAATGATATCAAACAGGCCACCGATTTGGCACAGATGATGATCAGAACCTGGGGCATGAGTGAAAAATTGGGACCTTTGTCCTATGCCAAGGGAGAAGAGCAGGTCTTTCTCGGGCGTGAAATCGCACAGCATCGGGATTATTCCGAAGAGACAGCCAATAAGATAGACGACGAAATTCATCGACTGATTGATGATGCCTATCAGTTGTCCCGTAAGGTCCTTGACGAGAATCTGGATATTCTTCACAAGCTGGCCGGGCTTTTGCTTGATAAGGAAACGGTCATGGGGAGTGAACTGGATGAATTGATCCTCTCCTTGCGACCGGGATTCGAATTCCCGTCCAAAGCTGGGGAAGCGGCGCCTGCTGAGGAAACTGATGATAAGAAGTCTGCCGCCAGGGAGCCTGAGAATGGGGATGAGGGTAAGGAAGATCCGACGAAGCCGGAATCATCCGATGCTTCCGACCCTCCGGCAGAAGCATCCGACGACTGATACCTTCCTGGAACGAATCGGAGTTGGTTGACCCAATGCGTTCAAAATACCGTTTGGCATGGAATGGATACTGTCTGGAGCTAGGTGAAAAGACGTGTGTCATGGGAATCCTGAACGTCACCCCGGATTCTTTCTCAGATGGCGGACATTTCTTTTCGGTGGACAGCGCGGTTGCGCAAGGTGAAAAACTGGCTGAAGAGGGCGCTGATATCCTGGATATCGGTGGTGAATCCACCCGTCCCTTTTCCGATCCTGTATCCATAGAGGAGGAGGTTCGGCGAGTCGTGCCGGTGATCGAAAAGCTGGTTCCCCGCATCAAGATTCCCATCTCCATCGATACGACCAAAGCCGCTGTGGCCAAACGGGCCCTGGACGCCGGTGCCGCCATCATCAACGATGTCGGGGCACTTCGGTTGGATCCTGGACTTGTGGCGGTTGCAGCAAAAGCGGCGGTTCCGGTGATCGTCATGCATATGCTCGGCACCCCGGGAACCATGCAGATCGCCCCTGTCTATACCGACCTGATGGGAGAGATCCGGGCATTCCTTGAAGATGCCGTCTCCCGGGCCGTTGCTGGGGGAATCAAGCGATCAAACCTTATCATCGATCCGGGAATTGGCTTCGGGAAAACCCTGGAACACAATTTGAGACTCATCGGCGGGCTTGGACGGTTTGAGTCCCTGGGGGTTCCGATTCTTGTGGGCCCCTCACGAAAGGCTTTTATTCGAAAAATCCTGAACGATGGTCCGGAGAAGGATATCTCACCTGAATTGCCGATTGTCGAGACCGGAACCCAGGCGGCGATTGCGGCTTCAATTCTCCATGGCGCCCATATCGTGAGGGTACACGACGTGGCCGGCACGGTGGCAACCGTGAAAATTATCGATGCTGTCAGGCGGTTGCGATAGATTGCGCAGTGGGACCGCGAACCCCTAAACGAAGCAGGCAACTCAATCTGAAGATGGCCTTTACGTATTTGAATTTTACCGTCAAACGGGGCGGCATAAGTAGGCCCTCGTTTTCAGCAGGACTTCTCACTGCCATTTTCCTCTGCCTCCTATGGGCCTGTTCACCCGCCCAGGAGGCAGAGATATTCGTTCCAGTCATAGCGGCCGGCATGCCGCAGAACCTCTGTTTGGCCCGACCGTTGCCAGAGGGGTTAAAGGTACGGATCAACGGGCCCCAGTCCGCTGTCCGGACCCTATCCGAACATAAGCTGAAATATACCATTGATCTGTCTTCCCTGAAAAGCGGTATCCAGACAATGTCGGTCGATACTGAGGCGATACGCCTTCCCAAGGGGGTCCGTTTTATCCAATCGGTCCCGGATAGTTTTACCCTGGCCGTGGAAAAAAAGATCCAAAAGCAGGTGCCTGTCACCCTGACGCTGTCCGGTAAACCGGCATCGGGATTTATCGTGTCCCGTACAACCGCAATTCCCCATAGCGTTATCCTCACCGGCCCGGAAACCGTCTTGATTCCTCTAAACGAGATCAGGACCAAGCCTGTGGATCTTACCGGCCAATCCGACACTTTCAAAAAGGAGGTGGCGCTTGCGATTGCCGGGAACATCAGAATCGCACCTCCGGCCGACCGGATTGTCGGAGAGGTCGTTATAGAAGAGATCGCCATTACCAGGGAGTTTCATAATATTCGGGTAAAGGGGACGGAAGCAGACGGTTCGTATAGCATCACCCCGCCGGTTTTAAGCATCGTTGTCAAAGGCCCTGAGAATATTTTGAAACAGTTGACGCCTGCAAAAGACATTTCGGTGTCTGTCGGCTTGGAGGGATTGACACCGGGAGTGTATGTCCGCCGGGCCGTCATTGCGCTGCCGGTAAAAACAACGCTTATAGATGTTAACCCAGACCTGTTCACGGTAAAAATCGATGGGAAATAACCAAAAAGATGGGGCCGGTGCAAACCGAGCCCGGGATGGTGCACTATGCTGCTTGTGATTGATGTCGGAAACACAAATATCGTGATGGGTGTATATGACAATAAAAAAAGGATCAGCGACTGGCGCATACGTACGGAGAGAAATACGACGGAAGATGAATTCAATATCCTGGCCATTCATCTGTTTGCCGAAGGCGGGATCACTCCGGCAGAAATCGATCAAACCATTATCTCCTCCGTCGTTCCGCCCATGGTCGGTATTCTGGATTCCTTTTGCGTAAAATATCTCGGACACAAGCCCCACTGGGTGGATGCAAAATCCACCTCCGGAATGCCGATCCTGTATCACAATCCCAACGAAGTCGGGGCCGACCGAATAGTCAATGCTGTGGCGGCCTACGACAAATACCGGACCGGCCTCATCGTCATCGATTTCGGTACGGCGACGACGTTCGACGTCATATCTGAAAAGGGTGAATACCTGGGGGGTAATATCAGTCCGGGAATCGCCGTTTCAGCAGAAGCGCTTTTCATGAAAGCCTCCAAACTTCCACGGGTGGAAATTTTTTCCCGGCCGGAAAGGGTTATCGGCAAGGATACGGCGGGCAGCATCCAGTCCGGTATTATCTACGGGTACGCGGGGCTTGTAGACGGGATGGTCAAGCGGATTGGGGCGGAGATGAAGGTCGCACCAACGGTTATCGCTACAGGGGGGCTTGCCGTTTTGATGGCCGATGTATCCGAAACCATAGAGCAGGTGGAACCGACCCTGACCCTGGAAGGGTTGAGGTTGATTCATGAAAGATTAGGGACCCTAAATCAATAAAATCGTTTTTACAGCCGAGCCCCTTAAGCAATTGATCCGGCGTCCTCAATGGCATCAAAATAACCCAGAAATCCTTTGACGCTGTTGGTCAGAAAGA
>CAZWAE010000059.1:0-18350 GCA_964631805.1 uncultured Desulfobacteraceae bacterium | reverse complement strand
GCATCGGTGATTGAAACCGATTGGGCCGGATCATACGGATGATTGCACGCCCCATATATCCCCTCTATGGGATCCGGATGTGTCACGGGTGCATCCGATCCGCCGGAGAGGTGTATTCCCGCATCCAGAATGGATTGCAGGGGCCCGCCATCTTTAACCCGGGGGCCAAGAATTTCCTCTAGGTATTCCACGGGCTCTAAAGGGCTGATAAAAAATCCGGGTTGAAGCGTAATCCCAATTCCCAACTCGGCAATCTTTTTCAAATCCTCAGAAAGAATAAGACAAGCATGAATAATCGTATGGCGATGATCTTCCCGGGGGTAATCCAGCAGTGCCGCTTCAATGGCCCTGACTGCCCGGGAAACCGCCGCATCGCCGATGGCATGCATCTCTATCTGCAAGCCGGCACGATTCGCCGATTTTGCGAATTCAAACACCTCCTCCTCGGTCTGGAAAAGAATGCCGGTATTGTCCGGGTCATTGCTGTAAGGCTCATGCAATGCGGCATCACAGGCGCCAAAACACCCATCGAGAGCGGTGGCGAAGCATCCCCCGATACGGGGCAGTTTTCGTTTGAGCGCCTTTTCCACTTCCATGGTTTGGAAAAAGAGCCGTGTCTGGAAACGACATTTCCTTGCCCGTGCCCTGGCTATCAGACTCACCAGCGCAATATCGAGATCCCTTGGAAATCCGATGCCTTCGGTGGCGTGAATCAGTCCGATCCCTTTTTCCGCCAACAGATCAAAACTTTTGATGATACTTCTAATTAGATCCATCGGAGGCACCAGCGATGCTGCGTAATCGGTGCCTGCCAGATAGGCTTCATTGAACAGATGGCCGCGCCCTTCCTGAAAACCTCGCAGATTTTTAACCTTGTCGGGGAACTTATCCAGCATTTTGCTGTTGAAAACCGCCGAGTGTCCATCATAACAGATCATGATCAGCGGTATATCGGGACATACGGCGTCCAACTCCTCCCTTAAGATCAACCGCTTTTCCTTAACGCTGTGTTTTGACACCCCAAAAGCAATCACCGCCTTCAATTTCCTGTTTCGGGCCATGAAATCCTGGATAATCCCCTGGATCTCCCCAATGTCTCGCGCTTCCCGCACATCGAAATAGGAAACGGCAATCAAGGCCCAGTTGGAAAAATGCATGTGTCCATCCCCGAAAGAGGGCAGCAGGGCACGATCCTCCAACTCTACCGTTAAATCTTCCTTTTTATATTCCGCGGGCAGAGAGTTCCCAAGGTAAACAATTCGTCCCCGGTCCTCCACTAGGTAGCGGTAGAGATTATTTTCAGCATCCAACGATATGATGTTACCGTGATAGATACGCATGGCGAATACTCTTTCCTCTAAGTTTGACGATGGTTAAAATGGTGGTTCGTTCGCGCCTCCTCCCGGAATGGCCGCTTGCTCTTTATCTTCCCGGGAAATCAACGTTACAACGAAATCGGTTCCGCGTTTCTACCGATTCATTCGGTTCTTATCGGATCCAATTCAAGCATATTGATTCTTTATTCCACCAAAGGTCAATATTCGGGATTGTTTGGCCGCTGCATTATGCATGATCGAGTGCCGTTCATATTTGTTCAGGGAGAGGTGTTTTTTCTATAGATTGACCCTTTAACAGGCGATCCCATCACCTTGGTTTAAATCACCGGCAACTGAGGTAGATGGTTGAAGTGGGTATCACGCGTGAATAAAAGGAGGTCATGTTGGAGGGCCAGGGCAGCAATCCATAAATCGTTTGTTGGTATGGGCGTGCCTTGTTTTCTGAGCTGTCTGAAAAGTCGGGCATATTGATGCGTTGTATCCTCATCGGCAAAAAGCTGTTTGACTCGTGGACTGTTAAGAAACCGTGTGAGCGTTTGCTCATTTTTATGGCTCCGCGTTCCACAGGCAAAACCTGCCCGGAGTTCACCGAGAACGATAAAGGGAATCATGATATCAGCGGCTCTCCTGATCACAGATACAGCTTCCTGTGCCCCTTCACAGAAATCTTGGTAACGATTGCTGTCCACCAGGATTCTCACTTCCAGAGTTCCTCGTCAACGGACTCGAAAGCCTCCATGGCGGCGTCGAAATCAGGATCGGTTTCCCAAGAGCCCGCCAGCTCGTCGAGGTCATGATATTCCACCGGCTCATCCGCCACACCGACCCCGCGCTTGAGAATAGCCAGTAAAACAGCATTGAGGCTCTTATTCGTTTTTTTTGCCTGTTGTCGGACGAGTCGATCAATCTGTTCTGGAATCTGTCGTATTGTGTATTGCATCGTTTTCATGCCTGCAAAGTATTCATTTTATGCATGCACGTCAAGCGCAAACGATAAATGGATGTTATATCAAGAATGCAAATTTCGCCAAAATCTCCCGAAATAAATGAATTTTGGGAATAAGAATCCTGGAAAACTCCGTGCGGTTTTTAGAAATATGATTCCGTCTTCGTTTTACGAACTACGCCGCGACAAGTCTGCAGGGTATTGGGGATCGCGGCTATAATCGTCTTCACTTGGGCCGGGCTGCTCGTCGTATGCAGGTAGAATATCGCCGGGCAGGGCCCTCCAGAGGCGGATAAACATGGGCAACCGGACGGACTTGCTTCGAAGATTTTATTCTTGGCGCAGATACAGTTCTTTACAATTGATCCAAGCTCAGATCCGATCTTATTGCCATGGGTCATCACAAATAATGATCAAACTCTTCCGATGACACCGGCGTAAGAAAGTGGAACCCACCCTTTCCGCAGCGCTTTTCCAGGGTGCGGATCACCCGTTTGACCTTTCCGGGGCTGTCATGGGGGCCTGCGGAAAACAGCGGTTTGCCCTCGGAACCAAAGGTAAAGGTGCGGGTGCACTCGGAACTGTCGAAATCGCCGAAGATTCTTTTTGATTTGCGATAGTCCTTATAGGGTGTAAAGCCGAGATCCCGTGCATATGCCTCAGCGGATTCTACTAGTTTTCGGGCGCACGCCGGTTCAATGGCTTCGAGGGGGCCGTAACCGCGGAACCGGTCAAGCAAGTCGGCGTAATCCGCCGGTGACACCAGGCGGATAAAGGCATCCTTGACCCCCAGGCAGAAAACGTCGAGCAAAAAGCCTGCTGCCAGGATGCTACTACCTGTTGCACTTCGTGAGAAAACCACCGAACCGATCCCGGGGTTTTGAAAAAGTTCCCGGGGCATCCAGCATTCGTACGCCGGGGCATTCAGAGCGGATACGATGGCCGCATGATGCTTCCCCTCCCCTGCCGGTTGACGGGCGGATGCCTTCAACCGGCGGCTTTTGGCTTTTGCCGCCTTTTTCGCCTTTTTTTTCTGCAATTTTTTACGATCCAGTGCCATTATATTTTCCTCCAATTTCATCTGTATGGAAGTGATGTTTCGACGACAAACCCGATCTAACCAGAAAATCCATGATTGAAGCCGGCTCTTTTTGTTTTCCTAGTTTAACCTCACAACTGACACACCATTAAAAAAGCCCACCCCGGATGATCCGAGGCGGGCTTTCAATTTTCTTTAGAAGTTGTTCTCAGGTCGTTCCCGCTGCTTCTCCCTTGACCGACACGACGATCTTATAAAGAATGGTCAGGATAAGAAACCCCGCCGCCCAGACCCCCAGGCTGATCATCAATTCCGGAGCGGTAGGAATGTATTCATTGACCTCATGCAGGGGATTTGGGACAAATCCGCCGGAGATCATGCCCATCCCCTTGTCGATCCATGCGCCGAAAAATACTGCGGCACAGGAGACGATGAGGATACTTTCATTTTTCCGGCAGGTGGGGATGAGCAGGAGGATGATGCCGATGAGCATCAGGAACATGGAGGTCCACATCCAGCCCACATAGGCCCCGTGGCCGTGAATCCCGACGAACAGGTACTTGATGTGATCCATATGACCGGGAATATTGCTGTAAAACGCCACGAACACTTCACAGAGAAAGAAAAACACGTTCAAAATGATGGCGTAGGTGACGATCTTTGCAAGGGACTGGATCTGCTCTTTTCCCGGATCGAAATCGGTGAACCTGCGGATGATCAGGCAGAGCACGATGAGCAGTGCCGGACCGGCGGCAAAGGCGGATGCCAGAAACCGGGGGGCCAGAATCGCTGTTAACCAGAAGTGACGACCGGGCAGACCGCAGTACAGATATGCCGTGACGGTATGGATACTGACAGCCCAGGGGATGGAAAGAATGATGATCGGTTTCAGCCAGGCGGCGTAGTGAATGTTGTTCCGTTCCGCCTCCAGCACGTTCCAGCCGACCACAAGGTTTATAAACAGGTAGCCGTTTAGTACAATCATATCCCAGAAAAGAACCGAATTAGGTGTGGGATAAAGCAGGACGTTGATCATGCGCATGGGTTGGCCCAGATCCACCAGGATGAACAGCAGGCACATGCTGACCGCTGCAATGGCCAGAAATTCCCCTAGGATGGTAATTTTGCCGAACGCCTTGTAATCATGGAGATAATAGGGCAACACCACCATCACACCCCCGGCGGCGACACCGACGAGGAATGTGAATTGGGCGATATAAAAACCCCAGGACACATCACGGCTCATACCGGTGATGCCCAGTCCGTAACTCAACTGATACAGCCAGGTCAGAACACCGATGCCGACAATGGCACTCAGAAATCCGACCAAACCCCAGTATCTTTTGCTTCCTTTAAGCGCTAATTCAAGCATAACCACCTCACACGATGTAGTAAACCGACGGCTCGGTTCCCAAGCCCTGTTTACGTCGGATGGAATAATTTTCTTTCAACAATTCTCTGACCTCCGATTCGGGATCACCCAGATCCCCGAAGGTAATAATGCCTTCCGAAGCCTCCACACAGGCAGGTTTTTTACCCACCGCCAAACGCTCCGCACAAAAATTGCATTTCTCCACGACACCCTTCATGCGAGTGGGGAATTCCCCGTTGATCTCCTCGATAAAGGGCCGTGGATCCCTGAAGTTGAAACTCCTGGCTCCGAACGGGCAGGCTGCCATGCAAAACCGGCAACCGATGCAGCGGTGAAAATCCATCAGGACGATACCGTCCGTTTCCCGCTTGAAAGTCGCCTTGGTCGGACAAGCCCGTACACATGGCGGATTTTCGCAGTGATTGCAAAGCACCAGCACCGGCGTATGGGCCAGATGTTCCTTCAGATAGGGATTCACCTTGTTGGTGAACGCATGTTTGTACTCCGTCTCCCAGATCCATTTGACCTCATGCCGTTTGATGGGCTGGACGGGAACGTTGTGGGTCTTGTGACAGGCCTCGACGATGGGTTCAAGGTCTTCAGCCGATTCGATTTCCCGGGTATCGATCACCATTCCCCAATGTTTGGCGGTAAGCGCATCATCACCTTTCACCGACGTGGGGTTGTGCGTATCGCCATGTCCGCCGGATGCAGCGAACGCGTCAAATACCGGCCTGGCTCCAAGCCCAAGAGCCGCCGACACACCGGCAATTTTCAAAAAATCTCTTCTGCGGCTTTTCATCAGCTCTCCCCCTTCGGATTATCGATATGGCAATCCCAGCAATAAGGTCTTGCCGATGCATAATCATGGCATCTGTCGCAAAATTCCTTCTTGTTTGAATGGCACTCCAAGCAGGTGTTGGAAAGACTCATGTTGAACTTTTCGCCCTTTTCATTGACATACATCCGTTTGGCGTCCCTCACCGAGGTGTCTCTCCAGACATCCAGAAGCTGCATATGCTCGGTCCTCATATATTCGGTGGAACGGACACACGTCTTTGCGGCTTTGGCGATATCCGTCAATTCGAGCTCGGGTATCGAAGCGGCTTTCCCCAGATTGTACCAGAACGGGAAAGTCACAATGGCAATGAAAATGACCAAACCGGTGACGATTTTACCTTTATCATTCATCAGCATTACCCTCCAATTGCGGCAAGTCCTCACCGCGAAGATCCGTAGGCCTTTCGTTCTCACCGGGCACAACCAAGGCATTGGCCACCATTTCGTGTGTGCCGGTGACATCCACTTCGGGTACCCAGTATTCCATCAACGGGGGCAGTGCTGCCCGGTCAAGGGCGCAAATGCAGGCCAGCATGTTCACCCCGTGCTTCTCGTGGACATGTTTGACGGCATTTGCCCTGGGCAGACCGCCTGCCATCCTCAGTTCCATATCCTCCCCGGCATTGAGACCCGATCCGCTGCCACAGCAAAAAGTGGATTCTTTGATGCAGTTTCTCGGCATCTCGTAATAGTTGTTAACGACGTTCTGGATCACATACCGGGGTTCCTCCAGCATTCCCATCCCCCGCGAGGGGTTGCAGGAATCGTGGAAGGTGACCTTCAGATGATCGTTTCTCTTTTTGTTGAGTTCAAGTTTGTTATGGCGGATCAGATCGGCGGTAAACTCGCAGATATGGACCATTTTCGTGGATCTGGCATTTTCAAACACAGTGCCTGTGATGGGATTGACCGGCACTTCGAGAAAATCCGCAGGGCCGTTCATGGTGTCCATATACTGGGTAATCACCCGCCACATATGCCCGCATTCACCCCCCAGGATCCATTTGACACCCAGACGTTTGGCTTCCATGTACATTTTGGAGTTGAGCCGCTTCATCATTTCGTGGGAGGTAAAAAAACCGAAGTTGCCGCCCTCTGACGCATAGGTGCTCCAGGTGATGCTTAATCCGTATTTTACCTTCAGGTAATGAAACAGGAGCAAATACCCCATGCAGGTGTAGGTTCCCGGGTCGGCGAACACATCGCCCGACGGGGTGATAAACAGGATGTCAGCACCTTTTTTATTAAACTCGGGTTCCACCAGAACACCGGTCAGATCCTCAATATCCTCGACGAAAAAATCGAGCATATCCTTGAAGGCGTGGGGTTGGATGCCAAGATGGTTTCCAGTCCGGTAGCAGTTGGCCACCGGAGTGATGATCCAGTCGATGTTGAGTCCCAGCAGGTTCAACAATTCACGGCCCATCATTGTGATCTCGGCGGTGTCGATACCGTAGGGGCAAAACACCGAGCAACGCCGGCATTCCGTGCATTGGAAAAGATAGGTCCACCACTCCTTCAACACTTCGTAGGTCATGGGGCGGGCACCGCCGAGTCGTCCGAGAATTTTGCCCGCTGTGGTAAAATCGTTCCGATAAATCGACCGGAGCAGTTCCGCGCGCAGCACCGGCATGTTTTTGGGATCGCCCGTGCCTATGAAAAAATGGCATTTATCGGCACAGGCACCGCACCGCACACAGATGTCCATGAACACTTTGAAGGATCTGAAGCGCTCAAGCCTCTCCTTGAATCCCTCATGGAGGATCTGTTGCCAGTTTTCCGGCAGCTGCCAGTCTTCGTCAAAACAACTCCAAGTTCTTGAATTGGGCAACCCGACATAATCCAGGCTTTTGGGATTACCGGCATAACAGGCAATCCCCTTTTTGACTTCCGCAGGCGTATCCATCCAATCCGCCGCGTTTGGTACTTTGTGATCAATTGCTGAAAAAAAATCATCAGATTTCGGAAGATCACTCATTACTCGCTCCTTTTCCTCTGTCTGCTACTCTGCTGATTCCTGTGATTCGCCTGCGTCCGCAGATTCCTCTTCCGGTTCGGGGACTACCGGCATTTTCGTCACCGGAAGACCCGCATCGACCATTTTCTCCCTGAATTCATCCTCATACTCTTCGTAAGTATGAACGGGAACCGGATAGTTCCACGGATTGACATGACGCCGCGCCCGGGTATCCGTCGGAAGATTCCGTGTCGGGCTCAGGAAAATCCCGCCAAGATGCATCAGCTTGCTGAACGGGAAGTAGGCAAGGAGGATGCTGACAAAAAACAGATGAACAAAAAACAGATTGCTGATCCCATCCGGAAGGGTGGGATGAAAAGTCGCCAGCCCCATGGTCAACTGCTTGATCGACACGATATCCGCCTTGGTGAAGTAACGCATCAATATGCCGGTCACCGCTATACCGCCAATTAAAAAAAGCGGAAAAAAATCGGACGCCAGGGAAATATACCGCACCTGGGCAATCAAAATCCTTCGGATAAGAAGGTAAACCACGGCGGCAAGCAGCACTGCACCGGATAGATACAGTACCGGCAAACCAATCTGGAAGAAGGAATCCACCGTTTCAAGCGATATAATGATGCCGGGCACCGGCTCCATAAAAAACCGCAGGTGACGAATCAGCACGGTCAGGAACGCATAGTGAAAGGCCAGGGCTCCCACCCAAAGGAAGATCTCTATGCTGTAGGATATTTTGCCTCCCTCCCTGAACTTCATCCGGGTGTTCCGAAACAGGGACCGGAATGCGACAATTTCCAGAAACATTCGGGCAATCACCCCCCCCGTAGTGGTCGGACAATCCACGGGATCCGGCTTGATCCAGTCTTGCGTCTTCTGCTGCCCGCAGGTCGTTGGAATCCGGAAAGGCACCGCCGAGCGCGCCCATCCCATGACTTTTGAGACAAACCCACAGATAAAAACAAGGATGGCCAGATAGGGTATGATGATGCCGAAAATGTACTGGATGCCTTTTGCTTCAGCCCCCAAATAGGAGATCAGAAAAAGCACGATGACAGCTAAGAAGGAATACATGTACTTAATATTCATATAACCTTACCTCTCTATCCAGTAATTAATATAATGGTGTATCGCTTAACCTGAATTGGCTGAATGTTCCGGATCGATGGCAAGCAATCCGGCCCGTTCAAAGGTCGTTAAAACCCGGTTTCTTTCATTGTCCGCTTTCAAGCTGAAGATCTTTTCCCGACATGTCATATAGACATCGAACCCGATGAGCAACAGCCGGTCAACATTGTTCTCAAATTGAATCCGATCACCTGCCGAAGCGGTCTCGGACGGCATGTCTTTCAGCAGGTTTCTAACAATAATTTTGAGATCGAGAATGAAAGCAAGCGCTTTTGACGGGGAAAAGTCCTGAACGGCTCTGATCCTGATAACCGGATCCAGGATCGGTATCACGGTCTCCCGGTCAACACCTTTTAAGATGTCATCAAACAGACGCTGCAATCCCGTCAGGGCGTTTTGACCGACGGGATTTGAAAAGGGATCGTTCTGTTTTTTTAAAAACTGCTGTGTATCAGAGGGGTACGTCTTGACCACCACATCAAACCACTGTTTGATAATGGTCGCCTTTTTTTCTATCAAAATCTGCTCGAGACCCATAGATGACCCGACTGTCCGCCTCCCCAAACACCTCAATGCCCCTCTGTTCCCGCGCCCTCCATTGCCGCCCGGAAAAAGCCCATTCCTGCCGGGTTAACCCCGGCCGAATTCAAAGATGAACCTATAATCAACTTAAAATTTCATGTCAAGGATAAACGGCGCACTCAGTTCCCGATTCACCCCCGTTAGGAAAGTGATGCATCGTAATATCCGGCGGCTTTTTTTAACCGGCTGCGTGGAATCGTTCGGAATGATAATCAATGGTATAGGTTCATCGCCGAAACACTTAAAATCACCCCCTGAGGCCTGAAAAACGAAATCAACGCGAATAGAGCATCCTTCCGCCAACATCGTGCACAAAAAACAGGGCAAAAGTGCACAATTTTTTGTGCATTATTAGCCTGGCATCCTATATCCGGGCACCGGGCCGCAACAATTCCATCCTCCGGCGGGTGCGTCGCTTCACAGGATTCACTTTCCTGTATGTCGGCATCTCCCCGTCAGCAGCGAAATCATGTACTGCCACCGATGGATTTGCCTCTTCATGGCGACAGATCGGATGCATTGGCACATAAATTGTACGTTTATTTGAAAAACAAATAATTCTTACGTCGAACAAGGAGATAACGGATCATGGAAAAGAACATCATGTTTGTAGATGACGAACAGAACGTCTTAAGATCTCTTGGATGGCTCTTTTCCGAAGAACCCTACAAATTTTACAGCTTCACCAGCCCGATAGAGGCGTTCAACGCGTTCGGGAAGCATGAATTTTCTGTGGTTGTGGCGGACCAACGGATGGGTGAAATGAAAGGAACTGAATTTTTGGAAAAAATTAAAGAGCAATATCCGGATACAGTTCGAATCCTCGCCACCGCCTATGCCGATGTAAACGTGACGGTAAATGCCATCAATCAGGGAAATGTCTTCCGATTTTTAATCAAACCGTGGGATGAAAGAGAACTCAAGCAGACCATCGCCAATGCGGTGGCCCACTATGAACTGTTATCGGAAAACCGGCGGCTGATTACCATCCTGCAGGCCCAGAACAGCGAACTCACCAAAACAAACACCCGTCTTGAAAGCACCGTTGAAATCCGCACCCACAAAATGAGACAAAACGAGGTGGAACGCAAGACACTGGAAAAACAGCTGATCAACGCTCAGAAGATGGAAGCCATCGGGACCTTTGCCCGCGGGATCGCCCATGACTTCAACAATATCCTGTCAGTGATAATGGCATGCACCAAGTTGGCAAAAATGAACCTGGGGCACAAAAGCCAGTCCCTTGCATATCTGGACAAAATCGACGCGGCCGGTAACCGCGCAAAAGAGCTGACACAGCAGATATTCGCCTTCTGCCGGCAGAGCGACACAAGTTTGGAATCCCTTCATATCGATATCATCCTCGAAGATACATTAAGGCTCCTTCGCCCCGTTTTGCCGGGATCGATAAAAATCGAGCAGAAAACAACCCATTGCGAGCCGGTGCAGGCATCGGAAATTCAGATTCACCAGGTTATCATGAATCTTTGTACCAATGCATATCACGCCATGGGAGATGAAGGGGGGACGCTTTCATTAGAATTGTCTGAATTGAATATGGATTCAAATCGCGCCACAAAGGGTCTGGGGCTGACTCCCGGCCGTTATGTAAAACTGGACATCGGCGATACCGGTCCGGGCATCGAACCGGGTGTTATAGACAGGATTTTTGAGCCCTATTTTTCTACGAAGACAAAAGGCAAGGGAACCGGTCTGGGATTGTCGGTCGCCCACGGCATTCTTAAAAACCTAGGCGGTACACTGACAGTTCAAAGCGAAATCGGCAAGGGAGCTATCTTTACCGTCCTTTTACCGGTCATAGAAAGTGACACTATTTAAAGGCGAGTTTCAGCTCTTTTATTTTGATCGCCAGTGTATTGCGATGGATGTTAAGCTTTTCTGCGGCCTTTTTCCGGCTACCGTCGACATGTGCCAGAACACCTGCAATATACTGTTTTTCAAACTCGCTAACCGCATATTTAAGCGGTAGCCCCGTAATCTCTTTTTTCGGGGCGGTATATACCGGAATATCATTTAGTTTGATCATATCGGTTTCGGTCAGGGCAAACAGCCTCTCCACAAGATTCTGAAGCTCCCTCACATTTCCCGGCCAGTCATACTTCATGAGGATGTCCACCGATTGTTTCGAAAATACCTTGGCAGGTTTGCCCGTTCGCTCTGCATTCATTTCAAGAAAATGTTCTATCAAAAGGGGAATATCCCCCCTCCTCTCCCTCAACGGCGGCAACAGGACGGGAAACACGTTCAACCGATAGAAAAGATCTTCCCGGAACTCTCCTTTGTCAACCAGTTCCTTCAGATCCTTGTTGGAAGCGGCCACAAACCGGATATCGACGTTGATGACCCGGGTGCTGCCCAGCCGTTCGAACTCCTTTTCCTGTATAACCCGCAGAAGCTTGGCTTGCATCTGAATGTCAAGGCAATCAATGTCGTCCAGAAAAACCGTTCCCCCATCTGCAACTTCAAGTTTTCCCGCCCTGGAGGTGGTGGCCCCGGTATAAGCGCCCTTCTCATGACCGAAAAGCGTCCCCTCCATCAAATCTGAAGGTATGGCAGCACAGCTTACTACCACAAAAGGATGGGTGCGTCGCGGACTGCGATTATGGATGGCTCTTGAGGCCAACTCTTTTCCCGTTCCGCTTTCCCCCTGAATCAAAACCGTACCATCCCCGGCAGAGACGGTGTCGATCAATTTGAAGATGGCGGTCATGTTACTTTCTTCGCCCACCATGTTTTCAAAAAAACGGTAGCGCCTCAATTCACCCTTCAGGTAGGCAACCTCTTTAACGAGGCGGCGTTTTTCGAGAGCACGGCGGATCAACACCAGCAGTTCATCCACCACAAAGGGCTTGATGATGTATTCGTAGGCATCCAGTTTGATCGCCTTGACGGCTGTCTGCACATCGTTGACGGCGGTGACCATAATCACATCAGTGTCCGGATCGGTAAGCTTTATCTCTTCGAGGATTTCGATCCCGCTCATATCCGGAAGCAGGATGTCCAGCAACACGAGGTCAACGGTTTGTTTTGAGAGGATATCGAGCGCTTCGGCGCCCGTTGCTGAGAGGATCACATCGTATTCATCCTTCAAAACCATATTAAAAGATTGCCGGACCCCCGGTTCATCGTCAACAACTAGAATAACGGCTGTTTCATCCATTTTAGCATATCCCAGTTTTATGGTTTTGAGTATTCCATCACAAATCCCCCAGCGGGTCAATCCGTAGTAACGAAATGATGCACAATTTTCAGGGCATTAATGCACATAAAATTGTGCATTCTGAAAATTCCATTAGATTCTACACTATTAAAAAAGGTATAGAACCATTTGTGGACTCAACTATTTGATAGCATATCAAAAAGATCTTGTCCTCAAAACGGGGTATTTTGTTATACATATCCGTATTTATACCGTACATTTGCAACAAAATAAAAATAAATTAATATTTCCTCCAAAATGGTACGTATTTTGAAGACAATGCACAGACATTGAGCACAATATATTGTGCACATCCGAAATAATGCCCTGTTTAGAGTGCATCATTTCCAGCGGCAGTTACAGGGGATGAAGTTCCGTTTATAATTCCATCTCGTCATTAATTTCCGGAGGTTCGAAAAGAGGTTTATAGTGCCAAGAAGGAAGTGCAACAGTCTTCACGAAAGGAGAAAAAATCATGAAATTCAGCCTCAGCAACTTTCTACAGCGGCGTGCCAACATCCATATTTGCAAGTCCATCGGATGGCGGTATGCATTAACCTATATCCGAGTTTTGGGTCGGCTCTATTTCTCCTCCCACAGAAGGGAGAGAAAAACCATCAAAGATGCGGTTCGAGCGGTCTATTCAGACAGTAAAAATCGATTTGAGATGAATCATATCACCAGCAGTGTTTTTAAGGGGATCATATCCCACTATTATGAAAAATTGTTTAACGTATACGCTACCGTGGAAACCGCGGACACTTTCTATCGGACCCATATCGAGGACGACGGTCTTAGCGCTATACGAAAGGGCCTGTCAAAGGGGCGAGGCGTATTGTTGATCACAGGACACTATGGCGGCGTGGAGTTCATTCCGGGTTATCTGAGTGTCAATGACATCCCGGTATCCATCGTTGTTAAATTTTCAACGGACCATCTGAAAGATATCACGCTGAAAAAGGCGGATACTTTTTCCACCAAAATAATCGATGCCGGGAAAACGCCCAACATCATGAAGGCGATCTGTGATGACCTCAAGGACAACCGGGTGGTGGTCACCCAGTGCGACGAGATTGATGAGTGGCGGCCCTCCTATGGCAATCCCATCTCATTTCTCGGCGTACGGACCTTCCTTGACAGGACGATGAATGTTCTGATCAAACGCGCCCGGGCCGAAACCATATTCGGGTTGATGCATCGAAAGGCCGACCACCGGTACAGTTTTATCGCCGCTTCCGGTGATGAAGTCGCTTTTGATATCGATCCGGATGGCCGGATCTCCATGGGTGCGGCGGCTCTAAAGTTTTTGGAACGATACATCATCGAATATCCCAGGGAATGGTACCAGTGGAAAAAACATGCCGCCATGCCGACGCTGGCCGAACCCGTAATCGAGCCGGAAGGCGCGGTATCCGTACCGGTGCTTGGCCCATCTGCGAGTTGATACTTTTTAAGGAGGAGACATGATCGTTCTCATCGAGCCTATTTCTAACAATATCGGCATGTACGTGCCGGCGTATCCCCTGCCGATCATGGAAATTGCCGGATACTTAAAAGCGAGGGAACCGGGTCTTGAGGTCAAGGTCATTTCCGTCCCCATGGATTACGGCCTCCCTCTGAACCCGATTGGCAAAAAACGTATTTATGAACATTTAACAAACGATCTATCCAGGCTGGGACCTTTGGCGGTGGGCGTTTCCTGTACGGCCATCTCCCAGGCGGAAGAATCGGTGGAACTGTGCGAACGAATCAAACGGATCTCTCCGGACATTTTTGTATTCATGGGTGGATATTTCCCGACGATTTATCCCGAGGAAATTTTTTCAAGAACATCCGCGGTTGACCTGATCGTGGCCGGCGAGGGAGAAATGGCCGCATATGAAATCGTCCGGGCAGTAACCAGAGGTGAGAATCCTAAAAACCGGCACATATCGAATCTGGTGTGGAAAGAGGGCGACGATATCCGCAGGACGAAAAGGGGCGTGCGATTTGATCTCAATCAAAAAGCCCTGATCAATCCTGAACTCCTGAAAAATCCGGATGCTTATGATATCTTGCCTTACGCTTTCAGCCGCGGGTGTCCCTTTAAGTGCTCCTTCTGCCTGGAAGATCATATTCGCCCCAAACGGCAGGAGGTCCCCCATGACATCGTCGAAAAGGATCTGCGAAACCTGTTCAGACGAGACGGCTCCCGAACACTGGTCGTTGCAGATGCATTGTTCAGGTCGTTCCATCTCCTTCCGTTGTTTCGATCTTTTGGAATTCGAATCAATTTCGAGACAAGGTGCGACGTGATGGAACCCGCTGTCATACCCGAATTGGCGGATGTCTGTGGTGTCCTTGCCCTCGGACTCGAATCAGCAAGTTACAATACGTTGAAACGAATGAATAAAGTTCGCGACAAAGCACATTATGAACGATATATCCGGAATGCCAAAAAAATATTCAAAGAAGCCGCCCGGCACAATGTCTCCATGATGGTGTTCATGATCGCGGGCTACCCGGGGGACACAGTCAGCGACCTGGAGGAAAGTCTCTTGTTTGTCAAAGAACTCTCGGAAATGGGCGGTCCAGGTGGACACGTATTCAAAATCGGTGAATGTCACGTCTATCCAAAAACAAAAATATTCGATCTTGCCAATGCTCTCCCGGATGTTGTGTTCGACAATGACGGTGTTTTCGGACAGAATACCGTAAGACAGTCGTCACGTGGGGTTCGATTCGATACTATCTTAAATTATATAAACGAAATTTATAGCCTCTCCAATCCGACCCCAGGATTTCAGCAGGCGCTAAGGAAGATCATGCCTTTTTTCAGGTTGCCGGCCCCTGCGCTTCAGGACACCATCATTCCCAAAGCATGTTTCGGGGATGGCGTAAGAGACATTTTCATGGTACGCAGAAAAAACCTCGATATGTTCAGGCGATCTCTCCCCATGCTGATAGATAAGTATAAACTCCGGATGGCCGGCGAAAGGAGTGAACGCAAGCTGAAGATCTAAAAGGTAGAATATTCATGGAAAAAGAAACTAGCTGTATCAATTCTCGAGCGATACTCGATTATGTGAAGGAAAACTATCACGGCGATTCCTCCTTTCTGTTGAAAGATCTCGATGAAGAGATCAACGCCCTGCCCGATCCGGAGGGATTCCTGAGGGATCCCAACAACTGGATCTCCTGTGAAGTCATCGCCCGTCTCTACAGAAGAGCCCGGAACTTGCTCAATGATGAAGAGGCACCCTATAAGATGGCGCGATTCGCATTTGAGAATGCCTCTTTAGGATATGCCCAGAGAATCATCGCCAAATCCTTCTGGTCGTTGAAAAACCTGATACGAAACGCCCAAAAGCTTAACGACAAGTGGAACCGCAATAAAAAGGTAGAGGTGGTCAACCTCGGTCGGAAAAACGCTGTCCTGCGGCTCCATTGGAACGATGAGATGGCATGCTCCAAGGATATCTGCGCCTACAACCAGGGCGCTTACGCTTCGATGCCGTTGATCTGGGGAGGGGAGCCCGTGACTCTTGATGAAACCTGCTGCCACTTCGAGGGCGCACCTTATTGTGAATACCACATCAAATGGCCAGCCAGCAACCGCCTGTGGGAAATCACCTCCCGGATATTCAAACGCAAATCGGTTCTCATGGACACCATTTCAGAGATGGAGAAGGGCAAACAGATTATCGAGCAGAAATATGAGGAGGTCAACCGGCTGAACCGGGAGTTGAATCTCAAATTCAAGCAGCTCCTGGCGGTCCAGGATACCGGCAAAGCGATCCTGTCCGTACTGGATCTCGACGAACTGCTATCGGTAATCATGAACATATTATCCGAGGTTTGCAGGATCAACCGGGCAATCATCATGCTGGTCAACACGGAAAAGAGTTGCCTGGAGTATATCCATGGCGCCGGTTTTGAAGGACCGGTACCGGATGAGATAAAAGCGTATACCGTACCGCTGGGCCGTGTCGAGAATATCATCAGCCGTGTTGCCGGCACCGGACAGCCGGAATACGTCCCCGAGGTCAAACTCTCCGGCTTGCGGAAGGGCAATATCATTCTATCCATCACGCAGCCGACATCGGTGTTTGTTGCCCCTCTCATCACCCGATCCCGCGTCGTCGGCGTCATCGCCATCGATGCTGTCAATGCCACAGGTGTCCCCAAAGAGACGCAAAAGACCCTTGAAATTTTTGCTCCCCAGATCGCCATTGCCATCCAGAATGCCAAACTGTACAGCAAACTGCAGGAGCAGATGGTTGAATTGAAAAAATCAAAGGCTTTGCTCAAGCGGGCTGAGAAGCTATCCTATCTTGGGAATGTGGCGGCACGTCTGGCCCATGAGATAAAAAACCCCATGACCGCCATCGTGACCTTTATGCAGATGCTTCCGGCCAAATACGATGACGAGGAATTCAGAAAGGATTTTTATGCCATCGCCATGGAGGAGACCGGCCGCATTAACAACCTCATTACCGAATTGCTGGATCTGGCCAAGACAAGGGAACTGAATTTCGAATCCATAAATCTACACGGCCTGATCAAAAGGATGATCCGCCTGGTGTCGGCAAAGAGCCTGGCCAAAAAGATAGAGGTCGCCGCAAGTTTCGATCCTGATATCGGAAACGTGGTCATGGATTCAGAAAAAATGACCCAGGTCCTTCTCAATATCCTTTCCAACGCGGTGGAATTCACCCCTGAACGGGGACGGATTAAAATTTCAACAAATATCGGGGCTGAAAATAAAGGCTCCCGGAAGATCCGAATCGAAATCAGCGACAACGGGCCAGGCATTGACCCCGCCATGGCGGATCGAATATTCGACCCCTACTTCACAACTAAACATAAAAGCGATATGCACAGGGGAACCGGTTTGGGTCTTTTCATTGCCCATCAAAATATGAGAGACCATGGTGGAAACATAGAGGTAAGCAGCCACCCCGATCAAGGAACGGTGTTTCTACTGACGTTACCTGATGACGGGGGAACGCATCGCTCGGATTTGAACCCAAAGAGGATTGACCATGCGAATTGAGGCCATTTATTTACACCCAGTTCGTCTGCCGTTTGTCGGGGATTTTTCCCACTCCCTGAAAAAGGGCCATTCGGCAGTCAATATTGTTGTTGAGGTGGTCGCAGATGGGGGAACTCTCCGGGGTTATGGCGAGGGCGCTCCCAGATCCTACGTGACAGGAGAATCGATCGACAGCGCCATCAGGGATATCCGCGGATTTACAAATCTGAAACGGTTCCCCTGGGATCTGGATGAAATGGACGCCATCCGATTTTTAGTGGCTCATATTTCAAATGGCGGCGGGAGAAACGCGGCAATCTGCGCTCTTGAAACAGCCCTTATTGACCTCCTGGGCAAAGAGGCGGGAAAACCGGCCCTCGACTATTTTTCGTCATCATTCAAAACAAACCATGTTTGGTATGGTGCGGCCATTCCCCTTACCGGTGCAGCGCGAACCACTGAAATCAGCCGGTTTATTAAAAACAGACTGAGGATCAACAGGATCAAGCTCAAATTAAACGATAATCGGCTGCGGAATCAAGCGGCCCTGAAGGCCCTTCGAGATGTATTTAAAAAGAACGTCGACCTGAAAGTCGACGTCAACTGCGTCTGGGACCATGACCTGGCAATGACGCATCTCGATCTGATCCGGGATTACCAGGTCAGGGTCGTTGAACAGCCCATGATGCCGAACCGGCCGGAGATCGCAGAATTCGCAGCCCGGCTGGAGGAGATGAAGGTATTGCTCATGGCGGACGAGTCTGCCTGCACCCTGGAGGATATCGAGAAGCTATTGGCCGAAAGTCATTACAACATGATCAACATCAGGCTCTCCAAATGCGGCGGTATTTTCAACTCTCTTCGCATCATTCAGTATCTGCGTGAAAAAAAAGTACC
>CAZWAE010000058.1:0-18461 GCA_964631805.1 uncultured Desulfobacteraceae bacterium | reverse complement strand
CCGATGAAAACCGGGGCAAGGGCATCGCCGGGTCTGCCCACATTGCATCCTTCGGTTAGCAGAAAAATCATGGTGACGAGGACAAAGGTCCCGATCCCTTCCGTGAGCATGGCGGTTCCGATGGAGACCTGGAACCATGGCAGAGAAAAACCGGGATTGGGAAAGTACTCTCCGAACAGCATGGCTGTTTGAACGGAAACGGCACTGCCGCGAACCATCCCATGTGCCAGTTCATATCCTTCGATGGCCGGATTAAAGAGCAGCAGTACCATTCCTCCGGCCGCCGCCGCCCCGCACAGCTGGGCGGTACAATAGGGGAGAAACAGCCTGGGTTGCATCCGTCCCGCCATCACCATGCCCAGTGAAACCGCCGGGTTCATGTGGGCGCATGAGAGATGACGGGTCGCATAAATTGCCAGCGTCACCCCCGCACCCCAGACGATGGCAACCTGGACCAGACCGGCATGTGCCTGGAAAAGAACTGATACCGCCACGGCGGCAGTACCAAAAAACACCAATATAAAAGTACCTAAGAATTCACCGGTAGACGCGACCAATAGTTGCACGGCACTCCTTCCTCCCAGTTGGTGATAAAAGCCTTCAACCCTGTAGCAGATCGATGATTCTTTCGGTCCTATAGACTTTACCCTGAGCCACCACCATTCCGTCGATCACCAGGGCGGGACTGAGCAGCAAACCGTATCGGTTGCGAATCTCCCCGGACAGGGTCCATTGCTTTTTTACCGTTGCCTCAACCCCCGCATGTTGCACTGCTTTTTTTGCGTTTTCAAGCAGTTCAGTACATTTCCCGCAGGGGGGTTCAAGTCCGATCACTTCGATATGAATCATCTTTTTGATTTTCCTTGCCGATGGCTGCATTTCCCTGCCAGCTAGATGATGAGGCCGGCAGTATCTGGCGGTTATACCGGCTCCCGCGTCAGGTAGGGTGGTGCCGGATACGCGGGGCTGAAACATTGAAGGTCCGACACCTCAAGGTGGATCAGATGCCGTCGGGAGATCCCTTCGAGGGTTTCTCTGACCACCGACTCCAGATCTTCCGGCTCCAGTTTCACTCTTGCGTTGACCAAAAGGGTCCCGCTATTTATGTCATCCAATTTCTTTCCGCTGACAACCGGCTCGGCGTCCAGGCCGGTGAGGTTGATCCACATCGATTTTCCGCCGGTTGTCAGGGCACACTTCACATGTCCGATTCCGGCTTTTCTGTCTCTGAATATCCCTCTCAATGACAATACCAATTCAGTTAAGATCTTTTCGGGATTCGCCGTTTGTTTGGATGTCAGCTTTACTGCGGCGTTGAGCCAACCCAAAACTGCCTCAGCGGTGGCGTATCGATCATAATCGATCTGCCCCAAAACAGTTTCGGCACCCGGTCTGTTGGAAAGCAGCAGGTCGAGCCAATCCATCATGCCGGTTTCTTTTATGGCTGAAACCGGCAATACCTCTTTTCCCGGGAACTCTTTTTTCAACGCCTTCATCAATCGGACCTGCTCGGCGGTGTCGATCCTGTCGGTTTTGTTGAGGACGATAAGATCCGCCTCTTCCAACTGTTTGTGGAACAGGTAGGCGACCTCTTCGGGAAAAGTAGACTCGGTCTCCTTGAGCAACAGCTCCCGGATTCGCTCCGGATCCACCATGGTGGTAAAGGGTGCAAAGATAAAAGCATCTCTATAATGAATTTTGATGGGATGCGCCACAGCCGCAACAAAATCGGTACAGCTTCCCACCGGCTCCCCCATGAGAATGTCGGGGTCATGTGCAAGGATTTTTTCCATCTGGTCTATCAATTCGTCGAATTTGCAACAGAAGCAGCCTTTGACCACTTCTTCAACCGGCACATCCAACTCTTCCAGCATCTGGCGGACGATCAGGGTATCGGCCAGGTTCCCGCTCTGGTCATTGGTGATGATACCGATGCGCAATCCCTTACGGATCAAACGTTTGGCCAAAGCGCCCAGTGCCGTGGTTTTTCCGGAACCAAGGAATCCCCCGGCAAAGATAAGTCTGACGGTTTTGTTGACTTTCAGCGGTTTGGGTGACTGCATTATCTATCCTCCAATTCATGAGTATTACGCACCTCTCTGATGCGGGGAAGGATGGCGTTGGGGAACGCCATGCGGATCTGATCGAAGAATTTGTCTATTAAGGACATCTGCTGGCTGAGGGTGCCGACCCATCGCCATAAACATTCGTTCCCGGCCTCCGTCAAATAATATTTCCGCTTGGGCGGTCCCTTTTGAGGGGTGTCCCATTCGGAATGCAGCATGCCCCTTTTTTCCAGAAGATTCAGATGCCGATACAATCCTGTAATGTTCATGTCGACATGCATATCGCCCATGCAGGAACCGATTTTCTTTTTGATCTCATAACCGTGGGTACCGCCGTGATTGAAAAGGGTGAGAAGGATCCAAGGGGCTGCCAGGTTACTCATGCTTTTCCCGGAACAGGGACAGTTGTCAATGTTATCGACCATTCCTTTCTACCCTCCATGGTATTATATTATACAATGTATAATACTATGGCCCAAAAAAAGATTCAACAACTCTATTGAATCTTTTTTCCTTGCAGTGGATCGAAATAACGCGCAGCCATTGAAATGGCCGGATGTATGGAAGGCTGTCCTTCTATACCGTGGATCTTTTGATAAGGGCAGCGGCGTTCAGCGCACATCTGGCACCGTCTGCACAACCGGTCAACACCTGGTAAAGATCGGTGTCTCTGACATCGCCGGCGGCAAACATACCGGGAACGGACGTCATCAGTTTCTCATCGGTTTTGAGATATCCGCCATCAGTGGTCTCAACAGGCGGCCGGATCATTTTCGTGTTGGGGGACCAACCGATGGCGAGAAATACACCATCCACTGGAATTGTTCCTGCATCCCCGGTCGGATCTTCAATTTTCAGCGCTTCCACCGAATCCAGTCCCACATATCCGGTCACCTTCGTTTCCGGCATCAGATTGATATTTTCCTGAGAGGAGATGAGATCCCGATGGGTGGCATCCATTATCAGGTCGCGGCTCCGACATATCAGCAATACTCTGTCAGCGATCCGGGACAGCGTGAGCGCGTGCTGGCCTGCTGCGTTATCGCTGCCGACAACCGCCAACGTGGCATTTTTCCCCCTGAACAACGGTCCGTCGCAGACCGAACAGAAGTTGATGCCCTTCATCTGAGAATGGGCCACCGGAAGTCTTTTGGGAACCCGTCCGCTTGCCACGATGGTACTCGATGCAAAATAGCGGATTCCATTGATGTCCGTACCCGAAAAACCACCATTGCTTTGCGCCAATGCTTCTAGGCGGCTCATAGTAAACAGAGCGCCTTCCATCTGAGCTTGCTGGAACGTTTTTACCCCCCATTCGGTGCCCGCCACCCCGCCGGGAAATCCCGGAAAATTGGCAAGGTTTTCGACCATATACAAATTCCCGCCAGGGGTGTCGCCGAATACGACGCAATTCAAACCCAGCCGTTGTCCGTAGAGGGCGGCGGTCAAACCGGCAGGGCCGGTGCCGATAATGATGATATCAAATGTATTTTCTTCCGTCATGATAAACCCTAATCAGTAGTCATTCATGATTATTCTTCCGAGTATGGCTGGAAAACACCCAAACTGGACCATGAGCCGGTTTCGGAAGCTGTCTCGATGCCCGCCATCGATTCGGGCGGTCCAATAAACACCAGGATATTGACATGCTTTATACGATTCCGGGGGAGATCCGTTTTTTCGACGGTCCAGTCGCCCATGACATAATTGAAAATATGCATGCCCATGTCATCTTCGACAAACCCTTTGGCCCGGACAACGGAAGAGGGGAGGGCAGTGGCAATTTTTTCAACCTCACCGATATCATGGCCATTCCAGCGGTACCCGACGGACATGAGGGCATCGGGCGGGGTGATTTCAAGGTCCGGACTGTCCAGCAAATCATCAAGGAACCGATCAAGTTCATCGTCCGACAATACCCGTGGTTGTGAGGCCGTGACATCCGGAGACCCCAGTGGTGATTCCCCCTGTCCATCCAGTTCAAAAAAAGTGTTCAAAGGAATGTCGGCGTAAGTTGTCTCATAAAAAAGAGGATCGGGATGAAAACGGTTGATAATCCCTTTGGTCGCCTCAATTTTTTCGGTAGATGCCGTATCCGTTTTATTGATGATAAAAACGCTTGAAGAAGCAATCTGCTTCTCCAGGGATGCGTACACCTCGTAGGCATCCATGAAATGCTCGGCATCGATCATACAGAACTGTTCCCTGAAATCGAAGCGGTCATTGAAAATAGGCAGCTTGAGATCCCTTTTGAGATCGGAAGGGTTGGCAACCCCGGTGGACTCGATGAGCAGAACGTCGGGTTGGACAGTGGTGTTCAATTCATAAAGACCCTTGATGAAATCGGTTTTGACACAGACGCAGAAAATGGACCCTTTGCTGATCTCCATCATATCGATGTCGTCGCCCTCAACCAGGGTGCCGTCCACACCGATTTCACCGAACTCGTTTACCAGAAGGGTCAGCTTTTGGTCCTTTGGGAACTTTTTAATGATCCGGTTCAGCAGGGTGGTCTTTCCACTGCCCAGAAATCCGGTAATCAGGTATACGCGGGTAGCATCCGACATATCTTATAATTTCTCCTCTACTTTTTGTTTTATCTGGTCGGCATCGAGCACTTTACCGACGGAGATCACCTCTCCATCGATGACAAGAGCCGGGGTCATGAATACCCCCATTTTCGCGAAATAGTTTATATCGCCAACTTTAGTGACTTCGATGCCTGCCGAGGATTCATACCGGCTGGCCGCCTGTTGTGCATTTTCGTAGAGCTGGTCACACCGCTTGCAGCCCGTTCCCAACACTTCAACCTTCATATTCTGCTCCTTGTTCAATAGGGATAAAACGGCGAAAATCTTCGGTGGTTTTCATCACGCCCTGGCAGACCTCTTTTGTGGGGGGGGAAGGATGAACGGGGCCTTTTGAACTGGCCCCGTTCAATGGGTTGCAGGTCTTACTCGATGGTGGAATCCGATCTAGTGGATTTCCCGGCCCCCGCCTTGGCGAGGTTTTCCTGGATTTTGTCGAACTGGAATCCGACTTCTCTCAGAGATGCAATTCTCTCCTTCATTTCATCGTTCGGCGCACGTTTGGCCATTTCATCGATGAGTTCCTCATATTGGGGAATGATGCTCGGGAACACGATGTCCCTTTCGATGCAAATGGACGGAAGAACCTTCACGCCGAGTTCCAGGAATTTCCCGATTCCGTCTTTGTTTTTGATGGACCACTCTTTGTATTCAATCATGCTCTGAACGTCATCTGGAAGGGCAGCGATGGATTCCATCATATATCCGCAAGCTGCACATTGTACACTGTCCAGAGTTACAACGTCTATGGTAATTTTATCTGCCATGATCCGAATCCTCCTTTTTTAAAAGCGGTTTACCAAGATTCCGGATACTTGGCGTAATATTGCTCGAACCATTCCCTGGCTTCCATTGCTTGATCCATATGTTCCACCGGAACATCGTAGGGCATGTCTCAGCCGGGGGCGAAAGTATATCCGTGCTGGCCTCCTGCGGCGAGGCTGACGATGGCATCCTCCCTCGGAGACAGCAGGCCGAGGCTCAGGGCCAGGGTCAGTTTCAGGTTGCCGCCGAAACCCAGACCGTATTTCCGGGCAAGGTCGCGGATGAAGTTCATGTTCATCTGTTCGTCGATGGCAAAACCGTCGGTTCCGACCTGACAAACTTCCTCCATTACCTTTGTGGCGTCGCCACAGATAAAGAAAGAGGATACTTTGCCGGCATCGGCAATGATCTTGTTGGCGGCCTGACTGTTGGGTGTTACGTATTCCCTGAAGGTTTCAGGTCTGATCTGGGAAGCAACGGGATCGACGTTGGCGATGATATCGCAGCCCATTTCAGCGTAAAATTCAGCCGATTTGGCACCGATTTCACCCGCATACTTGCAGACTTCGGCAGCAAATTCCTTGTTTTTATAAACATCGGTAAAGATACGGACACCTGCGAGGTGGGAAGCCAGGGTCAAGGGACCGCAGAACAGACCCATCAGGGCACAGTCCAGTTCCTCCAGCTGGGGTTTGGCAATTCTAGCCGCTTCATAAATGACAGGCCAGCGACCGGAATCCTTGGTCGGGAGCTGCAGGCCGGCCTCCGCAGGGGTTTTATCCGAACACGGATGCGTGGTGACGGAAGGGACATTGTCTTCCCACCATTTCAACTCGCAACCCACGGCGTTGGCTTCAACGGAAAGGTCGAAAAGCAGCGGAATACCGTCGGCGTTGTATCGTTTCGCGGTTTCCACGATTCCCTTTGCCAGCAGTTCGGGATCCTTGAGCATTTTATCAGCAGGCTCATTGATGATAAACGCACAATGAACCCCTGCGTAAGGTACCCAAGGGGCTTTGGGAGTCATCTTTCCCCTGTAGGCATCAAGTAGCATTTGCTTTGCCATGTGGCGTCTCCTTTCTTAAGGTATGCAGTTTATTGTTTGATCGATCAATTCAAACGTCTTACGACATCACCCCCTTTCAGAGTACATCGGGAAAAAAGGTTAAAAAACCTCCGATAATAGGATTAAGCATATAGAATCGGCGGTCTTCGGTTAATAGAATGTTAGCTCAGGAGCAATATGATATGGAGGAACAACTGTTACAAGGTAACATTCAGATTCCCCCTTTCATCTGAAAAAATCAACAGAAAATTTAATCATTCAAGAAGAATGATGCCATAGTAGTTAAAGGTTTCCGTTGTCTGGGTCGCGACCTTTGATGAGGTGCCGAGATTTTTCAAAGTTCCGATAACATCAATGGAGAACGATTCCACCGATGGGCGCTTCTCCTGTGGGAACTGGCAGTCTTCCGGGAAGGCACATTCCTTGCACAAAGCACAGCATTCTCCCACCAGGCTGAATGCTTTGTAATATCCCTCCAGAAACAGCATCCGTTCAAGGCTCACGGTTCCTTTCCAACAGCGTACCTGGCCTGCTCTTTTCCGGCCGTTATTCCGGTAGAAATCCGCACAGCTTTTGCTGCCCACAAGCAGCAGCGCTTTTTGATATTCGGACAGGACCTGGCGGACTTTATCGGGATCCGGCGTGGCCGGTGGACAGCACCAATTGGTGTTGTACCGGTTGCAGCCGTACCGGCATTTGAGGTGAACCCATTCCGCAACATTGATTTTGTCGGTGGAAAAGGGGAGAATGGCATTTAATCCATATTTCTGGCCTGTATCGAGAAGGCGTTGCAGCAACGCTTTAGAGATACCGGTTTCACTCCTGAACGGCACGACTTTCGGTACATTCACCTTAAGCGTCCTCCATATCGCAATCAAAACTGAAACGAACCGGCTTGGCAACGGCCATGCCCAGGGCAGTATGGGAAGCTTTCAATACCGCTGACGGGATGACGCAGTCCGCATGGCAACCCGCTGCCTCGGCAGCTTTGTAAACCGGGTTTCTTGTCAGCGGGGTGAACAAATCTTTCAACGAAAGCCGTTCAAGTTGTTCGGCCAATTGTTTGATCTGTCCGCATTCCGACCCTGTGATTTCAATGGATACGGACCTTTTCTCCGCCTGGCGTGCACGGATGACGCATGTAAAACCACACGCTCCCGGTTCAACGGTCATACATGCGCCATTCGTTGTTTTTTCCAATGTGTTTTCCTTGTTTATTGATCAAGGATTTCATCACGGACCACACCCCGGAGATGGGGAAATTCATCCGTCATATGCGGAAGCTGCATCGCCTCCATGAAATCCTTTTCGAAGGTGGGTTCAACGGTCAGCTCGATATATTCCACATTTCGTGAGCACCAGTTGGCTTCCACTCGCTTCTTCACGTTCAACAGCGCCGCCCGGCAGCCGTCACCGGCAGCATTGCCGACACCCTTGATCATCTCGATTTCACAATCCGGGAAAAGCCCCATGGTCAGCGCTTTTGCACGATCCACATGGGTACCGAAGGCGCCGGCAATCTTCACCGTATCCACCTTCTCAAGACCCATCCGTTTGACCATCAGCTTACAACCGGCGTATAGCGCACCCTTGGCAAGCTGGATCTGGCGGACATCCTTCTGGGTAATTACGATATCCTGGTCGATGCTCGACTCCTCCGCCCAGGCCAGAACGAATTCGGGCTGTTTCGTGTCCGCATTTTTGCGGAACCGCGGATGATCCTTCAGTTGCTTTTTATTGAACCTGCCGGTTTTGGAGATAACGCCGGAACTGTAAAGTTCGGCAAGCACGTCCAGGATACCGGAGCCGCAGATCCCCTTGGCTTTCATCTCCTTGGGTTCGGAGAATTTGCGCCAGGCGTCCCGCCCGATGACCTTGTAGTTGACCTCTCTGGTATCGGGATCGATTTCGATCCGCTCGATGGCACCGGGTGCGGCCCGCATGCCGTAGGCCAGCTGTGCGCCCTCAAGGGCCGGGCCTGTGGCACAGGAGGAGGATATCAGCTTGTCACGGTTGCCGAGCACCAGTTCACCATTGGTGCCGATGTCGATGATCAACTGGTTCTCTTCGCCCTTGTAAGGCTCTTCGGCGATGAGGACACCAACATTGTCTGCGCCCACAAATCCGGCTTCGTTGGGAAGGACGAACATGTATGAGGACGGGTTGATCTTTACGCCCAGATCCCTGGCTTTGATGTCCATGCTGTGATGAATCACAGGAGGGAAGGGGGCCAAACCGACATACTCAGGGTTGAGGCCCAGGAGAATGTGGTGCATGGCGGTGTTGAAGCCGATGGTGATATCCTCGACATCTTCCCGGGTGAGACGCAGATAGGTTTTGCCCTCTTCGGGGACTTCCACCATTTCCGGCTCTTCGCCTTTTTTCTTTTTCTTCTTCTTGGGCGGGAACGTCTGGTTGATGGCTTTGTCGATCAGTTCATTCAACCCCTCGATGATGTCGTCGCTCATCCGCTTCAGGCCGTCTGGTGTGGTCATGTGGAAGGTGATCCTGGCCATGACGTCTTCACCGTACTTGCATTGGGGGTTCATCATCGATACGGTATCCACAACTTCCATCGTCGTCAGATCGCAGAAATAACCCGCTACGGTGGTGGTGCCCACATCAATGGCGAGCCCGTAAGCATTTTCCACCTTTCCGGGGCGAACCCTAATGATTTCCTTGTCGTTCCAGACGCTCACCGTGCAGGACCAGTTCCCTTCGCGCAGGGCGTCAGGCAGGGTACGCAGGGCAAGGATATCGATGGTAAGGTTCCTGAGGGCATAGTTCTGCTCCAAAGCCGTGCAGATCCGTTCGAAATCACCTGTCGGATCTTCAAAAGTCGGTTTGTTTACTTGCACGGTGTAGAGCTTTATCGCCGGGTTGTGTTCGATATGAATATCCCGGGCCGCCTTGCTCACCACCTGCTTGCCGGCTCTGGACTCTTCCGGTACGAACACGAGAATGTCATCCTCGATCTGGGCGATGCAGCCCAGACGAAAGCCCTTCTCCCTCCGCTCGGCGTTGATGAACTTTTCCTCTTCCTCCTGCCAGCCCGAGACATGGCTCATGCTGGAGGTGATGCCGTATTTTTCGAAATGGCCCTCCTCAACCCGAACGATGCATTTGCCGCAGACCTTCTTCTCTCCGCAAAGCGCTTCGATATCCACACCCAGAAGCCGCGAAGCCTCGATTATATTAACACCTTTGGGGACTTCACCTCTTCTTCCCGAAGGTTGAAAAATGACCATGACCTTTTCGTCACTCATGCTATTTATTCCTCCTCACCGATTAATTGAATAATTGCCTACCCGAAGTGATAGACCCGGTGTCCGGGGCAGAATAAAACCGGACACCGGGTTAAAAGGGAAAGTTCCCTGAATTTTTCACTACTCTTTGTTTCGCATTTCGCGCAACCGGCCGATCATCTTGATACCTTCCGATACCGCGTTGCCTGCGGATTCTGCATAACCATCCGCACCGAAAAGATTGGCAACATCTTTTGTGACCGGTGCGCCACCCAGCATGATCGCCACATTGGGGTTTTTATCCTTGATCATCTGGATCACCTTTTTCATTCCCAGCATGGTCGTGGTCATCATCGCTGACATAGCCACCACTTCGGAATCGGTCTTGAGCTGCTCTTGAACAAAATTCTCAAGCGGCACGTCACGGCCGAGATCGTGTACTTCCCATCCGGCAACGTCGAACATCATCTTGACCAGGTTCTTGCCGATGTCATGAACGTCACCCTGGATACTCCCGATCACCACCTGGGCATTGACCCCATCGGTGCTTTCCGGTACGTGGGGTCTCAAAATGGCCAGGCCCGCATACAGGGCATCCGCGCACATCAGGACTTCTGGCACGAAATATTCGTTTTTGTCGTACAGGTCACCGACGATCTCCATGCCGGCGGCAAGGCCGTCCATGATGCCGTCAAGGGCCACATATCCTTCATCCAGCCATGCCTGTGCGGCTTCTGTGACCTGATCCTCTTCGTATTCCACAACGCCTTCCTTCAATTCTTCCAACAGCTCTTCTTTGCTCGCCATTTTTTAAATCTCCTTTAATTATCCGTTCGTTAAAAAGTTTGATCAACGCTGCCACATATTTCTACAGTCGGCCCACCGCCGGGCTGGCCTTTTTACCATATTCATGGGTGGTTTCCACGCATGCTTTCATGTTTTCATCAATGATGTCCGGCCAGAGATCGCACCCTGGCATGACCGCATCCATACCGCCGTCGATAATGTCCTTGATGTGGGCGACGGTTGTTTCAACGGGGGTTTTGGGGTCGCAGGTCATGGTGTAGGTGTCCACGTTGCCCATGAACAGGACGTCCGGCCCCAGGATTTCCCGGCCTTTTCTCACATCGCACTTAATGTCCACGGTGAGGCCGTCCGCTCCACATTCCGCCATCATGGGCAGCAGCGGTTCGGTTTTTCCGCAGATATGGAGCAGTTTGGGGGACTCCCATGCCGCCAGGATCCGTGTCAGCCTCGGCTTAATGAATTCCTTGAAGGTGCGGGGGCTCAGCAAATCCGCTGCAACCCCGGGTTCCCTCAGGGTGATGTAATCACAACCTGCCGCCTGCAGATATTGACCGATCTCAATGATCATATCGGTCAGCTTGTCCAGCACCATCCCCACTTTTTCCTTTTGCTTGAAAACACCTTTCAGCATCAGGTCCAACTCCAGGATCTGTCCCGCCTGGGTAAAGGGGCCCAACTGCCAGCAACCAATGGGCAGGTCCGGAGCGTTTTCCTTGATGATCTTGATGGCTTCGGCCAGAATGGGCAACCGGCCTTTTTTGAAAATCTTGGGTGGCACCACCACCTCATCCAGCGAGGACCATATTTTTTCGGGAATGGTCGGATAGAGAATATCTTCGGAATCCGCATAAAGGCTGATGGTGTTGCCCATGGCTTCCGATTCCATGGTCATGTCGTAGGGAATTACCACACAGTCGAAATTCATTTCTCGGGCTGAATGGATCGCCGACCATGCCATTCTTTCGGCGCTGGTATGTACCGTTGGAAATGCGAACCCGGACTCCTTGATCCCCGGCATGACCACCATTCCCATCCCGCTGAAAAACGGCATGGTGTCGATGGGTTCTTTTCTCAACAAACGCAATACGCGCTCTTTCGAGGTCAGTTCTGCCATCACGACGCTCCTTTCGGTAAGTGGTTACGGTTCAATGTCCATAAACAATCGGTGTTGATACCAGACCCTGCCGGCTTATTGCAGACCCTTGAGCTGCTCTACGAAATCCGGAAACAGCTTGTACAGCGGATGGGTTTCGCAGACCGGAAGCTCTTTGGTTTCGGCAAACATGGTGGTGGCCAGGAACGCTTCAGCTTCCGCCACTGCGGGCAGGATCCGCGTGGCACCGGCCATGGGGCCCGAAAAGATCATGTCATGATAATTGAAAGCGGACAGTGCTTCCAGGGCCGCATCGGTGGATGACCATCCCTTGAAATCCCACATATCCTTAAACCGTTTCAGATCCATGTAGGAGCCGTTGCTCGGTGCACTCGCGGTGGGCAGCCCCCACTTTTCCTTGATCATCCGGTTGGCAACGCCGCAGAATGCAGTGGCCGGTCCGTTCATGACGGAACTGTCCACAAAGACGCTTTCGAATTCGGCGCCGACCTTCTCGATGGCGTCCAGCAGCTTCTGGGTGCCGGTTACACGACCTGACGGCATCTGGTCCTCCTGATCAAAGGACACCAGAAGCACGTGCTTGACACCGATATCGGCGATCTCGCGGATTTCGGTTTCCAGATCCTGCTCCCAGACCGTGAGGCTGTTGTAGAACATCCGATCCAATAACCCTTTTTCCGCACAATAGGCCGCACCCGCCAGTTTGGGTTTCATCACCCAGGCGTCGATGCAAAAGGGCATGTCGCTTTTTTCCGAGACAAATTCGATGAACCTCTCAAACTCTTTGCCGGTGTTGGCCACGATATCCGCCATTCCCGGAACACCGGTCTCTTCGGTATAGCGTTCCTGGGTTTTCAAAAGCTCCTCGGCACGTTTCTCGTCAAACCCTTCTTTGCGTTTTCCGGTGAAGACCTTGTCTCCCTTCTGGAAAATCGAGCTGACGCAAACGCAGGGATAATCACCCGGCTGGCCGCCAAACTTGACTCCGCCTACCTCACACACCTTTTGCTCTGTATTTAATTGAAACATACTTTCCTCCTCGGTCATATTGTTGCGATGTGGATAAAATGATCGCCTATCATTGCCTAGTGTTTTACAGTCAAACCTTATAATCGGAACCATTGGTTTTGAACATCGTCCAAAGGCTGAATTTCCATAGTCCAATGGCTGATTTTACCGAAGAATGAAGATGGTTTGGAAAAGGGGGAAAAAAGAGGATATCGTAAGTGTTCTCTGTGAGTTGCGGAAGATCTTGTTGGGGATGAGGCAAAGGATCCGGTGCGTCATGTTGAAAAGCAGGTGAGCGATTACCCCTAAACGGTACCTTGGTGGAGGCGCCCGGAGGGTGGTCCCTTGGCGCACAACTGCTTTCTGAACGTTTGGATGGTGCCGATGCTACAGGTCCGGATCCACCAGACCGAGCTGAATGGCAAAATGAACCAGTTTGACCGGTGATTCGATATGAAGCTTTTCCATGATGTTGGCCCGATGGGATTTAATCGTACTGATACTCACACAGAGCATGTCGGCGATCTGACGGGTGGTGTGCCCTTCAGCAATGAGTTGGAAAACCTCCCGTTCCCGGTTTGACAGCCGTTTGTACCGTTCTGCCCGGGGGGATCCTTTCCGGGGGGACAGGTAGGTGTCGACAAGTTTTTTAGAGATGGAGGGACTCAGAAAAGTTTCATCTTTCATGGCGGCGTGGATTGCCTTGATGATATCCCTTCCGCTCGAATCTTTCAAAAGGTACCCGGACACGCCCGTTTCCAGGAGTTCGTGGATATAATGTTCATGGGCGTACATGGAGAGGATCAGCAATTTGGTTTCCGGAAGCTGTTTCCGAATCCGTTTGGCAGCTTCGATGCCGTTCATGCGGGGCATTGCGATATCCATGATCACGATGTCCGGTTTCAACGAGAGCGCCTGTTCCACGGCAACCTTTCCATTGGTGGCTTCCCCGACGACTTTCAGGTCGGCCTGCTCTTCCAGCAGGCGTCCCAGACCCTGACGTACGATGGTATGATCATCCGCCAGCAGAATTTTGATGGTTTTACTCAATGATAGACTCCTCGGAGTAGGGGATTTCGATTCGAATCCGGGTGCCTTCACCCGGATTGCTGCGGAGTTGGAACCTGCCTCCCAGAAGGGATGCCCTCTCGCGCATGCCGAGCAAACCCAGGCTCTGTTGATCCTTGCCGATGATTTGCGCGTTAAACCCGGTGCCGTCATCTTCGGCCATAAAAATGATTCTCGGATAACTTTTGATCATGGTGAGGCGGAAGGCTTCTGCCCCCGAATGTTTCAGCGTATTGGTCAGCGCCTCCTGGGAGAAACGGTACAGGACCGTTTCAATATCCATATCCAACCTTTCGTCGAACCCCACCATTGAAAAATCGATCTCAAGACCGCTGTGCTTTTCAATATCTGAAAAATAGCGGTTGAGGGCCGGCTCCAGGCCGAGGTCAATGAGAAGGGTCGGGTGAAGGTGAAATGATAACCGGCGAATTTCAGAGGAGGTGCGATTGATCATTTTCCGGATTTCGCTGATCTCATCCTGCAACGGTTCATCATCGGCGGCATGTTTTTCCTGCAAACGATCCAGCCCCAGTTTGACCGCTGTCAGGGATTGGCCGGCTTCATCATGCAGTTCCCTTGCGATTCGCCTCCGTTCCTCCTCCTGGCTTTGAAACAATTTTTGGGTGAGATTTCTGAGGTCCCGGCGGTGCCGGCGGACCGTTTCCATCAAACGGGCATTTTCGATGGAGCCACCCAAAAAATTGCCGAGGGATCCCAGCAGGTGAATTTCATGACGCGTCAGATTCCGGTCCCCGGGGATATCGAATCCGAAAAAGCCTACCCCTTTTCCCTTGAACGTGATCAAAAAACAGTTGAGCCATGGGACAATTTCCCCATCGGGTGATTCATATCGAACACGAAAGGGAGGAAAAGTCCTTTTAGGTGTCAGCACCGATTCGTTTTGAATCAGATGCTGCTCCAGCATTTTGTCCTTGAAAATAACCGAGATAATTTGATTGCTGCCGTTTGCGCTCAGGTTGAATTCTGCGTGAAGCCTGGCGCATTTCTCCTCCCGGTCGATGAGAAAAAGCGCTCCACCTTTGATTCTAAGGACTCTTAATACATCCTTCAGGGTCATCTCGAGAATGCTTCTTAAGTCCAGTGTATTGTTCAGCCCCACCGCCACTTTGTTCAAGATGCTCAATTCGCGGTTCCGTTCTCTGACCACCTCCTCGGTCCGTTTTCGGTGGGTGATGTCCTTGATGATGCCCTCGTACTCGATAGCGCCGGTATCACGATTTTCGTACCGGCGGCTGGATATCAGCACATGAAGGGGAGAGCGGTCCCGTTTGACAAATTCCACCTCGTAATCCTTGACGTACCCCTCCCTTGTGATGTCCTCTAGAAATTTCTCCCGATCGGCGGGGTTTCGATACAACCCCAAGGCGGAGATCCTCCTGCGCAGTTCCTCCTTGTTCTCATACCCCAGCATCTCGACACCAGCGGGGTTCATATCGATCAGATCTCCCCCCGGGTTGCTGGTATAGATCATGTCGTGGCTACCCTCGAAAATTCGTCGATATTTTCGTTCACGGGATGCGATCTCCTCCTGGAGACGTTTGATTTCGGAGATATCCTTGAAAATTTCGAGTCCTCCGGTGATGCGGCCAGCGCTGTCTTGAAATGCAGATGTGGAGCAGATGATGGGGACTTTATTACCGTCGATGTTGGTGATCTCATACTCACGGTTATGGATATCACACCCCTTGTCAACCGCTCTCTTGAGGGCACAGTCCGATTCACAGATGGAGTTTTTAAACACATCCTTGCAATACATGCCAACGGCATCGTAGGCAGAGAATCCGGTGATTTTTTCGGCGGCAGGATTGAAAAAGGTGATCCGCCACTCCTTGTCCGTCGTGAACAAACCATCGGGAATACGATTCAGTATTTCAACGAAGCTTTCCTCTTTTTGATAGATCCGTTCCAATGCGTTGGCGTTGTATCGATGCAGTTGATCGGCAATAAAATAATGCCATCCTTTTCGATGCCGTTTCCCCCTCAGTTTGAAATAGGAGCAGTTAAGGCAAGTCGCCAGCTTGTGGAAAAAATCTTCCTCGATCATATTGCTGCAATGGGTCCGGGGGATGAGCCAGCAGTCCATCTCCACCTTCCCGTGGACAGGGCAGAGCACCTTGGGACAGGCGAGGTTTTCCCAGCAGGGCCCGTCTTTAAATTTTCTGGATTTTAGCGTGATATCAATCAGATGATTGTCGAGCAATGAACTCACAATAATCGTCTCCCTTGGCACGACAGAGGGGTTCCTCTGCGGAAAAAGTGAAACACCCTTCCGGGTAATCCTCCCCGTAAAGCAGATCCATCAAGGCACCTGTCACCCCTCTCAGCATATAGCATTTTCCTGACCGGGCATGTTGATATCTATCGATATAACCGCTGGCCTCATATGAACCGCTGGCCTGAATCACCAGTTTTTTCCCCGGAATCAATTCCTTTACCCGAAGATCGCCCCAACCGAAAGCAACGGCCACTGCCGAAAATCCGTCGATCTGGTCCTCCTTTTGATCGATCATCGGTTTTACGATCTCCTCCCACTCCCACGAGTTGCGAACACCTTGGAAGGTCGCGTATCCGCATTCCTGAGCGGCGTGAACCAACAGTGCTTCTGCCTCGGTTTTGCGGTCATCAAGCATCCTTTCAAACTCATAAGACAGTTTGTTGTAGTAATTCACAGAGAATATGGAGAGGTAGACCCCGAAAAGGGGGATAATTCCCTTGGATTCCCGGATTCGGCTTCCCTCCATGACCGCATGGATGATCTTATTTCCGTCGATCGCCATTTTCCCGCTCCTCTACCACAAAACGGCACTCGTTTTGCCGCATCATTTTACACTCATGTTCTTCAACACGGTAATAGCCCAATGGGCGGTTGTAAATTGCCTCCAGGATGCCGGCAATCCACCCCCTTACAAAGTGGCAGCCCGGTGTATGGCGGCGCCCATGTTTGGCCAGCCATCCCGTGACGTGGTGGTTTGACGGACTGACGACTACACCGCCTTCGGGTCCCACCTCCTGGATGCGGATAATTCCCATGCCGGAGTTTTGGAACATCAGGGCGGCCATTTCGAATTTCGATTTTTCGGTCTTAATGGATTCGTATTGGGTGAGAAGACTCTTGAAATTCTCAAAAATCGCTTCTTCCGCAGATCGGTAGAGAAGACGTATGCCCTGTTCACCCAACGTGTCCTCCAGGGTTTTCTGCAGATTGATGTTGTAATGATGGCAATGCATGGCGACGGGTTGACCGGAAAAATTGACCCGGTGTCCGTCCCTGCCGAGTTCCTTCTGCCAGTTGAGGGGGCTCATAAATCACCTTCCTGAAATATCTTTCGTTCCTTTATGAACCGGGCGTCTCAGGTTAATCGGATGACGACGCCGGTGGTATGAGAACGCAATGCTATGCCACCCCCCCGAGGAGGTCAAACAAAAAAACCGGGGCGTTTGGGAATTGACACTTTTTCATAAGGCCATTATATTCCGGCTGTTTTTGTCATTTCATTTCAAGGAGTCGCAGATGAGTCTTGTCGAATCTTCCGGAAATATTAATAAAACCGATGTTATATTGCTGTCCGGGTTTTTAGGGGCAGGTAAAACCACATTATTGAAAAGGATTCTGTCCTGGGAAACCGATTTAAAAGGGACGGTGGTGATCGTCAACGAGTTCGGGGAAGTGGGGATTGACGGATCCCTTCTCGAAGAAACCGGTTCCGATGTAGTGGAACTCACCAGCGGGTGCATCTGCTGCACCCTCAGCAATGACCTGAGGCAATCTCTTGAAAAAATCCATGAACAATTCAGTCCAAACCGAATCCTGATCGAATCCTCCGGAGTGGCCGACCCCACCGCCATCACTTCGGTCCTGTCCGATGAGCCGCTCAACCGTTGCATGGTCCTCCGGAAAACCATCACCGTGCTGGATGCCGATTTCTGGGAAGCAAGGGAAAATTTCGGCCAGCTGTTTTATAACCAGCTTAAGATGGCAGACGTCATCCTGCTCAACAAAATAGACCTGCTCACCGAAGCGCAGGTGTCGCAGTTCCTAAAGGAGATCCACGGCGTCATTCCCCGATGCCAGGTAATACCGACGATGCACTGCCGAATCGATCCAGAAACCCTATGGGCCGAAACCGGTACCGCAGGCTTCGACATCAAACCCATGTCATTCTATCAACACTCGGAAAAACGGGAGGCGGTGGATGCCGCCGGCTATGTAACCTTCGTGTTCAAGACCGCCGAGCCCTTAGACGAAACCCGCTTTCAACAGTTCATGTTGGAGTTGCCCTTTGAAATGTTCCGAATGAAGGGGTCCGTTCGGTTCGAGGATCGGACGGCGATGGTCAATTTTGTCGGTGGTCGCGGGGAATGGTCCCCCTGGCGGGAGACTTCGGGAACCCAGCTCGCCTTTATCGGATGGAACGTCCGACCCGGAGAGACCCTTGAGAAACTTGAAGAATGCCTAGTGCGTTGACAATGAAAGGCCGGCCGCGTCAACATAGTAACCGTATTCCTCCGGCTTTCCGACGGGTTACCCTGCAATAGATAGGAAAAGATAAGATGACCAAAGAGAAGTTTCTGGAAAATCTTGAAAAAGCCCTCAAAAAGATCGTCTGCGACATGTTCGGGGAAAACGGCACGCCCCAAACCCTCATGGCCCTGGAGGAGGAGGTGGCTGAATTTGTCCGGGACAATGCCGGAGAATACACCCTGGAGGAGTTG
>CAZWAE010000057.1:5914-18789 GCA_964631805.1 uncultured Desulfobacteraceae bacterium | reverse complement strand
GGGACGCAGCGGTGATTGGGATCTGTTTTCCGATGTCGTCGCCATCAGCCAAACGATTAAAGCCATTCCACCCGAAGTCAAGCAATTCATAGAAATACATAGGGGTAAAAATGCCAAACAAATTTTAAAGGTCGCCTACGATTTCAAACACTATAAAGGCGGCCTGGTACCTTTGATCGATGCCGGAAACCAGGTTATCGGTAAAATAGTGGTTCTTAAAGATATTACGGCGGAAACCGAACTGTTGGATACTTTGGTGATCATCCTGATCACTTCCAGCGCGGTCGGCGCGGCCCTGATCACCATATTCTATTTTTTTGTGGGAGGGATTGAGCGACGATTGAGAGCCTCCCATGATGAATTGACCAGTGAAATCGCTGAACGAAAATATGCGCAAAATGCGCTGCAAAAAGCGCATGACAAGATGGAAACCCGCGTGAAAGAGGCTACAGCAGAGCTGATGGAATTGAATGAGGAGTTGCATCAGCAAGTTTTTGAGTGCGAATCGGCAGAAACGGCGCTCCGCGAATCGGAGGAAAAGTACAGCACGCTGGTTGAAGATGCCCTCATCGGTGTCTACATCGTTCAGGACGGAAAAATCCGATTTGCAAACAACAAGTTCGCTGATATCTTCGGACACATGCGGGAGCAAATTATTGGTATCGACTCTTTGGAACTGATCCACCCGGATGATCGACCGGCGGTTATGGAGATAAGGGAAAACCGACTCGCTGGACGCGACACGCCGTCTGTTTATGAGGTTCGAGGCATCAGGAAAACCGGTGAAACAGTATGGTTGCTGAGAAGCAATACTCTGATCCAATACCGGAACAGCCCCGCCATCGCCGGTAATATCGCTGATATCACCCAAAGAAAAGAAGCCGAAGCCAATCTGCGCCAATCCGAAAAAGAGCATCGGATTCTTTCCGGCAGGTTGCTTTCCGCTGAGGAAAACGAGCGGAAGAAAATAGCACGAGAGGTACATGACAGTATCGGGCAGGCCCTCAGCGCCATTAAATACAGCCTGGAAAACGCCATCAGCAAATATCGCGGCCGGATCTCCGCATCGGAAATCAAACACCTTGAAGCCATCGTTCCGATAACCCAGCAGTCTATCGAAGAGGTTCGCCGCATTACCATGGACCTGAGACCTTCCATTCTTGACGATCTGGGAATATTGGCGACCATCAACTGGTTTTGCAGGGAATTTGAAGAAATCTATCACGGAATAACGATAAAAAAAGAGATCGCACTAAAGGAAGATGTGATTCCGCCTTCCATCAAGACGGCGATTTACCGGGTCGTTCAGGAGGCATTGAACAATATCGCCAAACACAGCCAAGCTGATCTTGTCCGTATTCAATTGAAAAAAGTCAGGAACCGCATCGATCTCGAAATCCTGGATAATGGCATCGGCCTTGATATGGAGGCACTGCTGGCCATGCCGTCACCGGAAGGCGGATTTGGATTGGCAAGTATGAAAGAGAGGGCCAAGCTCTCGGGGGGAACTTTTCAACTGAATGCGTCACCCGAAGAGGGGACACGCATTCATATTTCGTGGCAATAGGAATCGAATGGCATTGCTCACCGGGTGACAAGACCCCTTTCAATGGCAAACGCCGTGATATCCGCGGCATTATGGAGATCTAGCTTTTTCATCAGATTGGCCCGGTGTTTCTCGACCGTTTTTGGGCTGATGCACAAAAAGTCTGCGATTTCCCTGTTTTTGTTCCCCTCTGCAATGAGCTTCAATACATCTCTCTCCCGAGGCGACAGCGATTCAAAAACGCCTTCCGGGTGCTCGCCCTTGGCGCCATGCAGATACCCCTTGATGACGGTTCTGGAAACACCCGGGCTGAGATAGGGTCGGTTTACCATAACGTTTTTAATGGCCAGAACCAGTTCATCATGGGTGGCATCCTTTAAAACATAACCATCGGCACCGGCTTCCAGCGCGGCCAGGACATATTCTTCGGTCTTGTGAACGGTGAGAGCGATAATCTTTGTTTCAGGATAGCGTTTCTTAATATCGGAGATGGCCGGAATGCCGTCCATTCTTGGCATGGAAAGATCCAGCAGCAAAAGATCCGGCTGGTGTTTCTGAACACCTCGGATCGCCTCACGGCCATCTCCGGCTTCGGCGATGACCTCAAGATCCGGGTCTGCAGATAGCAGCACCTTCAATCCTTCCCTCAGTATTGTGTGATCCTCTGCAATGATGATTCGAATAGGGGACGCCATGATTTTCCACCGTTCCGACTGTGCCTTTATCCTTTGGGTTCGCCTAAAGATGGATCAACATAGAGTTGTGTAACATACACAAATGGGGTTTTCCCAGTGGATAAATACCGTGTTGAACTACTGTAACACATCGCGTTTTTGGGATAAAGGGGAACCATATCAACCCCATCTGAAGAGGGTTTGAGATGAATAAAGATCGAAAAGGCCCTATTCGATTCAAAATGCTGTTGATCGACGAGCCGAGCCCATTTAGAGAGATGCTGAAGACGCTTTTGCAAACCCGTTTTAAAAGTTCCGCCATCGATGCTATCGAAACCATCGCAGAAGGCCAATTTCTGCCGGACTCCACAACCTACAGTCTTTTACTGATCAATATTCACCTGGCGAACGGCAAAGGGCTGGAACTGGCCCGACAGATCAAGATCCGGCATCCTGATCTGGTCATCCTGGCTCTGGTCGATCATGATCTTCCCGAATATCGCGTAGCGGTACGTCGGTCTGGGATCGATTACTATATTCCAAAGGATCAATGGTCGAGTAAAAAAACCTTCGATCTGATTGAAAGCATCCTGATGTGTCCGGAAGGTGTCTGAACCGCATTGTCCAGACGCAAAAAATACCGTGCATCCGTCCGTCTGAAAATTGGTGCAGGGCTGTCGGTATACCCCACATAGTGGTTTCATATAAACTTTACCGGCTTTCGAGTACGGTTGGGGTGTTTTCCATCCCAAATTAGGGTGTACGCCCCATTTATTGTCGGCCCATCTTCTTATAGATAGGATAGAAAGCAACTGTATATATACCGGTCTTCACTGATTCAGTGTTTCAGCTAAATATAACCAGTTTCATCATCCATAAACCGGGGAGGATAACATGAAAGCAAAAGCCATGGCTGTAATTCTCATCATCGCATTGGCAGTATTGGGGTTTGCTGGGTGTGCAACGGAAAAACCCATCGATACCCAGGCGATCCTCAGCCAGCCACAGAAATTCGTCGGATCGGACACATGTAAAATGTGCCACCTTGAGCACTACGACTCGTGGCAGATGACCATGCACAGTCGCATGCTCCAGGATGCCAAGAAAAACGAAGATGCCATCATCGTTTCCATCGACGAAAAACGGATACGGGAAGACCTGGCCAAACTGGAGAAAAAACTGAAGGTTCCGTCCGATAAGATTTATGTGCCCAAAAAAGATGAGATCCTCTACACCATTGGAAGCCAGTGGAAACAGCGATTTATCGTCAAGAAGGACGATACGCTTTATATCTCCCCAATACAGTACAACGCTGATACGAACCGATGGGTGAACTATCACGAACAGGATTGGGACAAACGGCCCTGGCTGCTAAAATGCGGGGGCTGCCACGCCACCGGCGTTGATCTTGATAAGAACACCTTTCAAGAACCGGGAGTTTCCTGCGAAGCCTGCCACGGAAAAGGTTCATGGCACGCAGCGCTTCCCAAAACAGCCGTGTTTGAAAAACGTCAGACGATCGTCAATCCGGCCAAACTGACCATGGGAGTCGCCACCCAGATCTGCGGTGCCTGCCACAATAGGGGCAAGGCCACCATGAAAAAAGGAAGTGGCTGGCCGGTGGGATACGAACCGGGTAAGGCGCTGGAAGCGTATTATCGTTCCGTCTCATTTGCCTCAGGTAATGTCAAGCACGTATACGCTAACGAATTTTCAAAGGGCCATCACCAGCAGTACATCGACTGGAAACAGTCCAAACACGCTAAAGAGGGGGTTACCTGTACCTCCTGTCACTATGTCCACCAGATCGGGGTTCCGCCGACACGCTCCCAAACCCTGTCAGCCGGTTCCAGTCAGTGTTTTGAATGCCATGTACAGGTGAATCAAAACATGGCGCATTCCATCCATTCTTTTGCCAACTGTATCGGCTGCCACATGCCGCGAATCGCCAAGAGCGCAGAATCGGGGGATATTCACAGCCACGTATTCACGGTGCTACTGCCCGAAGATACGTTGAATAATCCCAAAGTTCCCAACTCATGCCAGACCTGTCACAAGCACAAAAACCAGGACCTCAGCGAACTCCAGGCTGCCTGGGAGGCGTTGGCGAAGCTCCCCAAACCCAGAGGCAAGGTAATGGAACCGATCGGCTATAAATTTAACCGATAAACCGGTGGGAGCCTGACATGATACAGACGAAGCATAAATGGCGGCGAGTACTCCACCCAACGGTACTTTTGACAGCAGTTTTTATCATCTTGCCGTCGATAGTACCCGCCCAAGAAGAGGTCGCCTCCGCCATCAGGCGGTACAAAGAATACGAAGTCAGTACGGGATACTACGAAGAGTATGAGGTAAAACCGCGCCGCCAGCTTCCCTTTGTGGAAGTTCCCGGTGTGCGGCGCGGCATTTTCCCATACAGCCCTACATCCGCACGGGTCCGGAATCGCTCCCGCCTGGCCGACTCCCATGCGGGTATCAAGTTCTACAACAATCGCCGTTGTGAAGAATGCCATATCCGGCAGACACGGGATCTTCACACGACCCGAGCCAACCTCACCTGCCGCCAATGCCACGGCGGAGAACCCATCGCAAGTATCAACCACTATTATTCGCCCATGAATCCCATACGGCGCCATGCCTATATCTGTGCGAAATGCCATGAGGGAGCCAGCGCTTCATTTGCCGGATACGTCGTCCACGCGCCCAATCCTTCCCTGACCAGTACGCTGGAGACCTTTCCGGTGCTGTTTTACGCTTTCTGGTTCATGATAACAATTGCGGTGGGTACGTTTGCAGTGTTTTTACCCCATACCGCCTTGTGGGGGATTCGCGAACTCTTTATGAAAAAGGAGACGGGTAAAAGTGAACGCGACACCAAAGATGCGGATTAAACGATTCACTCCGCTGCAGAGGTTATTTCATGCAGTGCTTATGCTCACGTTCCTGTTTCAGGGGGCGACCGGATTGGCCCATATGTATGCTGAAACATCTTGGGGGAAGTGGGTTGGCGGCCTGTTCGGCGGCTACGAAGCAGCCAAAGCGATTCATAACCAAATCGGTATCTTCATGATATGCGGATTTCTGGTCCACGCTGTCTATTTGTTGTTCAAGATCAACTGGAAAAATTTTCCGGGCAGCCTCATGGACCCTGATTCCATACTGCCCCGACCGGCAGATGTAAAACAATTTTTTCAGCACATCGGATGGTTTTTAGGTTTTGCAAAACCCCCCGCCTTCGATCGATGGGGATATTGGGAAAAAATCGATTACTGGGCGGTATACTGGGGAATGGTGATTATTGGATTCACCGGTCTGATGATGGCCTATCCGCTGTTGACAAGTAATTACATGCCCGGCTGGGCTTTGAACGTGGCGTTCTGGGTGCATCGAATCGAAGCCCTGCTGGCCTTGGGGCATGTGTTCATTATCCATTTTTTCATTGCGCACCTTCGGCGGCACAACTTTCCCATGGATCGGGCCATGTTTGAGGGAAGCACCTCATTTGAGGCGATGCGACATGAAAAACCGGCATGGATCGGCCGGCTTGATAAACAGGGGGAACTGGACGGTTTGATGGTCGGTGAAGTCGGAGCCGGTCGGCGCGCCGTATATTATGTGTTTGGTTATGCAGCAGTGGCGGCGGGTTTATTTCTACTTATCGGTGCCTTGATCAGTGCCCCTTACGTTTCATGGTAACCGTCGCTCGCCTTAGGTTACACGGGGCTGGTTGAAACCCAAAAAAAATAAACGGCCGGATCTCAGCGTTTCTATCCGGAGAAAAGACAGCGGAATGATTCATGCTGTCTTTTTTATTGGGAATGGAAGGCTCAATTTTAGGTTGCCCCCTAACGATTCCGGTTGACTTAAGTCAATGTGGTAGCGGCTATTTTATTTTAAAATCGATTATAATGACTATCATTGGAAAAAAGAAAGATCCAATTCTCCTCGGTTTACTGATCACTCTGATCATCGGATTGCCTTTGGGGATACGGGCCTACGACAAACGGTTTCAGCTGAAAAACATGCCGGTCGGTGCCAAAGAATTTACCCTGACGGGAAGTGCTCATTCCGGTTGGGTGATCGGGGAGGTTCAGGCACACGACATCGTATCGATAGGGCGAAAAAACAGCCCGGTTTCACACCCGGTTATTGAGGTTTCCAGAGGGGATCGGGTGGTACTAAAGTTACGTAGCCGTGATGTGAAACACGGTTTCAGCCTCAAAGCATACAACATATATATACCCGACGGCATCCAGCCGGGAAAAACCGTTTTTGCCTCCTTTACAGCAGACAAATCCGGCACTTTTCCATTCTTTTGCACTGTCTATTGCGGCGATGTTCACCAGCACATGAAGGGCACGTTGCGGGTTATAGAATGATCCGTTTCCCATCTAATCGCCGCTGGATACCTTAAATTTCATGCCTCGAACGCTGGATATGAAGCTGATTCTTTTTATCATTGTTTTCAGTTTCGAGATCGCCTTGATTATACCCTTGGGACTCGGACTGACCCCCCCCACGCCTCGTACGATGCTCATCCATGTGACCGCAAGGCAATACGGCTACACACCGTCGAGAATCGTTGCCAATAAAGGCGACACCATCATTTTAGAACTTTCCTCTCTGGATGTACCCCATGGATTTGCTATAGACGGTTATCCCATTGACTTGATTGTAAAAAAAGGCATCACTTTTCAGAAACACGCAAGCGACCACACCATCGATAAGCGAATGATCGGTTGGGGGCGTGTCGCCTCGGTTAAATTCGTTGCCGGTAAAACCGGGAAATTTGTTTTCCGGTGTACGCAAACCTGCGGAAACCTTCATCCCTTCATGACCGGTGAGCTGGTGGTCAAACCCAATACATCCTACAATCTTTTCATCGCCCTATCTTTATGGATTACTTTCTCCCAGCTTTTATGGCTCCGATATGGGAACCGCGCCGCCCATGCCAACACCAGGCCGAACAGGCGCAATATTCTCGAGGGCGTTCCCTGGCTGGAGCGTTTGACAACACGACGCGGGTTTCAATTTTTTATCATTCTCCCGAACTTCATCATCTTCTATCTCTTCATACTCAGCAGCCTGTGGGGCAGCCCTGTGGGCAATCGAAATATCGCCATCGTATTTGTCTGGATCCTCTGGTGGTTTCTGCTCAAAGCCGTTTTCGTGCCCATGGGGGGAAGACTCTGGTGCATGATATGCCCGCTGCCGGCTCCGGCTGAATGGTTGTCCCGCAAATCGCTAACCACGGTAAAGTTTATCCGGGAACCCCTAAACAGGATCCATCATCGTTTTTCCGGCCTGCAAAAAGACTGGCCTGTAAAAATGCGCAATATATGGCTTCAAAATATCCTGTTCCTGGCTTTGATTTCCTTCGGTATGATACTCATCACCCGACCTTTTGCCACGGCACTCATGTTTCTTGGCATTCTCGCCCTGACGTTTGTCCTCGCCCTGATCTATCGGCACCGGGTTTTCTGCCTGTACCTCTGTCCGGTGGGCGGATTTTTAGGGACATATTCAATGGCGTCCATGACGGAGATCCGCGCTGTCGACCCCGATGTTTGTCGAAAACATCGATCCAAAACCTGTCTGGTTGGCGGGCCCGGTGGGTGGGCCTGCCCCTGGAACCAGTATGTCGGCAAAATGAATCGCAACAATTACTGCGGTCTTTGCACGGAATGTATTAAAAGCTGCCCCAAAAGCAATGTCGGTTTTTTCCTCCGGCCTTTTGGCTCAGATCGTCGGCTTAAAGGCTATGATGAAATGTTCAACGTCATCATTATGCTGGTGGTGGCCTTAGCGTTCTCTATCACCATGCTGGGTCCCTGGGGTTTTATAAAAGATGCCGCCAACATCACCGAAATGGGGCAGATCGTCCCTTTTATCGCTTTTCTCTCGGTAATATGGGGAGCTGCCCTCTTGCTTGTTCCCGGAATCTTTCAAGTTTGTGCATGGACTGCCCATCGCCTCTCCGGGTATAATGGAAGTTTTAAGGAAATCTCGCTGCGATTGGCGACCATCTTGATCCCGGTCGGCATTTTTGCATGGATCGCATTCAGCCTCCCCGCCATCACGGTTAATTACGGACATATTATCTCGGTCCTCTCAGATCCGCTCGGGCTGGGCTGGGATCTGTTCAACACGGCAGGTGCCCATTTTCATCCATTGATCCCCGAATGGATTCCCGTGATACAGGGCCTTCTCATTCTTTCCGGACTTTATTTGGGTATTCGATCCGGTATCGCCTCATTGTTTGAGTTGTTCAACGATGCCAGGGCAATTTTCAGGGCCATGCTGGCCCCTGCAGTGCTGACCCTTTTGATCTGCAATATATTTTTAAAGCTTTTTACCGGGTGAACCGTCGTCACGAATATGATGTCTATTGGATTTCAACATACAGGGAAATCTTCAACAACAGGTGGGCTTTGATATAGAGGGCCGCCGTTATTTTCCCATATATCACAAGAAAATGGCTTGGCCAATTCAGGGGACGAAAAACAAGAGGATGTAGACCATCATCACTACGACGATCGGCCATGGATAAAATCGGGATGGCTGCGTGGCGGATCTTTCCGGCTTGGCGGCCATAAGTTTTTTGACCACCGTCCCCGATGCGAAAGCTCCAATGACAGCCAAAAGAACCTTGAGAGAGACTGTAAACCAAACGGCTGCGCTCGCACCCGGTAGGCCCAAACCCAAGCCAAACTGTCCTTCAACCACCGGAAGGATCCAGCCAGCGTGTTGAAGCAGCCGTTCGAGGTGGTACCCGAGCTCGAAACCGGTGGCAAGGGGCAGGAGACCATAAGCCATGAGGCTCATGGATAGCCCCTTATCGTGTTCTACAAACAGGACACTGCCTGCGACTCTGACGAAAAGCCAACTTCCCAGGGAAAGAAGAGCCATGGATAAAACCAGACCGGCCGGAGACCGTTCGAGACCGGCGACCATGTGAAAAAAACCGGCATCATGGAAACCGCGAAAAAGCTGGGTGCCGATAAGGACAGGCACCAGAAAAGCGAATGCACGGTCCGTTTTCGGCTTTATTTCCTGCCAAAGTTCGCTGCCCGGAATCCGTAAGTTCAACAGGGGGGACTCGTTCGGGCACGCTTTGATGCAGTCACCGCAAAGGATGCAGTCCTGGTTTGTTCTCAGTGAAAATGGACCCTCGTACACGGGGCACCCGTCCAGCTTTTCATCCCCGGATGAGCAGTTGTGGGTCGTGCAATCACAATTGCAAATGCTGTAACTGGACCGCAACTCGAGGAACGCATTCCTGGAAAGTGCTCCGACCAAGGCGCCGAGTGGACACAGGTATCTGCACCAGACCCGCCTCCGGTAAACAGCACCGAGGAGAATGGCCGGAAGACTGATGGAAAGAACCAGGACCGCGGTGGCCATTGGCGAATGTAGCATCCTGAAAGCCGCTTCCGACCAGATCACGACCCCGAGCCCGATGGCCGATGCGTACAACCCATTCGCCCTGATCCAGGAAGGGACATTCCTGCCAAGTGTCAGGTGCCTGTTCATAAGCGTTACCAGACCGCCCACCGGGCATACCGCACACCAGATTTTAGCAAATGGAATGGTGCTGAGAAGGATCAGCGGTTCCCAGATTCCCCAGGTAAGCACGAGAGCGACGTTCCTTTCTGCAGACTGGCTTCCGAAAAGACCAGACAGGATGATAAGAGCCAGAAATGCTCCCGCGACAACGCGCCCAGCGCCTGGAAAAATCTGGCTTTGGAACAATCGCGATACACAGTCGAGCTTGAGAAGATTAAAGGTCAGTTTGCCGGAGATCGGCCGAAGCCCGATGAAGATGTTTTCCGGAATAAGCAGATCGTTCCGGGCGAGGTGCACTGCCCGGCGAATTACAACCTTCAGTTCTCCGGTGTTTCCGGGCCAGTTGTAACTCATGATGCACTTGTAAGCTTCCCGGCTCAGACCGTGGACCGGCTTGCCGGCTTGGTCGCTGAACTTATTAATAAAGCTGTCAGCGATGGGACCGATGTCCTTTTTTCGCTTCCTAAGCGGTTTTACAATGAGGATCTGTTCGAAAAGCTGTTCGTAAAGTTTCTTGTGAAAGACACCCGACCGGACGCGTTCTTCAAGGTCGGCAGAACTTGTCGCAATGATTCTGCCTGAGGAGTGGATGGGTTGTCGACTTCCTATCGGGCGGAAGTTCCCATTCTCGATGAAGATTGAGAGCTGCTCCTGAACGCTTTTGGCCAAATATTCGATATTTTCTATTAGAACAGTCCCTTTCTTGATGACCTGGAGAAGACCCAGGCGCTTGGTCTGGGATGAGGGGAGGGCCACCCCCTGTTCACTCCCAAAGAGCATGCCGGCCTGGGCCAATTCGCGACCCTCAGGGTCGGCGCTGTTGATTCTTGTTCCGGGAGACTTGGCATTCATGACGAAAAAAGGGGTGTCCTGACCGTCTCCCGCACGATGAATAAGGGATGCGACATCCTTTTTTTCGGTGCCCGTTTCTCCGAGAATTATGACAGGACGGTTGTTTTTCGAAACCACCCTGATCCGAGCGTGGAGCTTGCGGACTGCCAAGCTTTTCCCGATAAGATGAGGTTCATGGGCCCCGGAGTGCTCGGTGACAAATCTCTGGTAAGCTCTTTCCTTGGAGGATGCTTTGGAAAGATTGTCATTCCCGATGGAGACACGTTCGGCCAGAAGCTTTGTAAAAGCCATGGTGAGTTCCGGGTTTTCCGAAATGGTCTGGTCGAAAGCGCTTTTGGACACCGATAGGAGGCTTGTCGGTCCCTGTGTTTGGACCGAAGCAGAACGGGGTTCACCGGTGAGCAACGCCATATCACCGATTCCCTCACAGGGTCCGAGTGTAGCCAGAGTCACCTCTTTCCCGTCTTCCGAATCCTGGTAAACTCTGGCAGTCCCTGAAATGATGAGATAAAAACAGTCGCCCCGATCCCCCTGCCTGAAAAGAACCGTGGCTCCTGGAAGTACCTGATATTCGGCCTCTTCAGCGATCGTGCTGAGGATTTCGGTAGGGATGGAATTGAAGAATTCTGCCGCAAGAAGCATGTCCAGGCCCTGTCGCCGAAGACTCTGGTTCAAGTCCGCTGGTTTCAGGTTGTAGCCAGCCACGATGATGTGGCCAAGCGGCTTGTAGATTCCCTCTTTTCTCAGCTTCTTTTGGAGTGATATCGCCCGGTCAATCGTGGCAGCGTCGCAGACAAGGTTTTCGACAAGGTAATCCCCAAGCCTTTTGAACCCAGAACCAGCCTCAAGACCCACCTTGGTCGCCGCATCGTTTTGATACGCCGTTTGGGAAGTCATCTTTACGAGCGCCCCGCTCTTTCCGGCGGTTAAACAAAGAGAGAACCATCCTACAGGAACCGGAAAGTTGCACACACCTAACGGCGCATAGATGCCACAATGTGACAACGCTTGTCAAGAAAAACCGCGGTCAGACCGTCTGCAGCGGCCCACGGAGAACGGGAAATAAGAACTGAAAATGCTGCCTATACAAACGTTAGGGTGTTCCCGTTTGCTTAAAGATATTCAGATCCTGAAAGGTGCCTTCCGGCCGGCCAAAGGGAGGATGTACAACTATCCACGTGCCAATCCTTACCGCTAAATGCAGCGGCCCGGTATCTATATTTCAGACGGAAACAGATCGGCATCGTCAAAAAACAGTTCCACAGAACCATCTTCGGATGAGCGGTACAAGGAGGTGACAGATTCGGCGATTTCAGCGACATAGGGTTCGATGGGAAAGATATTGTGGGTCCGAAGGCTGGCGATCAAGGCGTTCATTCCGTTGGATATGGAATTTACGATCATCTCGCTTTCATAGGTTTCTTCGCAGAGAAATGCAAAGCTTCCCTTTTTCAGCATGGAAGAGGCCACTTTTTGCTGGTTCCTGTCGATGACGGCATATTCCCTGATGGTGAGTGTGTTCTTGGCACCATCACGGGAAATCACATATTTTTGACGCATATCTTTTCCCCTTTCAATGTTGTTCCAACCTTATTGATCCTCTCCCTGTTCCCGGGATGGATTTGGATCTTCTTCTGTACTTATCGTGTTTTTCTCCATTTTGCGCTTTCTCTTTTCCTCTTTCTTTTTCTTTCTGGCCAACTCTTTTTGACGCTTTTGAAATGAATAATTTGATCTTGCCAATTTGTGACCTCCCGGGCAGTTATGAGTATACGTGATAACGAGAAAAGCTATTAGGAACCGGCTCGTCTGAGTTCAGGGTCTGGTGAGAGTACATGATGATGTGGAAAATAAACCCTGAAAAAAAGAGCACCCCTTACCACTGGAAAGAATGCCCTTTATTCGGAATATGAGGTTAGATCACCGTGACATTTGCAGCGGCAGGACCTTTCTGCCCCTGCTCGATGTCGAAGGTAACCCGGTCGCCTTCATTGAGAGATTTAAAACCGGTGGCATTGATTGCGGAATGATGAACAAAAACATCCGGACCATCTTCCTGCTCGATGAACCCGAACCCTTTTCGATCGTTAAACCATTTTACGATTCCATTCGCCATGATAGCATCCTCCTTTCAAAAAATTTCAACGTCGCAAACTGGAGGGTGCCACTTAGACAAATGGATGTTTCCTTCAGAAAGGAGCCGTCCCGAAGATTGAACGGGACTTAGTTGATTG
>CAZWAE010000057.1:0-5814 GCA_964631805.1 uncultured Desulfobacteraceae bacterium | reverse complement strand
CATGTCAAGCGCCCGGGCGGCATTCACGGTAAAACCGGCCAGCGCTTCGGCCGGCGTCAACCCGAATTGCACACAGGCCATATTCATCATGAGAAGCGGTGAGATGCAGGGACTGGATCCGGGGTTGCAGTCGGTGGAGACGGCCATGGGGATATCGGCGGCCCTCAACCGGCCAACCGGCGGTTTTTGGGATTCCTGAAGAAAATAAAATGCGCCGGGCAGAAGCACCGCCACGGTTCCCGTTCCCGACAGCGCATCAATGCCATCCGCTTCGAGGTATTCCAGATGATCCACACTGAGCGCATGGTAGGCTGCAGCGGTAAAGGCTCCCTTCTGATCGCTGAGTTGTTCGGCGTGAAGCTTTACCCTCAACCCGTAGCGCCGGGCCGCCTCAAAAAGACGCTGTGTCTGATCGAGCGTAAAGGCGATTCGCTCGCAGAACACATCCAGGGCTGTCGCAAGCCCCTCCGCTGCAACCACCGGTAGCATCTGCTCCACCACGAGATCGACATAAGCATCGGATCGGTCCCGGTACTCGGGCGGCAGGGCATGGGCCCCAAGGAACGTGGGGCTTACGGTTACGGGTAGTTCTTTTCCAAGGTGCCGGATCACCCGAAGCATCTTCAGCTCCGCTTCCTTTTCCAGTCCATAGCCGGATTTTATTTCAACGGTGGTGATCCCCTCCGCCTGCATCGCCTTTAGCCTTCCAATAGACTGCCGGTAAAGGTCCTCTTCGGAAGCCCGTCGGACTGCTGCAACAGTGCTTAAAATACCGCCGCCGGATCTCGCGATCTCCTCATATGTGGCGCCGCCCAGACGCATCTCAAATTCATGGGACCGGGTGCCGGCATAAACCAGGTGCGTGTGGCAGTCGATAAGCCCGGGCGTCACCCAGGCCCCGTTAAGACGGTACACCTTTCCGGCTCTTTCCTCTGCATCCGGTGGCAGTTCGGCGGACTCTCCCAGCCATATGATTTTGCCGTCCCTGACACCAAGGGCGCCCTCCCTGACGATACCGTAGGGTTGGTCACCTTCCATGGTGGCAAGATGGCAGTCCAGCCAAAGCGAGTCGAGGGAACCGGGCAGACGGTGTTTTCCCATGGTCTTATCTCCCCTCTAAAATTTTCAGGACTTCCCCACATTTTTCGGCGGCGCGGTGCGCCAGGACTTCGGCCAGCTGAAGGGTTTTCTCCCGGTAACTGTCATCATAAATTCCCTCCATATTGATAAGGACGTTCTGATACGCCCCCCAGATGCCGGCTTCAAGGGATCTTGCCCCTACCTGAATGTCAGATTTGGAAGCGATGTTCCCATAACGGGCCACCTCACACATCGCATCCCAGGCCCGGTCCCCCACCTCCATGGTGGCCAGGGGTACGCGAATTGCGGTCTTTAATCCCTCCTGCATCGCCTGCGATCTCTTCTCTTTTTCGGTTTTGGTCTCACGGGGCATCCGCAGGGCTTCCATATAATCGTTGAAGGCGCTGGTATCCGCATCGATCATGGAGATCAGATGATGGGCCGCCTCGTGAAGGGGGGGAATCATCTCCCGCATTTTTTCGTCCAGTTGTTCAAATTTTCGGACGCCGAAGGTCAGCTTGGCCGCCATGGAACCCAGCCCGGACCCCAGAGCGGCTAAGACAGCGGAAACCGATCCGCCGCCGGGGGCTGAGGATCGGGAGGCCACTTCCTCTATAAAGGCCCTTACACTTGTTCCTGCCAGCGGTTCCTCCCGCGGCTCCGCCACGATGTACTCGATAATTTTCTCCTCGGGCTTGAAAGGGGACACGGAGTTGAGCCCCAGCCGCTCTATTGCCAGGCGGATCTTCTGCGCTTCGTCGAGAATGAAAAGGTTCTCCTTTTCGATGTAGTATTCCGCCGCCATGAGGATCGACTCCAGGGGTACGATTCCCACAATCTCCGAGCCGGCCACCCCAACAGACAGTTCGGCGGCGTCCTTTTTGACCTCCTCATATAGGCGGTGTATAGGGGTGACCCGGTAGTTGTTGAGGTTAACGGTGACCTGGGCCAGGTTGTACTCCTTCACGAACCATCCCATCCCCTTGACTTCGGAAAGGCGTCCGGGTTCCGTCTCCCCGCGGCCGGCCTCCCGGAGGTTCAGGGCGATCCTATGCGCCAGGTTGGGTGTGCCCAGAATATTGACGTTGTAAGCAATGAGAAACATGCGGGCGCCTGTGGCAGTGGCGCCCCAGCCGGGAATGAACCGGTCGGGTCCGAAATCCGGTTTCCACCGGGGGTCTTTCAGCCTCTCTTCGAGACCCTCGTATTCCCCTTCCCGTACATCCGGCAGCTTCCGCCGGTAGTCGTGCCCGGCCGATTCCTCATAGAGATAAAAAGGCACCTTAAGCTCCTCGGCCGCCCGCTGTGCGAATCTCCTCGAAATGGACACGCATTCCGCCATGGTCACGCCTCTGACCGGGATAAAAGGACACACATCCATGGCCCCGAACCTGGGATGTTCGCCCTTGTGACAGCCCATGTCGATGCGCTCCTTGGCAACGCGGGCGGACGCCAGGGCGCCTTCGACCACCGATTCCGGATCCCCCACAAAGGTGTAGACCGTCCGATTGGTGGATGCCCCCGGATCCACATCCAGGAGGGTGCATCCTTGGGTTTGGCGGATCGCTTGTGCAATGGCCTCTATGGTCTCATCGTTCCTTCCCTCGGAAAAATTAGGCACGCACTCCACTATTTGTTTCATAACATCTTCCTCCCGGAATATTCCTTGTCGCGGATACCGTCAGAACCATCGATTGGAAATGTCAGATTTGTCCCTGTATCCGTTCTCTGTTCTATCAAATGAAACCGAAACGGGCAACCGCTGCCTCTTCGCATCAACACCTATCCGGACGGGCCGCCTGTCACTTTTGTAGCGAGCTGGACGAACCGGTCCACGTCCTCTAAGACGGCATCCACAGTTTCCTCCCAGAACTCCGGTCTCGTCAGATCGACGCCAAGATGCTTTTTCGCCAGAGCCTCGGTATCCATGGAGCCGGTATCGCGCAAAAGCGCTTTGTACCGCTTGACAAAGGCGCCTCTGTCCGCTTTTACGCGATGATAAACCGCCTGGGAAAAAAGGTATCCGAAGGTGTAGGGGAAATTATAAAACGGGGCGCGGGTGATATAAAAATGAAGCTTGCTGGCCCAGAACAGGGGATGATAACCCGTATCGGCCAGACCGTTTTCAAAGGCGGTTTTCTGGGCATCCTCCATCAGACCGGACAGTTCCGCAACGCTCAGGTGACCTTTTCTACGCCGGTCGTAGAAAGCACGTTCAAAATCATATCGGGCCCGAATGTTCATAAAAAAAGTGGTGGCATCCGCCATCTTCTGGTTGAGTAAAAAAAGTCGCCTCATGTCGTCATTTTCCCTGCTTTCCAGGCTGGCATCGGTGACAATCAACTCGTTTAAGGTGCTGGCGGTTTCCGCGACACCCATGGTATAACGCCGTGCTCCCATGGGCAGATCCCGCATGACCCAGCTGTGGTATCCGTGGCCCAGTTCGTGGGCCAGGGTGGTCATGCCGGCGTAACTGCCGCTGAAGGTCATGAAAATCCTGGACTCACCGATCATTGGAAGGCTTGTGCAAAATGCACCGGCGCGTTTCCCCGGACGATCTTCCGATTCCACCCACCGCTTCTCCATAGCCATCCGGCAGAAATCGGCTATCTCGGGATTCACCCGGCGGATGCTGTCCGCGACAAAATCTCCGGCTTGGGCATAGGTCATCTCATTTGACAGGTTTCCCACCGGCGCCCCCAGGTCGTACCAGGAGAGTTTTTCCAGCCCCAGGAGCCGAGCCTTGGCATTGAAATAGTCGTTGAGTTTGCCGCTTTTCTCAGCCACCACCTGCCACATATGGTCTATGGCGGTGCGGCCGATGCGGTTGTTGAAAAGCGGTTCTTTGAGCACCGATTTCCATCCCCGGTGCCGGTATAGGGAAAGGCGAAACCCTCCCTGATAGCTCAGCGCCATGGCGATGATGGGTGACAGCTCTTCAAAGGCGCCGTTGTAGGATACGTAAGCCCTCCGGCGAATCTCCCGGTCCGGATGGCTCATGAAGAGATTCTGGAGCTGCCCGAGGGATTTTGGGGATTTTTTGCCATCGGTTTCAAAATCGACCTGTTTGAGTCCCGCCGCGACGTCGTAGAGCTGTCCCCAGGCATGATAACCGTCCCCTGAAAGATCGTTGACCAATGCCTCTTTTTCCGGTGGCATCTTGTTGCGGGCCAGCAATCGCCCCTCGTTCAGCCCGAAGGCAATTTTCCTTAAAGGCTCTCTTTTTAAAAGTGCCTGCCACCCCTGTTCCTCCTGCTTGGCCGCCAGCGCGTTCAACCCGGTCCAAAGCGTCTCGATTCTGGCACCGATGGTTTGCAGCTGTTCGGAGATCATCCGCGCCTTTTCATCGTGCACATCCTGGGCCTCGAGACATCCGACGAAAGATCTTGCCTGCCCTAGCCTGGCAGCAAAATCAAAATACCAAAGGATGGTGTCGACCCACTGGGTGTGCTCGGCATCCGAAATACCCTCCGGAAGCGGTTTTGCCTCCGCGTCGCCTATCGAGCACTCTAATTTGTCAATAAAGGACGACAGATCCTTCGAACGGCTTCCCCCTGCAAATACGGAATCGAGGTCCCAGTTTAAATGGTCCGGCATGGTTGTCACCTCCCATGGATTTTTTTCTTCTCAGATTCAGGGCTTCGGGATACCGGAAAAAATCGGAGCTATAACCCCAAAATAGGTCACCGAAAATAGAGCCCGGGCGGTCATCCTTTTACCTTCTATTGGGGCCTGATCCCGAAAGCTGTGGCTGTTAATGGACAGGCGCCCGATTGACGTTTAACCAAGGCTCCGGCAAAGTCAATACAATTGTTCCCATGGGACGATATGATATTGCCCCTTATGGAAAATCAATGGTATTGGGTTTTATTCCAAATAGTGTTGCACTTAGCATAACGGGGGAATCCAATGAGAGACCCAGGAGACGAAAACGGACTCGAAAAGACGGATTATTGCGGCAGAATCTTAAATCAGTCTTTGAGCGACAACCTTAAACAACGGGTAGCGGATCTCATCTCCCGCTACCGCGCTTTCGATGAAGCCAACGGGCCTGCCATCCCCTACATATCCGCCTGGAGCGAAAGAGATAACGAGATCTGGTACGAATATGTCGGCCTGAGATTATTGAAAATGCTGCGGTGCCGGGCTGCCGATGCGGCGAAAACTTTTCGCGACAGTGTGCTCGAGCGCCGTATTTATAAACATTTCGAGTTCGAAGCGGGGGTTAGAAAAGAGAGTATCGGGGGCGGCGAACTGGAGGATAGCAGGAACCGGCTGCGGGAAGAGGGGAAAAGCACCGGTCTGGTGGAAGCGGTCTATAAGCTGATGCTGCCCAGCGGCGGCATTGTCTGGCTCAAGGATTCCGCCTGTGTTCAGGTCTTCCCCGCAGACGGCATCAATATTTCTTTAGGGGCGTTGACAACGGTTTCGAAGGAGATGGAATCGGAAGAAAAATGTGACCGTCTGATCAAGGAACTCAAATCTGCGCTGACCCGAATCAAGACGTTGAACGGTTTGCTGCCCATCTGCGCCCATTGCAAAAAAATCCGTGACGACAAAGGGTACTGGAACCAGGTGGAAGATTATGTGAGAAACCATTCCAGGGCTGAATTCAGCCACAGTATCTGCCCGGAGTGTGCACCTAAACTGTATCCGGAACTTTTCGAAGGGGAGGAGACGGACAGTGAGCTGGACCGGATCCGCGATGATATTCTCGACATCGATGCCTTTCTG
>CAZWAE010000056.1:6877-18874 GCA_964631805.1 uncultured Desulfobacteraceae bacterium | reverse complement strand
CTTGCCAATATATAACATTAAGATTTTACAGTATTTATTGCATGTATGTTCCGTAAATGTCAAGGTGTAACCAACAGTGAGACGAACTTAATGCTGAACCATAATTGTCCTATTTCCAGATCTTCGATGGGGCAAGCTTCGTTGGGCCGCGGAATCGATAGCTGAGTTTACACGCGTACACTTCCGCCCCATTTTTTGATTTCCCTGACGCTCGAAAATCCGAACCATGAAAAAAGGGGCCAAAAAGGCCCCATTTTTATATTTAAATCTGACGAAGTCGGATTTAAGCGTCGATGATCTTGAGTGCTTCCTCCTTGTAGGATTCCATGATGTAGGGAATACCCGTCACGCTGGCGCACTCGTCTGTCAAAGAGAACAGATCGTCGCGTTGGATCAGGTGGGTGCGCCATTTCCGGGCACCGGCCATCAACTGCTGGAGTCCCACCCGGATCTTTTCAGAGGCCGTATACACACCGATGGCCCCGAGCGGCATTTTCGCCAGCTCTTTCCCGAACCGGTTTTTTAGCTTTTCGTAACTGACGAAAATCTCCTCTTTCGTTGTTCCGAACTTGGAGACGGTGGAGGGGAGCCCGCCGTCTTTCCCCTTGAGCCATAGGTCGATATTTTTTCCCACCATGCCGGGAATCATCAATGCCCTGCCCATGCAGACCGCCTTGCAGTAGGGAGCGCCCAGCGCCAGTGCTTTGAAGATATGGTCCTCACCGGAAAACCCTCCGGCAAAAGCGACGTTGGGAACCCATGCCCCCTTCTGGGCCAGCCGGCGGCAGAGATCGTAGGTCATGGAATGGAGATAGATGGCCGGCACGCCCCACTCGCTCATCATCCGCCAGGGGCTCATGCCGGTTCCGCCAGGTGCGCCGTCGATGGTCAAAAGGTCGATCTTGGCATCGGACGACCACCTTATGGCCATGGCCAGTTCCCGCATGGGGTAGGCGCCTGTTTTGAGCGTCACGCGCTTGGCCCCCAGTTTCCGGACCCGGTCCACCTCTGCCATAAAATCATCCTGGCAGAGAAACCCGACCCGGGAGTGTCTTTCAAACTCCTTGATCGCTCCATCCTTGAACGCCTTCTGGTTGGCCTTGATGGAGGGATCGGGGGTGACGATATAACCCCGCTTCAGCAGTTCCAGGGCACGCTCGACGGAATCAACCTTGATCTCACCGCCGATACACTTGGCGCCCTGCCCCCATTTGAGTTCGATGGTCTCAACCCCCAGTTTGTCGATGACGTATTCGGCAACCCCCAGGCGGGTGTCCTCCACGTTCATCTGAACCATGATGTCCCCGTACCCTTCATGGTAACGGCGGTAGGACTCCACCCGGCGCTGCATGTCCGGCGATTTTTTCACCATGCCGGTTTTCTTGTTGATCTCCAGCTTGGGATCGATGCCGCAGACATTCTCGCCGCACACCAGGCTGATGCCGGTGATGGCGGCACCCACGGCAAAGTGCTCCCAGTTGGCGCGGGCCACTTCCGTACTTCCCAGGGCGCCCGTGAACATGGGGATCTTCATCTTCACCTTTTCGGTGGCCCCGTACCAGGTATCCGTGGTGACCTTCGGGAAGATGGCATGATCCGGGTCCGCCTCAATGCCTGATGCGCCGATGGCGTAGCCGTTGATATTCAAATGGGAGTAATCCACCGGATAATCCTTGTCGGCACCTGCCGTGATCTTGCCAAAGGGAGAAGGGTAGAGCAGTTCGCGTCCCCTGAAGGTAGATTGGAAAAGATCGCAATTGCCCTTACAACCGTCCACACACCGGGAGCAGATCCCCGATTGCGGGGCAACACTCCGGGAACGGTTTTTGGTTTGCATCGCTTCGTTGGCATTGGGTTGCTGCAGATTCATCTTAACCTCCTGTGGTTGAAAAAGTAAGAAAACAAAAAAGGCGCCCATCCCCAAAAAGGGGAAAAGACGCCTTTGTCCAGAATAAAAAAAACGATGTACGCCGTTGTACATAGTATTTTATAACTGATTTTCGGAACCTTTTATTTAGTTAAACTGAACACATGCTGTCAAGTTATTTTTTCTATGAATCCTGTTTATATGTTAGCAAAACTAAGTATAATGGGGGGAATGAAAAGACCGATACCGGTGGCCATCTAAGGTGAAAAGTAACCGGCCTTTATACCGGCTCGTTTTCCACCAGATTCCAGATACCGCACGGACACGTATCGGCGCAGAACCCGCATCCGATGCAGCGGTTTTCATCCACCCGGTATTCATAACCGCCGTTTTTCGTTTCAACCCGGCTGATGGCGGTTTCCGGACAGACGGCAACGCAGGTGCCGCAATCCCGGCATCGCCCGCAGGAGGCGCACTGGGATCCGCAGTGATCCGTATCATCAAAAGCGATGACGCGGGGATCGAAGTAGGCCAGGTTGATCCGGTGTTTGTCGATCATGGTGCGCGCATCTCCAACGGGCTCCCGCCCGGCGATAAGGTCGATGATGGTGCCTGCGGCTTTGCGGCCGGCTCCGATGGCATCGGTGAGAAGACCCGGCCGGACCACGTCGCCGATGGCGAATATTTTCGGGTTGGATGTCCGGTATTGCGCATCCACCGTCACAAATCCGCGATCTGTGGCGACATTTTCCGGCAGAAAATCAAGATCGGGCGCATCCCCGATGGAGATAAAGACTGAGTCCGCCGGGAGAAACCGGCCGTCGGTCAGCAAAACCCCTTCCCCGGTAATCTCTTTGGTAAAACAGGGCCATACGAATTTTGCGCCCACCGCTTCCGCGGCTTCCCGCTCCTTGCCGAAGGAAAGCGGTTCCTGGATATCGATAAGGGTGATCTCTCCGGCACCGAGCCGATGGGCTTCCGCGGCCACGTCACACCCCACGTTCCCGGCGCCGATGATCACAACCCTTCTGCCGACTTCCGGTTTGCCCGTTTTGGCTTCCGATAAAAAATCAAGGGCCGTCACCAACCGTTCCCCCCCGGGAACGGGAAGACGCCTCGGCTTCTGGGCACCGGCGGCAATCACCACAAAGGCGTAATCGGATGTCATCCGCTCCACCTCTTCCCGGCTGAGCTTCTGTTTCAGATGCACATGGTCGATCACCCGGCCCACCCGTTCAAGCTCGCCGGTCACCACCTGTTCGGGGATTCGAGTACCGGGGATGGCAGAGGAGATCTTGCCCCCCAGGGACGGGGCATTATCGAATACCACCGCTGCATGCCCTTGCAGCCGCAGTTGCCATGCCACAGAAATCCCGGCGGGTCCTCCGCCCACCACCGCCACCTTTTCACCGCTTGCCGGGGGCAATTCCGGAACCTTTGCATCGATACTCGCTTTTCCGAGCTTTGAGATATCAACGGGCAGCATGGCGGCCGACTGGCGCGTACAGGCCTGCATACAGGGATTGGGACAGAGATAACCACAAATGGTAGCGGGAAAAGGGGTATAGGAAAGGGCAAGGTCCACCGCCTCATCCATGCGCCCCTCCCTCACAAGGCCCCATCTCTCCTGCACTGGAATCCCGGTGGGACAGGTGGCTTCGCAGGGGGCCATATACCGGTCGTTTTCCCAGACCGGGACAAACCGGCGCAGATCCCCGGTGGTGATCAGTGGAATGGCGCTCCGATCCATGGCGGTCAAATCGCCGATGATGCCGCCCTCTCCCAACTCGGCATCCCAGACAGTCTCTTTAAAGGCGGCCATGGTCGGCCGGGCCTTTGCGGCTTTCTCCTGGGGGGTGCGGGCCACCAGCAACTGCCAGTCCGACGGGTCGGACATCTGCCCGAAAAGTTCTGCCCGGTTTATCTTCTCCAGAAAAATTTTCAGATTTTTTAAAAGCCACTCCCGGTCCGCTTCCCCGATGGGTACGATTTTGGCATCTGTGAGGCTGTATCCCTTGTGGGGTCCCCGGAAAAAAACCCTTCCCCCCACCATCCCCACAAAGGGCCGGTAGCCCAGGATATTGTCCGGCGTTTGGGCTTCATGGCCGCAGATCACGGCGATACCACCGGCCATGAACTCACCGAAATAGTCGCCTGCTGATCCCAGGACCCACAACTCGGGTGCGGCAAACCTCGGATTCTGTTTGGTCATGGTCATGCCCCGGGCTCCGATGTTCCCGGCAACGCAGACCTTGCCCTGGGCCATGGCATTGGCCGTTCCGTTGGCCGCATGCCCGTGGATGACGATCTCGGCGCCGGCGTTCAACCATCCCGTGTCATCGGAGGCCGGACCGTGTATGGTGATGCGCGTATTGGGAAATCCCATGGAGCCCAGTCGCTGGCCCGGATAACCCTTTATTTCGATACGGACGGTTTCCTCTTTGGCGCCCCACAACCGGCCGCCGATGCCATGCTGCCCGAAGGCCTCGATTTCGATATGCCGGTACCCCTGGTCCACAGCATCCTGGATTTTCTCCTCCAAAACACGGGATTCCAACCGGCTGCCATATTTTTTCCCGGAGATAAAACACTCCTGTTTGCTGTCTGCCATTTAACAACTCCTATTTATTATCAATCCACGATAACCTAATATAGATAGAGAGATCTAAACCACATAATTGATGTCCAGCCTGTCCGCGGCGCTGCGGTCATTTATCCCCAGCGCATCGGACATACCTATGGGGAGCGATGTGGATCTGCCCAGCGGCGCGACGATTTTTTTCAGTTCCGTGTCGAAGCTCAAAAAGAGATCCACCACCCTTTCGGCCACTTTGTCCACATCGAGCCGCCGGTAAAGACGGGGATCCTGGGAAGTGATTCCCTTGGGGCAGAGCCCTATGTTGCAGATATTGCACCGGTCCGATTCGGATCCCAGGCACCCGGCCGCCGCCTGCATCACATATTTGCCCACCTGCACACCGCTGGCGCCCAGCATGATCAGCGCCGCCGCATTTGCGGCCAGGTTTCCGTTTTTTCCGACCCCCCCGCCGGCAAAGAGCGGAATCTCGTTCTGTACCCCGATTTTCGACAGGGTTCGATAGGCATCGCGGATGTTGCTGGCGATGGGATGGCCCATATGGTTCATGGACACGTTGTAGGCGGCACCGGTCCCGCCGTCCTCGCCGTCGATGGCGAGTCCAGCCGCATAGGGATTTCTGGACAGGTTGTTCAACACCGCCAGCGCCGTCGATGTGGCGGAAATCTTCGGGTATACCGGCACCCTGAACCCCCATGCCATGGACATGGACTGGATCATCTTGGCCACCGATTCCTCAATGGAATACTGGGTCTGATGGGTCGGCGGGCTGGGCAGATTGATCCCGGTAGGCACCCCCCTGATGGCGGCGATCAACCGGTTGACCTTGTACCACATCAGCAGGCCGCCATCCCCGGGTTTGGCCCCCTGGCCGTATTTGATCTCGATGGCGCAGGGGTCAGTCTTCATCTCGGGCAGGGCATGAATGATCTCGTCCCAGCCGAAATACCCACTGGCAATCTGGAGGATCACGTTTTTAAGAAACCGGCTGCGCAGAAGACGCGGGGGACACCCCCCCTCTCCTGTGGAGATACGGACCGGCATCTTAAGTTCGTCGTTCAGATAGGCCACCCCCATCTGAAGCCCCTCCCACATATTGGGCGAAAGGGCGCCGAAGGACATCCCGCCGATAATCAGCGGATAGATCTCCCGCACCGGCGGAATCCAGCCATTCTCCGAGAGAAATTGAAGATTCTGTTCCGGTGAAAGGATGCGCCCTAAAAGGGTTTTCAGCTCAAATTCGTGCCGCCCGGCATCCAGCGCCGGGTCGGTCAGCATTGAGATGCGGATGAATTTGATTTGATCCAGAACGCCTTCATGTGAATTCCGTCTTCCGCCCCTTCTCCGGGCTTGGCCGCCGCGATCCCGATGGAACCTCAGCTTGTCCGTTTCGTCGTTCCGAAAGGGAAGGATGGCATCATTGGGGCACACCATGCTGCACATGGCGCAACCGACGCAGGCATAGCCCGGATCGGTCCGCTGGCGGATTCCGTAGTAAAGCGCATATGCATTGGACGGCGCCTCGGGAATGGAGAGGGACACCTTTATCTTCCGCTTCCGGAAAACACCGGCTTCGATGGCGTTCACCGGGCATACGGCAGTGCATTTCCCGCACAGGGTGCACTTGTCCTTATGCCACAAGACCTGCCAGGGCAGATCCTTGACGCTTAGAGTGGAAGGGGTAACGGTTCTGTCTGATTGCATAATCTGACCTCCTGGCGCTCCGGCCCGACAATGGCGGTATCCAGATACATGGGCTGAAAATCCTTTTTAAGATCGCGGTCCGGGATGACCGAATCCAGACCGCATATTTCCGATGAAAAGGCATAGACGCCCGGCTTTCCGCCGACAACGCCGGGCCGCAGTTTTTTCCGGTCCTGTGCCATGAACAGGGAGTAATCCGGCAGACAACCGATGACACAATTGGGTCCGTCGATGATCAGATTCCGGCAGGACTGCTTCATATGTCTCAAAAATCGGGCATTGGGGTGGACTTTAAGGTCCTCATCCTGAAGCGGCGTGATGATATGCTTGTACGCTTCGACACCCAGGCCCAGCTTGACCATAGTGTAGTGCAGGATGTGGGTGAACACCTCGGAATCGGACTGATACCCGGTGTACCCATGAAACCCCCTGGACCCAAGGTATTCCCGGATGGGAATAAACGCCGTGTTTTCCCCGTTGGTCATGCTCGAAAACCCCTGGATGAAAAAGGGATGGCAGGCATACAAGTCGATGGCGTAATTGGTGTTCTGCCGTCCCTGGGCCATGATGATCCGCGCTTCCAACTCCTTTCGGCCCAACTGCAGATGATTCCCCACCTCCAGCGGATCACCGATCTCCTTGATCATAATGGTGTCCGGCCAGAAGGAAAACACGATCATGTCCTTTTTCTCCTCCCCCATCTCCCGGAGCTGCAGCCTGACAATGAGCAGCCGTTCCTGGATCTCCCGGCGGCTCAATGCCTCCCACTCCTCCGGATATTCATAGGCACGGACAAGGTAGATATCCCTCTTGGGAACACCCGCTGGCGGTGATTTCGGCACCTTGATGGACAGCTTGTATTTGGTCATGAATCCGATATCCATCATAAACCGGTCCAGCCGCCTCAACCCCTTTTCGGTAAAGATCCCGGACAGGATCGGGGCATCCTTGAGGTCCTCGAAGGCACCCCCGAGATCGCGCAGTAAAATCCCGACACCCGACCCGTCATGGCCCTCCCGCATTACATTCAGGGCTTCAAGTGCCACCATGGGCGACATCGGTTTTTCACTGGTTATGGCAAGTAAACGACACATTCTGTTATCCCCCTGTTCGTGTATGCCGGCACAGGCCGGTTCCAACCTTGGAAATCCTCCAAAAAAAAAGACGCCCCTCGCCGGTTATGGGCGAAGCAGACGTCTTTGTCCCGATGGATGACCGCGCCGACCACTTTGCACGCCTTTGTGAAAAGATCAGCTGCAGGAACCTGCTAGTTGATAACAATCGTTTGGGATTGTCAAGAGAAAATTATCCCCCATTGGTAATGTCTTGCAAACGCCTCGCACTTTTTGCAGGATATGGCAAGGATCCCTTGTAGGATCGTTTTCCCTGAAAATATCGGACACGGGTACTATCGTCGGTCCGTAAATCGAAACAGTTGACACGCCTTCGGAGGTTTCTTATTTACGGAATCATAACCCATTGAAGGGAAATTGCCGCCGAGGCCATAACCCGGATCAGCGAATTAAAAAAAACCATTGAACCGCCCCCTCCCACAGGGGGAAAAGGATTGCGGGAGGAGACATGAACAGCCACGCTCTACGGCACCACCCTCACATCGAACCGGTGACCCGGAGAAAGTTCATCTATATGACATCCCTGTCCGCAGCGGGCATTCTGGCCGGATGCGCAGCAAACCCCGTAACGGGAAGGCAACAGATCATGCTGATGTCCGAAGAACAGGAGGTCCGGATCGACCGGCAGCAATCCCCCCACCAGTTCTCATCCGACTACGGCACCACCCAGGACCAACCGCTGAATGACTATGTCAACCGGACCGGGCAACGGATCGCCGCCAACACCCATCGTTCCCGAATGCCGTATTCGTTCAGGGTCGTCAATGCCACCTATATCAATGCATACGCCTTTCCGGGGGGCAGTATCGCCGCAACCCGGGGGATTCTCCTTTCCCTTGAAAATGAAGCGGAGCTTGCCTCGCTTCTGGGACATGAACTGGGCCATGTGAACGCACGTCACACCGCCCAGCAGATGTCCAAAGGGATGCTGACACAGGCGGTGATCGGAGGCGTTGCAGCCATCGCAGGAACCCAGGGTGCCGGTTACGGCGAGTTGGCCTCGAAATTGGGGATGATGGGGGCGGGCGCACTCCTGGCATCCTACAGCCGGGACAACGAACGGGAGGCGGATGCGTTGGGGATGGAATACATGGTAAAGACCGGATACAGCTCAAATGGATTCGTGGGGTTGATGGAGATGCTTCAGTCCCTGTCAAAGCATCAACCCAACGCCATCCAACTGATGTTCTCCACCCACCCCATGAGCACGGAACGATATCAAACGGCGGTTGAGCAAGCACGGAGCAGATACGGCCACACCCAGGCCTTACCGTTGGGGAGAGAGCGCTATATGGATCATACGTCCCGGCTCCGGACCTTGCGGGGGGCCATCGAAGCGATACAACGCGGCGAAGATGAGATGGCCGGACAGCGGTATGACAAGGCCGAGGCACACTTCAAAAAGGCGCTCTCCATGGCACCGGACGACTATGCCGGCCTGGTCATGATGGCCAAATGCCAGCTGGCCCTCAACCGCTATGCGGAAGCACTCCAGTATGCGGAGTCCGCCAAAGCGGCATATCCCCAGGAAGCCCAGGCATATCACCTTGCCGGATTTACCAATATAAGAAAAAAAAGATTCGGTGCTGCCCTGCAGAATTTCAGCAGTTACGAGGCAAGGCTGCCCGGCAATCCCAACGCTGTCTTTTTTAAAGGATTGTCCCTGGAGGGCATGAACCGGAAAAAGGACGCCGCCAATCACTACTACCGCTATCTTCAGACGGTCCGGCAGGGACAACAGGCAACGTATGCCCACAAGCGCCTGGTGGATTGGGGATACATCCGATAAAATAATGAGGGTTGATATGGATCTTCCCCGGAGCATGGCCCAAACTGCAGACCAAAAGTGGCAACATTATTGTGCTGGGGCAGCCGAAGCCGGTTTGCAGCCTCCGGATGACCCGGAAACCGTCGATGCCTTCAAACGTGTTTTCGCTTTTAGCGATTTTGTTTCAGGCCAGTGCATTCGGTTCCCTGAAATGATCCTCGAAATGCTTTCCAGCGGGGATATTCGTCGCAAATATCCACCCGGACGGTACCGTGAGAAGATAGACAATTGCCTGCCCGGGTTTTTAAAGGACGATACGCGTGAATGGGGGGTACCCGGAACCGGCTTCCCCATGCCCGTTTTCCAAAAAAAACTCCGAACCGTCCGCCGCCGCGAAATGGTGCGAATTGTGTTCCGGGATCTTAGCGGCCTGGCCACCCTGGAGGAAACCATGGCGGAACTGTCCGCCTTTGCCGACGCCTGCCTGGACCGGACGCTCAAGCACCTGTATCGATGGCACTGCGCACGCTATGGCACACCTGTGGGATCCAACGGCAATCCGCAGCAGCTGGTGATCCTGGCCATGGGCAAGCTGGGTGCACGGGAACTTAATGTTTCTTCCGATATCGATCTGATTTTTGCCTATCCCGAAGCGGGGGCCACCCGGGATACCGAAACGCCATCCAGCAATGAGGAGTTTTTCACCCGCCTCTGCCGCCACCTGATCCAGCTTTTTTCCATGACCACTGCGGATGGACGGGTCTTCCGGGTGGATATGGGGCTACGGCCCTTTGGGGAGAGCGGTCCTGTGGTCATGAATTTTGAGGCCATGGAAAACTACTACCAGACCCAGGGAAGGGAATGGGAACGTTACGCATGGATCAAGGCCAGAGTGGCAGCAGGCGACAAATCCGAGGGATACCGCCTGATCGGGAGCCTCAAACCCTTTATTTACCGCCGGTATCTCGACTACGGTGTGTTCGACGCCCTCAGGGAGATGAAACAGAAGATCTCTTCTGAAGTGCTCAAAAAGAAAATGGCGGGCAATATTAAGCTGGGAGCAGGCGGCATTCGGGAAATCGAATTTTTCGGACAGATGTTCCAGTTGATCAGGGGCGGCGTGATTCCCGAACTCCAGCAGCGCCGCATATTAAAAGTAATGCAGATACTGGCGGAAAAGGGCATCATCACTAAAGAGGCGATGGATGCACTGATTTCCGCTTACCGGTTTCTCCGAAACACCGAAAACCGTCTTCAAGCTTTTTCAGACCGGCAGACCCACGATCTACCCATCGATCCGGATCAACGGAACCGGCTTGCCGTTTCCATGAATTTTCCCGGATGGGAGGCTTTTGAGGCGGAACTGGGCCGCCATATGAGTACGGTGCATGACCATTTCAAACGTCTGCTCAAGGCACCCGGAAAAGAGGATGAGAATGATCATTTGAAAACCGGTTTGTCCGGGGTATGGCTTGGGACAACGGAAAAAGAAACCGCTTTGAAAAGGTTGAAAGATGCCGGGTATGACGAGGCCGGCGCCGCTTTGTCCCTTCTTAAGAGTCTTAAAGACGCCCCGGCAACGCGGGCACTCAGCACCGAGGGAAGAAAACGACTGGACCAGCTTATGCCAAGGGTCATCAAGGCTGCAGGATCCGCCAAAACACCGGGTCCGGTTCTAAACCGGATAACGGACCTGATCAAAACCATCCAGCAACGGACCAGCTATCTGGCCCTGCTGCTGGAGAATACCGGCGTTCTCTCCCATCTGGTGCGATTCTCCGATGCCAGTTCATGGTTGATCTCTTTTATGGCCAGGCACCCGGTACTGCTGGACGAACTGCTGGATTCCCACACCCTTTATCAAACCCCGGAGAAAAAGGACCTCGAAACGGCCGCCCGTAGAAGGTTATCCAGGATCGAAATGAACGACCTGGAACTCTTTATCGAGGAGCTGTGCATCTTCAAGCAAGTCAATACCCTCCGGGTGGCAGCGGCGGATGTCTCCGGTATGCTGCCGCTAATGAAGGTCAGCGACCGATTGTCCTGGATCGCAGAAACGATTCTGGACCAGGTGCTGGCATATGTGCGGAACGATCTGGTCAGAAAACACGGCACACCGATCTGCCGGTCGGGGGAGTGCCTCCCAGAATCCGGTTTTGCCATTATCGCATACGGTAAACTAGGCGGATTGGAATTGGGTTATGATTCGGATCTGGATCTGGTGTTTCTCCATGAACAGGGGCAAGGCCCCACCCGGGGAGGACCGCGTCCCATCGACACCGACCAATTTTTTGCCCGTATGGGTCAGCGCATCGTCCATATTCTGACGGCACACACCCGCGCCGGGAAACTGTACGAAACCGACATGCGGCTTCGCCCCAGCGGGAGTTCCGGCCCACTGGTCAGCAAGATCGATGCCTTTCGCCGGTATCAGCTAAGCGAGGCCTGGACATGGGAACACCAGGCCATCGTCAGGGCCAGGGCCATCTGCGGCGATCCGGAGTTGGTAAAAGGGTTTGAAACCCTTCGCAGGGATGTCCTCGTGCGCCCGCGTGAAGAGAAAACACTACTAAAGGAGGTTTCGGAGATGAGAGCGCGTCTGCGACAAGAACATGGCGCCAATCTCAAAGAGGGGTTTCACCTGAAGCAGGACCCTGGGGGCATGGTGGATATCGAGTTTCTCTCACAATATCTGGTGCTGCAGAAATCACAGGTTCATGATGCCCTGGCTCGCTGGTCCGATAACGTGAGGATTCTCGAATCATTGACCCATGCCGGAGTCCTGGACCCTGATACGGCCCTGACCCTGAAACAGGCCTATTTGGCCTACCGGCTGGCCGCCCACCGGCTCAGCCTTCAGGAAAAGCCGGCAATGGTCCCCCGGGAAAGGTTTCCGGAACTGCAGAAAACCGTGGTGAACATATGGAAA
>CAZWAE010000056.1:0-6777 GCA_964631805.1 uncultured Desulfobacteraceae bacterium | reverse complement strand
GGTCCCCCGGGAAAGGTTTCCGGAACTGCAGAAAACCGTGGTGAACATATGGAAACAAATTATCGGATAGGAAATGATGATGAACCCTTTTCGCTTTTGGACCGGCGATAAATTTTACAAGCCCATAAAATAATTGCTTTTGTTTGGGTTTTTTATATAATAATCATCGCCTGATAGATTCGGCCATTCCCGAAACTATCAAACCCAGAGACCTGCCCAACAAGGCTGGGGCTTTACCGATGATTATTATGGATTGAACTGCTCGGCCGAATGAGGGCCTGAATAGCGATAGGAGGTGTGGGCCAGGATCTCTTTGACCAGTGTAAAGATGTGATAATCCAGCTTCACATCTCCCCATCCCAGGTAGTCGAGCCGTTCGTTGATCTGGAAAAGATTCTGGGTCGGATTGATGAAAAAGGAATTGGAAAGAGCCCTCATCAGAAGCGGTATCAGATGAGGGTCCACACCCTTTTGGGCCAGCTTTCGCGTTAAGAGCTCCTCAATTTTAATGGTAGAGCGTTCCATCGACCAACCTGTTGAGCGCTGTAAGCTGCGTTTTCAACTCACACAATTTTGCCTCGAGCAACACACCGATAACCGCCATCCGGTTCTCGATTCTCCCGGCGGCATTTAGTTGCGATGTTATTTCTTCCTGGTAAGTCCTGTATTTCGGATTCAAAAGAAGCAGCCGCTCAAGCTCATCTCTTGCCCTGTCCCCCAACTCCTCTAACTGCTCATCGGAGATCTCCGAGGTATCATACTGAATCATAAGCTGTTCTGCCATGGTCTACTCCAGGTCGTGGGTCAGAAGAGATGTCGGTAGTTGTTGAATCCGTAGTTGAACTCAGAGATGCACCAGGAAAAGTATAGATCACTCTTTCAGGGTGTGACTGTCGAGGAATTGCTCCAACAGCGACGCCTGTTCCTCGGTCAATGCCCCGAACTGGATGCCACAGACCCTCATGGATATGGAACTGAAAGGGTTTTTGTCCGACGATTCTAAATTTGAAACTGTTTTATAGGGCACACTGCCCAAATAATAGCCGTTGCTGTTAATGAATATCGCCAGTTCATCCGCATCATTCAACTCGGATGCCTCGCCGGCATAATACTGAAACGCCAGTCCGCCTTTACTGATGTTCAACACCGGTCCGAAAATAGCGGCATTGGATTCCGAAGCCACAAACGCCCCGTACTGGACATCATACCTCTTGTGTATTCGCTTTTCGTTATTGTTTTTTTCTTCCACGATAGTCTAAAGACCCCCTTTTCATGGTTCACCCGAACGTTGCGGGACAATCCGGATCTCAAGCGTATTATGTCACGCCCCCGATCTTAAAATCAACAAATATAACTCAACCCCGGCCAGATATTAAAAGAGCATTCCCCAAGCCGGCAACCCGCATGCATAACCCCCGGACGGATCTGTATTTTGTATAAGCAATAATAATGCCAGAAGTAGCTCATCGAAAATCAACCACCCGATGAGTTTGTCTATTAAAATTAAGATGGTTACCAGGATTATCAACCTTTAATAAAAAACGCCGGCTTTCCCGTCACCCGGAAAACTGTGAATTAAATTACACAAAAATAGGTACTTGATTTCACATGCGACACCAGGACTCAATCGCCACGCCATCAGCCTTCATCCAACGGCCTTTCTCTATGATATCGGCGATATACTGCGCAAAATGGTCTGAAATTCTAAAAAAAAACGGCTCCGACAGGATTTGATCCTCCCATTTTATCGGAAACTCAACTATTTTGAATAATAGGCGATTCAAACATTCCCGAATAGACTCTTGACAGTTTCAGCCCACCTATTTTATACAGTTTCTCTTAAAAATCGGGAGTGTAAGGAGTAGGTTATGATTTATGTGGAAGGATTGACCAAATATTATAAAAACCTGTGCGCGGTGGATCGGATCAGTTTCGATATTCACAAAGGAGAGATCCTCGGATTGCTGGGCCCCAACGGTGCCGGGAAGACCACGACCCTCAGAATGCTCACCGGTTATTTGAAACCCACCGCAGGAAAGATCCGCGTGGAGGATTACCGGATTCCGGAGCACTCCCTTGAGATACGGAAACGGATGGGATACCTGCCGGAATCAGCGCCTTTGTACCATGAAATGCTCGTTTTCGATTATCTCTGTTTTATAGCGGGTGTCAGGGGTCTTTTGGGTTCCGAAAAGCTATCCCGGATTAAAACCCTTTCCGATCTTTGCGGTCTGACCGATGTGATGCACAAACCCATCGGGGAGTTGTCCAAAGGTTACAAACAGCGGGTTGGGCTGGCCCATGCCATGATGAACGATCCCGAAATCCTGGTACTCGATGAACCCACATCCGGGCTCGATCCCAACCAGATCGTGGAAATTCGTGAAATCATAAGGCGAATCGGAAAAGAAAAAACGGTGATTCTCTCCACCCACATTCTCAGCGAAGCCGAAGCAACCTGTGATCGTGTCGTGATCATCAACAAGGGCAGCATCGCCGCCGACGATACCACCCAGAACCTAAAATTATCCGGCAACCGGGAAACTCTCATCCACGTCTGTCTCGAAAATGCCCGGCTGGAGTCGGTGAAAAAACAGTTTTCGGCCGTCGGGGATGTCCTGGACATCGAATCGCCGAACCCGGAGACAGACCCGATGAACCTGAAGATCACCTGCCGTTCATCCGAGAACATCCGTCGGGACCTTTACCGAAAAATCAAGCAAAACGACTGGGTTTTACTGGAATTTTATCAGGAGACCCGCAACCTTGAGACCATATTCCGAGAATTGACCCGGGAGAATTAATATGCGGCAAATCATCCCCATTTTCAACAAAGAGTTCAGAGGCTATTTTGTATCGCCCATCGCCTATATCGTGATCTCTATTTTTCTGCTGGTGGCGGGCTGGTTCTTTTTCACCACCTTTTTTCTGGTTGACCAGGCAAATCTCCGCAATTTTTTTACCATGCTGCCCTTTGTCTTCTCCTTTGTGGTGCCGGCCGTAACCATGCGGTTGTTTGCCGAAGAGCTGAACACCGGTTCCTACGAGATCCTGCTCACCCTGCCGGTTACGTTCCATGAAGTGATTCTGGGGAAATTCCTGGCAAGCATCGGATTCATCATTGCCATGCTGGTGCCGACCTTCACCTATGCCATAACGGTAGCCCTGCTCGGGCAGCTGGATTGGGGACCTGTGGTGGGAGGGTATCTGGGTGCTGTTTTGTTGGGCGCCGCCTTTTCCGCCATCGGGCTGTTCGCCTCGTCGGTGACCCGGAACCAGATCGTGGCGTTCATCGTGGGGATGTCCATCTGCTTCGGTTTGACCCTCGTGGACAAAGTGTTGTTTTTCTTACCCCAGTCACTGTTGAGCGTTTTGCATTTCATCGGCACGGACTCCCATTTTCAAAATATATCCAAGGGGATCATCGACTCCCGGGATATCATCTACTTTTTGAGCGTCTGTTTTGTGGGTTTGTACGGAACGCTTCTGGCCATGCAGGAAAGGAATTAAGGAGAACTTAAATGGGCACGAAACAGCCAGCGGGGAAATATATAAAATTTATCGTTTACCTTACGGTCATCATTCTGGTGAATGTGGCGGCCACCACACTGTTTTTCAGGGTGGATCTCACGGAAAATCAGGCTTATTCCCTCTCGGATGCAAGCCGCCAAGTCGTTGCCGGCCTGTCGGAACCGTTGACCATCAAGGTATTTTTCAGCCGGAACCTGCCGGCACCGCACAACAGCACCGAAAGATACCTCAGGGATCTGCTGGATGAGTACGCGGCACACGCCAACCGTTATTTCAACTACCGGTTTTACGATGTCAGCACCGATTCCGGAGACCGAACCACCGAGGGGAACGGCAACCAGGAGCTGGCGGACAACTACGGTATCCGCCCCATCCAGATTCAGGTCATCGACAAGGATGAGGTCAAGTTTCAAAAAGCCTATATGGGACTGGTACTGATACACGGTGATATCATCGAAAAAATCACCACCATCACCAACATCGACGGTCTGGAATACCGTCTGACCACCGCTATTCAAAAACTCAACAACAAGATCAGCGCTCTTTTGGGATTGAAGGAAAAAATCAAGATCCGGTTGTATCACTCCTCCTCCCTTGAGACCGTCGCTCCCTTTATGAATCTGACCCGCCTCTCCCGAATTCCTGAAGAGATCAAGGCGGTGGTGGAGAAGCTCAACCGGAAAAACTACGGCAAACTGGTATTCGAGTTTCTCGACCCGGCAAAAGATCCGGGGCTCGAGGCCGATATCAAGAGATACAACCTCCTCCATCTCAGCTGGCAGGCGATCCCGGAGAAAAACATACCGGCCGGCAGCGGCGTGAGCGGGCTGGTCATGCTACATGGCGACAAGAATGTTTCGATACCGTTGATCCAGGCGATCCGCCTGCCCATCATCGGGACCCAGTACAACCAGGCCGATATGGCCCAGATAGAGGAGGTCCTGGATGCCAACCTGGCCTCTTTGATCAATATCCATGAGGAGATCGGCGTGCTGGCCGGAAACGGTGCCCTGAATATATCCGGCGCCTCTCCTCCGGATCCCACCCGGCGGGAGCAGGATAATGTGGCGAGCATTCGCCACCTGATAAGCCAGAATTACTCCATCCGTGATGTCGATCTGAAATCGGAAACACCTTCCGCCGTCAAGTCTCTGCTCATTGCCAGGCCGACCCGGCCCTTTTCCGATTACGAGCTTTTCAGGATCGACCAGCACCTCATGCGGGGAAACAACATCGCTTTTTTCATGGATGCCTTTGACGAAGTTCTTCCCGCCGGACCGCAAGGGATGATGGGTGGCGGGCAGCCGCGTTATGTCCCCATCGATACCGGGCTTGAGAAGCTGTTTGCCCACTGGGGAATCCGGATAAAACCCTCCTACGTGATGGACGAGAATTGCTTCAAACAACGCGTCCCGGAACAGATGGGCGGCGGGCAGCGCGATATCTATTTCGCACCGATGATTGAAAACCGGTTCATCTCCAAAGACTTTCCCTTCATGAAAGGGATAAAGGGGTTGATCGCCCTGAAAAATTCTCCACTGGTGTTGGATGAAGCCCAGCTGGCGAAATCGGGGATTGTCGCAAAAGAGCTGTTCGCCTCGTCTGATCGATCCTGGGAGATGGCGGGCAACATCAACCTGAACCCCATGTTCATCAGCCCGCCCGCCTCGACAGCGGAGATGAAAAGCCTGTCGCTGGCATATCTGCTGAGCGGAGAGTTCACGAGCTACTTCGCGGACAAACCGGTTCCCGAAAAACCGGTTGAGGAAAAAAAGGAGCCATCGGACCCCGCAGGGGAGAAAAAATCGGAACCGCTGCCGGAAAAACCCGTTGCAGGGGATCGGCTTAAAATTGAAGACAAGGGCATCGTCATCTCAAAAGGTAAGCCGGGGAAAGTTCTTATGATCGGCTCATCCGAAATGCTCCGGGACACCATCATCTCGCAGGAGGGCCGGAGCCCCAATGCCATTTTTGTCATGAATGCCATCGACTATCTCAACGGCAGGGAGGATATCGCGGTGATGCGAAGCAAGGAGCAGCGGTTCAATCCCCTTGGTGAAACCGGATCCGCACTTAAAACGGCGGTCAAGGCCCTCAATATTGCCGGCCTCCCGATGATGGTCGTCCTGTTCGGCCTCCTGGTCTGGGGCCGGCGGCATACACGGAAAAAGACCATACAGATGATGTTTATTAAGTAGGGAAACATTTGCCATGAAGATTAAAAAAGAATATCTCATACTGGTGATCGTCATTATCGCCCTGGCGGCTTATCTCTCGTTCAGAACCACCGACCGGTCGCAGTACAGCCTTCCGGTACTGGAACCGGTCTCAACGGAAGCCGTGTCCAAAATCGGCATAAAAGGGACCGAAGGGCACGTGGAAATCGAAAAAAGTGACGGGAAATGGTTTGTTCTGCCGGACAAATATCCCGTAAACACCGGCAAGGTGAAGGCGATCCTTGAAGTCGCCTCCCAGCTGAAACTCACCGCCCTGGTGTCGGAGTCCAAAAACTACGACCGGTACGATCTGACCGATGAGAAAAAAACAGCCGTCAGGGTATGGGCGGGGGATCAGGTGGTGTTGGAATTGGACGTCGGTAAGACCGCCTCCTCTTTCCGGCATACATTCGTTAAAATCGCCGGGGATCACCGGGTTTACCATGCCAGGGAAAATTTTCGGAATACCTTTGAAGAAACGGTGGACAGCATCAGGGACAAGACGGTCCTTGGTTTTGAAGTCAAGGATGTTCGAAAAATAGTCATCACGAAAAATGGCCGGCCGGAAACCTTCACGCGTGTCGAAACCGTGGCCCCGGCCCCCGATCCAACGTCGGAAGAAGCGGCCAAAGAGAAACCGGCGGCTGAAAAAACGCCCCTCTGGAAGCGTTCAAACGATGATAAAATCGATATCGAAAAGGTCAACCGGTTTCTTTCAACCCTCGAAGGGTTGGAGTGCGACCGATATATTTACGGCCGGAAAAAGGCTGATTTGAAAAATCCGATTTTTTCGGTGACCCTTGAAGGTACCCGCAATCACACCTTGCACCTGTTTGAAGCGAGGGACAAGGCCGGTGAGAACTTTCCGGCGGTCTCCTCCCAAAACGATTATCCTTTTGAATTGGTAAAGTACCGGGCTGAGGACATTATGAAGGGATTGGATGAGGAGGAAAAGCCAGCCGACAAATAATAAAGAAAACTGTCATTCGAAGTGAAGGGTGACATACCGCAATTCCCGTTCGATCAATTC
>CAZWAE010000055.1:0-19130 GCA_964631805.1 uncultured Desulfobacteraceae bacterium | reverse complement strand
TAGGATTCATCGGGGCATTCGTAAAAGAGGCTGTAAGGACAGACCTCTTTACAATACTTTTCATCCAGCCGCTCAAACAGGACGGCTATCGCTTCTCCCCGTATTTCAATGAACAGTTCCGGTTCCAGTTCAGCCATGAACCCGGAGCTTTCAAATACCTGCTTCACCGGCAATTTGACCCCCATGAGCGCCAGACGCATGTTGCGCGTCCTCAGGTCCTCTTTCAGGTTCCTGAGTTCGTCCACGCCGGTCATGTCAATGAATCCCACGGCACTGAAATCGAGAAGTAGAAACTTGACAGGCGTTTCGTGTTCGTTCAGCCGGTGAAGGATATGTTCGATGGTGTACTCCGCATTGGCGAAGAACATGGCATTGTCGGAACGCAGGTGGAGAATCTGGGGGCAGCTGGGTTTGCCGGACTCATCGGCGTTGACGAACATGTTGTGCTTGGGGTCCTTGGTGACCCTGACGATCCTGGGATGCATGGTTTTCCACAAGAAAAACATCAGTGAGATCATCACCCCGATGAGCAGCGCGTAGTCCGGCTTGGTCAACAGTGCCAGAATAAAGACGGTCATCGCTACGATGCCGTCGTTGCGGTTCATTTTCCACAGAGAGAACACCTCTTTTGGGTGGAACAGGGTGAGGACGGCGCTGATGACCAGTGCCGCCAGGGCGGCCTTTGGGATATAGGTCAAAAGCGGGGTCAAAAAAAGGAGGGTGACGACTACGCTGAAGCTGGAAATCACACTCGAGATCCCGGTTTTGGCGCCTCCCGAGTAATTGATGGCGGTACGGGAAAAAGAACCGCTCACCGGGTAGCATTGAAAAAAAGATCCGACCATATTGGCCAGTCCCTGGCCGATAAATTCCTGGTCGACATTCACCTTCTGTTTGGAATCTGAGGATATCGCCTTACCCACGGAATAGGTTTCCGCAAAACTGACCATGGCAATGACCACAGCAGGTCCGATCAAGGCGCTGACCGTATCGAAATCAAAAACGGGCATATGAAGCCCCGGCAGTCCGCTGGCGGTTTCCCCCACAATGGCAATCCCGCTTTGATCCAGCCTGAAAAAATAGACGGCTCCGGTCGTTACTACAAGGGCCACCAGTGCAGATGGAAAATTAGGACGGATTTTTTTGAGTCCATATATGAGGACAAATGCGGTGATACCGATGGCAGAAGTCAGTAAATTCAACGACGGCAGGCTTTTGGCGATCTCCACAAGCTGGTGAATGATGTATTCATGCCGTTCTACCTTCATACCCAAAAAGTGCGGCAACTGGGTGGAAATGATGATCAGAGAGGCGGCTGCCGTAAACCCCTTTACCGCCGAATGGGAGATGAAGGACATGACAAGCCCCAGCCTGAACAGGCCGATGGATATATAAATGACACCTACGATGAAGGCCAGTAGCAATGCCAGTTCGATAAATTCCGGACTACCCGGTTCCGCCATGGGGGTCAGGGTGGTTAAAACAAGTAGGCTCATGATGGCGATGGGTCCGGTGGCCAGCTGGCGCAGACTCCCCCAAAGGGCACCGATACAGGGTGTCACGGCCGCAGCATATAGTCCGTATACGGCCGGCATCCCGGCCAGCATGGCATATGCCATCGCCTGGGGGATCAGCACCACCGCGACGGTGATGCCTGCAATCAGGTCCCCTTTGAATATGGAACCGTCGTACCCTTTGAGCCATTGCAGGAATGGAAAAACCTGGTCCAGTCGTGCCGGATATTGACTTTCGATCTTTTTCATGACTCTATTCCTTGCTTGATGAGGGTCCATGACCGGGGTGGTTGTACCCCTCAGGTTTCCGCGTCATTGTCAAATGGTTATAGTGGCGTTTTTTGAAAATATTGTGTCGGGTCCACCCTTTCTCTAATCTGAGAGACGGGTGTGCAAACGGACCTTTTGTAAGCTGTATCCACGGAGTCGAAACCATAATGATAAGAAAAGCCAAATTTGTCAACATGCAGTAGCCTGTTACCATGAAAAGATTGTTCCAAAATATTCCTAATTGGTTTCAAAAACGTCCGGCGTGGTTCCTTCCCACCCCTTTGGGCCGATGGACATCCTTTTATTTAAAACTGCTTTTTTCCGGCGTCAGCTTCGAAAAAGACCAGGCCGCCGTGTTTGACCAACTGCCGCCTGGTGCGGTGGTCGTGTATGTCAACAAGCATAAAAGCCATCTCGAAAGAATGTTTTTTTATGCCTGCCATTCTGAAAAAGGAATTCCATGCCCGGAGATCGGGATCGGCTACGGCTCTTTTTTCTTCCAACCGTTCAAAAGAGTCGCTGATGCATGGCGGTGGGTTTTGACCTGTTTTAAGCAGACACCTAAAGCGGTCGATCCTTTTGATGACCCTGCGTTTCGAAAAGAGCTGGACAACGGCCGGACGGCGTTTTTTTCTCTGGTAAACTCGGGAAAGCTCCGGAATCCGGAATCCGCCAGACGCGATCCTCTGGCTTTTTTTATCAAAATGCAGGAAACCACGGATCGTCCCATCTATTTCATTCCATTTCTCTTCTTTTATGGGAACCACTCAATTGCCGGTGGGGGGTCTCCCATCAGCAGGCCCGCCGGCGTCGATCCCAAACCCGGGATTTTGCATCGCCTGTTTTTTCTGTTGGTGGCGCCCGAGAAGGTTTTTGTCGAGTTGTCCGATCCGGTGGACCTGCAGCGCTGCATGCCAGGGCGAAACCGCCTGCCCGGAGCGGATATCGAATGGTCGGCCCTTCACCTGCGAAGACAATTGATGGACCAGATCACCCGGCATCGCCAGAGCATGACGGGACCCATTCTGAAACCCATCGAAGAGATTCGGCAGCAGGTGTTGAGCACCGACAGACTCCGGTCTTTTATGCACAGATATGCGAAAAGACGGAAAATCACCCTGTTTCAGATTCAGCAGGAGGCCGTCAAATATGTAGACGAGATTGCGGCAAGACCCAGCCCACTGGCCATACAAATGGGTGCCGTGGCGGTGCGGTGGATCTTGGATTACCTGTTTGAGGGCATTTCCGTCAACAAGGATGGGCTGAAGAGGATGAAGCAGGCGTCGAGAACGGGTCCTGTGGTGATTATGCCCTGCCATAAGAGCAATTTCGATTCCATGGTGGTTTCTCACATCCTCAATGGCAACGGGATGCCGCACCCCCATGTCTTTGCAGGGAAAAATCTCGCCTTTTTTCCCATGGGACCCATTTTCAGAAAATTCGGCGCCTTTTTTGTCAGGCGTTCCTTCAAGGGTGCCGTCTTTTACTCCAAGGTATTTTCCGAGTACATCTATATGCTTCTCGACCAGGGTTTCAACGTGGAGGTTTTTATTGAAGGTACCCGGAGCCGAAACGGAAAGTTACTGCTGCCCAAGCTGGGGATGCTCTCCATTATTCTCAACGCGGTAAAGCACGGCGCTATGGACGACCTGCATTTCGTGCCGGTTTTTATCGGTTATGACCGGGTTCCGGAGCTTAAAAGTTATATCCATGAACTGGACGGAGGGCAAAAAGAACCGGAGAGTTTTTCCAATATGATCAAGGTCCGGAAGCTGTTCAGGAAACGATTCGGCCGGGTCTATCTCAAGTTTTGCGATCCTATTTCATTGAAAGAGATGACAGGCCGGTACGGTACGTCCGTTGGTACATTGTCACCGAAGATGCTCAACCGGTTGTGCAGGGATTTAGGCGGCCGTGTCATGTCGGATCTCGATGAAAATGCCATGGTAACCCCCCAGGCGCTGGCCTCTTCAGCTATTTTGAACTGCAGCGGGAAGGTGATTTCGCGCCGACAGATCGGCCGGATGTTCGACACCTACCTGAATTACCTCGTCCGGAAAAGGGCGGATGTGGCCCGGATCCTTTTAACCGATCCGGACCAGGCTTTGGACAGCGTGATCCACTATTACATCAAGGTGAAGTATATCCGCCCTGTGAAGCGGAACGGCTCCGGCCCGGAGACGGACCCGCGGTACAAGGTGATACCGGCAAAAAGAGCGGACATGGAATACTATAAAAACAATTGTATCGCTTTTTTTGTTTCGGCATCCTTCACCGCCATGTCCATGCTTAGCCATGATGCTTTTCTATTCACCCCGCCGGATCTTTATACGAAATATCAATTTCTACGGGATCTTTTCTCCTCCGAATTCAATCAAAACCCTGATGAGCCACCGGATGCACAGATCCGTCGTGTGGTCAATGAATTTGAATCCGCAGCCATTTTGACAGCACATCCCACGCTACCGGAGACGTTTACCCTAACATCGAAGGGCTATCGGGATATCAAACGGTTCGCCGCGTTTTTGATACCGTTTCTGGAATCCTATCGGATCGTTCTCGAGGATCTAAAAGACGTGGATAATAAAGGGTTTAAAAAGAGCGAGAGATTGAAGTCGTCTCGGGCTCTCGGACACCGGATGTTTAAAAGGGGTGAAATTCGCCGGAATGAAGCGATTTCAACGGCAAATTTTGAAAATGCCCTGGAAATTTACAAACGGAAAGGTTTGACCCGGCCCGGTGTCGGGGAAAAGACAGGCGATTACAGGGAAAAATTAGATCGATTCCTCAACCTGCTTTCCTAAGTACCCGGTTTCATAAATTAGGGTTAAATATTCAGGACAAGTTTATCCACAAACCACAGAGAGCACAGAGAAAACTATTTCCATACACCTGATGAAGGTTTTCTCTGTGTCCTCAGTGGTAACAACTATGCTGCCATATTTGACAGTTGGTAACTTCTCCATCCCGATGGTGCCCCAAGCGGAAGGGTTTCCTTTGGCGGTATGATGCATTATGTTCTCTACTGAACCAACGGATTGATCTCCTATCATGAAAGGAGGATATCATATGGATACATTCGGTACTTTTTTACCTATAAATGTCGGGGAGCAGTGACCTCCCGAAACCATCATAGTTCCCGTGGTTGGAATTATCGCGATTATACTGCTGGGGAAATACGGTCCAAAGATAGTGAAACGACTACGATTGCTTTTCCAATGATGAAGGGTATTGCAGGATCTCAGTAAGGTCGAAAACTGAAAACCTTTTTATCGGAGGTCAGAAACGGTCGATGACCGTGATGCCCGTTCCTTTGAACCGGTCCAGGGTCGTCAGTTCGTCGACGGCGTCTTCGAGGGTGACGGTTTTTCCGATCAGCTTTTCCGGATCCACCTTCCCCGCCATAATCATGTCCATCAATTCCCCGTAGCGGTACGCCTGGATGCCATGGCTTCCGATGATCTCAAGTTCGTTTGCGATCACCCTGTCCATGGGGACCGCCGGGGTGCTGTCATCTGCCGTCATGAGCCCCACCTGGATATGTTTTCCCCGTTTGCGAAGGCATGAGATGGAGTTGAAGCAGGTCTCGCGGTTGCCCAATGCGTCGATGGAAACATGGGCGCCGCCTTTGGTGATCTCCCGGATCGCCTCGGGAATGTCCGGATTTTCCCGGGCATCGAGCGTGGCCGCCGCCCCTATGGTGTGGGCGAATGCCAGTTTCTCATTCGAAATGTCGATGCCGATGGCACGGGCGCCCAATGCCCCGGCAATCATGATTGCCGACAGGCCGACGCCGCCGCATCCGTGCACCGCCACCCATTGGCCGGCAGATACCCGGCCCTGATCCACCATCGCTCGAAAAGAGGTGACGAATCGGCAGCCGAGACTCGCGGCACCGGTAAAATCGAGGGCATCCGGCAAGGGGACCAGATTGACGTCCGCATAATTCACCGCTACGTATTCGGCAAAGGATCCCCAATGGGTGAATCCCGGCTGGAATTGACGGTCGCAGACCTGATGGTTGCCGGAAACGCACTGGGGGCAGGTGCCGCACCCACAGACAAACGGCAGGGTTATCCTATCGCCGGGATTCCAGTTGGTGACACGCCGTCCCACCGCTTCGATCACTCCGGCCAGTTCATGGCCCGGGACATGGGGAAGCGTCACATCGGGATCATGCCCTTTCCATCCATGCCAGTCGCTGAGGCATATACCGGTGGCTTTTACGCGTATGACCACTCCATCATCCGAAGGCGTGGGATCAGGGAGGTTCCTTATTTCCGGCGGGCCTGAAAACTTTTCATACATGACGGCTTTCATGGTTAATCCTCAATGATGGTCCGGTTATGGATATATGGAACACGGTTCCGCATTTTTTTCGGTCGTTTCCCCACGGGGAGGCCGGGCGTGCCGATCCTTTGTATCACAACTTGCTTGAAATTTCATGGTCCATGGGCATATCATGGTCAGATTGATTATCATTCTCGAAAGAGGATTGCTTCTGAGGGTGGATCAGACGAAACCCGAAATGGCAGGAAAGATCCCATATGCGAATTCTTTTGGTTGAAGACGACATGAAAATCGCCTCCTTTATCCTAAAAGGCCTCAAAGCCGCCGGTTTTGCAGTGGATCATGCACCGGATGGCAAAAGGGGATTGGACCTTGCGATGACGGAACCGTACGATGCGGCGGTGGTCGATATCATGCTGCCGGAAACCGACGGGTTGACCCTCATCGAAACCATTCGGAAAGAAAAAATCGACACACCGGTGATCATCCTGAGCGCCAGAGACTCCGTCGATGACCGGGTCAAAGGCCTGCAAATGGGGAGCGATGATTACCTGACCAAGCCATTTGCATTCACAGAACTTCTGGCGCGGATCCAGGCATTGCTCCGAAGGGCCGGCGGCGCATCCGAAACCACCCATTTGGAAGCGGGCGGCCTTTCAATGGACCTTTTGTCCCGGGAGGTGGTCAGGGACGGACAAAGGATCGAATTGCAACCCCTGGAGTTCTCCCTGCTGGAATACCTGATGCGGAACAGGGGGCGGGTGGTGTCCAAAACCATGATCATGGAGCACGTATGGGATTATCATTTCGATCCCATGACCAATGTTGTGGAGGCCAGAATCTGCCGCCTGAGGGATAAGGTGGATAAAGGGTTTTCCACCAAGTTGATTCATACGGTGCGCGGAGCGGGATATGTCCTTAAGGAAGGTGATTAGACTGCGTCATACCCTGGCATTCCGGCTGACACTCTGGTATGCGGCGGTGTTTACCGTTTCGTCATGCGCGGCCTTTATCTTTTTCTATCTGCTGATCACCTCTGTGTTTCAGGAAAGAACCGACAGTGAGCTTGCCGAGCAGACACACCGGTTTTCCGCTTTACTTGCCGTCAGGGGGGTTGACGGCGTCAAACGGGCAGCTGTTTTGGAGGCCCAGGCCGCCGGAGAAAAGAAGATCTTTTTTCGTTTTCTCCACCTCAGCGGCGTGGCTTTTTCCTCTTCCAACATGTCCTACTGGCAGAACATACCGGTGGATCGTGCCCTTGTCCAGCGGCTGCTCGGCGGCGAGCGGCCCGTACTGGATACCATCGCTATCCCGGGCCGGAAGCAGAAAATCCGGATCCTTTACGATTTTATCAGTCCGTCCATCATCCTGCAGTTGGGACAGGCACTGGAACACAATACGCGGTTTATCGATGCGTTTAACCGGATCTTTGTGTTGACCATGGCAATTTTAATTCTCCTTTCCGCTCTCATCGGCTGGTTCATGGCCAGGCGTGCCCTCTCAGGGGTGGCGGCGGTGACGCTGACAGCCAGGGAAATTTCGGAAGGCGCCTTTGAAAACCGGGTGCCGGTGGCGGGAAGAGGGGATGAGGTAGACCAGTTGGCCGTTACTTTCAACCGGATGCTGGACCGGATCCAGAGCCTTGTGAGCGGCATCAAAGAGATGAGCGACAATATCGCCCACGATCTGAAAAGTCCAATTACAAGGATACGGGGCCTTGCCGAGGTGACCCTGACAACGGACCGCTCGGTTGCCTCTTATGAGGAACTGACTGCAAGCACCATCGAGGAGTGTGACCGTCTGCTGGACATGATCAACACCATGCTGCTCATTTCAAAGACTGAAACCGGTGTCGGCAGTCTTATCGCGGAAAAAGTGGATATGACGGCGCTGGTTGCAGATGCACAGGAGCTGTTTGGTGTCATTGCCGAAGACAAAGGGGTGGTGCTGTCCTCCGAAATAGAGGAAAACTGTTCGTGCCGGGGAGATGTCAGGATGCTTCAACGCATGGTGGCCAACCTGCTGGACAATGCCATCAAATATACCCGAACCTCCGGAAATGTCGATCTGGCGCTATCTTGCAGTGGCGATGAACGTCTCATCCTCACCGTATCCGATTCGGGAATCGGGATCCTCCCGGAGGATCTGCCCCATATCTTTGAAAGATTTTTCCGATGCGACCAGAGCCGGTCTGAAGCGGGGACCGGTCTTGGGCTGAGCCTGGCCCGCGCCGTCGCAAACGCCCACAGCGGGCGGATCGACGTGGAAAGCCGCCATGGAAACGGCACCACTTTTACGGTTGTCCTGCCGGTCCGGGCACAGGTACCGGCCGGTCAGGCCGATGCATCCGATTAACAGGGCGTCGGGAAACCCGATAGACTTATTCCATCAGGATATCTTGTGGTTCCAAAAGGTTATGAGTTCTCAAACTTTGTGTTATATTTGATAGTTAAGTCTTGACAGAGTGGAAGGAAAATGTTGTGTGGGGACTATAGTTTTCAGGTCGCATTCGGCACCTTAATTTGACGGGTTCCGATAAATCGTCCTTTTTATTATTTCAAATGGGAGGCTGGGATGACGGACATTATGCAGGCAGTAACGGACAGGGACCCCAATGAGCGGGAGTTCCACCAGGCGGTGGGAGAAGTCATGGAATCGGTCAAACCGGTGCTGGATCAAAATCCTGTTTACCGGGAAACACGGATATTGGAACGGCTCGTGGAGCCCGAACGCGTGATCATGTTCCGGGTGCCCTGGATGGACGATCGCAGCGGGTTCCACGTCAACAGGGGGTTTCGCATCGAGATGAGCAGCGCCATCGGCCCTTACAAGGGGGGGCTCCGGTTTCACCCCTCCGTGAATTTGAGCATTCTCAAGTTCCTCGCATTCGAACAGGTGTTTAAAAATGCCCTGACGACGCTTCCCATGGGGGGAGGCAAGGGCGGCTCCGACTTCGATCCCAAGGGGAAATCGGACAATGAAGTGATGCGGTTCTGCCAGAGTTTCATGAGCGAGCTCTACAGGCATATCGGACCGAACACGGATGTCCCGGCAGGAGATATTGGTGTGGGCGCCCGGGAGATCGGTTTTATGTTCGGCATGTACAAAAAGCTGACCAATGAATTTACCGGTGTGCTGACCGGAAAAAGCCTCAATTGGGGCGGAAGCCTCATACGGCCCGAAGCCACCGGGTACGGTTGCGTCTATTTTGCCGCGGAGATGCTGGCCACCCGGGATCAGACCCTGGACGGGAAGGTGTGCCTGGTTTCCGGATCGGGAAATGTAGCGCAGTTTACCACCGAGAAACTGCTCGACCTGGGCGCCAAGGTGGTGACCCTTTCCGATTCCTCCGGGTACATTTTTGATGAGAGCGGTATCGACCGGGAAAAACTGGCCTATGTGATGATGCTGAAGAACATGCGCCGGGGCCGGATGGAGGAGTATGTGGAGAAGTATCCCGATGCCGTGTACACACCCGTGGACCCGTCCGCCGATTTCAACCCGCTGTGGAACCATAAGGCCGATTGTGCGTTTCCCAGCGCCACACAGAATGAGATCAACGGGAAAGATGCCCGGAACCTGGTAAACAACGGGGTGGTGGCGGTGAGCGAGGGCGCAAACATGCCCACAATGCCCGAAGGCGTGGACCTGTTTCTGGACCAGGGCATGCTTTACGGGCCCGGCAAGGCGGCCAATGCGGGCGGGGTTTCCGTATCGGGGCTCGAAATGTCCCAGAACAGCATGCGGCTGCACTGGAGCAGAGAAGAGGTGGACGACCGGCTCCGGACCATCATGAAAAATATTCACAAAACCTGCCTTGACGCCGGGGAGCAGTACGGCGCATCGGGTAATTACGTGGCCGGCGCCAATATTGCGGGATTTATCAAGGTGGTTGATTCCATGATGGACCAGGGGCTGGTGTAATCCATCCCCGTGGCATTGAAAAGCCCTGCCGATGAAAATAGAAGCGGGCACAGCTTATTCTTTCTGTGCCCGCCTGTTTATCTCCTGTCGTTGCAACCTATTTTGCGAATGGAATGGATGCTTAGCATAATTCCTTGAAACCCCGATCCATTGCGGTAATGGTATATTCATCCGCTTTCACCACAGCAGTTCACGGTGAAACGGCCGAGCGTCCAAGCAAAGCCCTCCGGAAGAAAGAGGAATATTTTTTTCGCGAAAATTCAATATTAAAAGGGGTTTTCAATGGGAAATATAAAATTCAAGGGTCCGGAAAGAAGAAAATGTTTCAGAGTCATTTATTCTCTAAGAAAACCAAAGTTTCAGGTCGATGAAAATGAGTTTGAGGTTGCAGACATTTCTGAGATGGGCCTTAGATTTTTCAATGTTGGAGGAATAGATCTCGGGCACTGGGTGTGCGGGACATTGACACTGTTGACCAATGTATCAATATACGTTGAAGGCCTGATTGTCAGGAGAAAGGGCGTTGATGTCTATATTAATGCCAAACCTCCAATACAACTAGATCTGTTGCTCAGGGAACAGCAGTACTTGAAGGACCTTCAATAGTTCCATTTAAGAGGGAATGAAAGTGCTACTTTAACAGGAAAAGTATAAGGAATGAAAGAGGACCGCGCCCGCTGGAATAAAAAATACAGATCCGGGGACTTTCCGAGAAAACCTTCCGGCATCGTCAAACGGTATCATGGACTGGTCTGCCCGGGACGCGTGCTGGATATCGCGGCCGGGGCGGGGCGGAATGCGCTTTACCTGGCGGGAGAGGGGCATGAGGTGGACGCCGTGGACATCTCCGATGCGGCCATGGAAACTTTAGAAGGGAAAGATCCCCGGGTTCACCCGTTGTGCCGGGATCTTGACTCCTACACCATATCCCACGAACAGTACGACCTGATCCTCAATATCCGTTATCTGAACCGCCGGTTGTTCCCCGGCATCATCAAAGGCCTCAAACGGGGCGGGGTCCTTATTTTTGAAACCTACACCGAAAAAATCGGCGAAAAGGGCCATCCGATCCGAAAGAATTTCCTGCTCCGGGAGAACGAACTCCTCCACACCTTCATATCATTGAAGATCTTGTTTTATGAGGAAGAAGAGGGCGCCGGCCCAACGGAAACCGATAGATCCGCATCTTTGGTGGCCAGAAAAAAATAATGCCCGTTCAGAAATGGCCCTTTTTCCGCTGAGCGACGTCCTCCGCAGGTTTTCCGGCTGCGACGTACAGTAGTACGCCTCGCCGGAAACCTTTGTGCGTCCTTGCTCAACGAAAAAATTGCTCATTTCTGAATCGGACACTTTCTTCGTCGATTCAGTGATGATGGATGGGTACTGATATGACCTGAATCCTGTCCCTCCGGCTGAAGTCACGAAAGTGCTGCTATTTGAGGTAGGTTGTTTTATCCTCGGCGTTTTTACGAGGCACCCTTGCCGGTTCACCGGCGGCTTTGCCCAGACACACCAGGGCGATGGGTTCCTTTGGTGCCTTGACTTCGAGAATCTTTTTCATCTCCTCCCGGTCGTAAAACGTGAACCAGAGGCTTCCGAGCCCTTCGGCGTGGGCGGCAAGCTGCATGTTCTGGATGGCCGCCGCACAGGCGTGCTGGTAAGCGGTGCTGCCGTTTTCCATGAACTGATCTACACCGGTTTTGGCGGGATTTCCCACAACGGCGACCATCACCGGGACCGGGCGCAGAAAATCCATTTTGTACCCGCTGAGCCAGTTCCATCCACTCTCCTTAACGGCCCAGGCACAGCACCGCTCCGCTTCTCCGATGATCTTCTCTTTTATCGTTTCACTTGTCACCACGATAAACTCCCATGGTTGCGCATTCAGCGGAGACGGAGCCCATACCGCGGCATCTAGTATTTTTCCGAGAACATCCTCATCAACCGGCTCGGTTGAATAGTTGCGGCAGCTTCTTCTTTCCCTGATTGCAGTGTACAGATCCATGCCTGTCTCCTTTCAGATGATGATTCGGTTATTGGGGTGCGAGGTGGTGCGATGCCACCATATCCGGAGGCTGATGAAGTTGTCAATGTTGATCGATCAATCCGGGACCAAAGGGTTATGGATGGGAAAGCCCCGGTACCGGGTCGAAGTCAGCGCCGGCATCAGAGTTCATCCGGTTCGGCCGCCCGGTCGATGTCGATGATTTTATTTTCGATGTAATCCTTTGTCTCATAGCGGGTAATGCGCATCAACTTCCCGGTGATTTCCCCCATCCGCTCAACCTGGTCCTTTATTTTGTTGAGTTTGGAATAAAGCGCACTGCTGTTTGAAACCTGCATCAGGGCGAGTTCTGACCATCCGGAGACCGCCATCAGCGGTTGATTCAACTCGTGGCACACGGCGCCGGCCATCTCGAGAACACCGTGCAGCCGTTCCCCCTCGCGAAGCACCGCTTCCGCCTCTTTTCGGCCGGAGATATCCCGCACCACGCTCACTATCCCGAGGATTTTACCCTCGTCGTTTCGCATCTGGGAAACACTGTGTTCCGTGGGGATGATGTCGCCGTTCTTACATTTGGTTTCAAATTCGAAAGACGCCGTTTCATTCCGGCCAAAGGCCTCGGTGATACGGTTGCCGAATTCGATGTAATGATCACGATCCACATGGAGAAGTTCGGCCGACTGGTTGCGGAGCTCTTCGCGGGTGTATCCGAAGGTGAGTTCAGCGGCGGGGTTCATATCCAGCAGTTCCCTATCGGGACTGATGATGAACACCGCCTCCTCCAATGCATTGTACATGCTTTTCAACCGCAGGCTTGATTCCATCACCTCCTTTTCATACCGTTTCCGGGTGGCGTTTTCCCTCTCCAGCGCGCTGTTTTTTTGATTCATAAGGTCCATCTGCCGATTCTGGTATCCCTTGAACAGGAAGAAAATACCCAGCCCCGCTACAAGAGCGAAAAGATGGATCAGCATCAAGTTGTTTTTTGAGATGCCGGCCGATGTGAGGTAGGATTCCGTCGGGATAGTGACGCTGATGCCCCCCCGGATGTCACCCTCTTTGTACCCCTGTTTGGCATGGCATTTCAGACAGGCCCGCTTTACCGGCAGCGGCGCCATGTACCGGTAGGCGGTTCCATTCCCGACAAATTCAGAGTCGTCAGGCATTCCCGCCTCGAATTTCAGGAGGGCCTCTCCCTCCCACGCATCGGGTTTGTTGCCCGGCCTGATCGGTTTAAGGCTGGTAATGTGGAATTGAACATGACCTTCCTCTTTGGTGATTTCGGCAATCTGGCGGGTCATGTAAGCGGGGTTAATTTTCGTTAGCGAAAGACCCTCGAGGGTGCTGACATCCCTATGGGGATCATCCAGATAGGGATTGGGCTTGGTGTCCGCCGTTACCGGGACATAAACCCCGCCATGCCGCGCGTTCCACAATCGGGTGGTCTGAATCTCCTTGAAAAAAGAGTACCCAATGCTTTTCAGGGTGAGGACCGTGCCCGCCTCGATCATCCGGATGTTCCAGAAAAAAGAAGCGAAAACCACAGCCGTCCACAGCACAACAGGCAGCAAAAAATACGGTTTCGTATTCATTCATTTCCTTTCAGATTCGGTCTCCTCAAAATAAAAAGCAATAATCATGCCACAGAGGAGGCGCAGGAAAAATTTGTAATTGCAATGTCTTAAGCAAATGGAACACCTGATGTCAGGCCGTCATCGTGATTTGTTTGAGAGTTTTGCCAAGTTTTTGGCGGTTAAACCTGGTTTACATATGAATTGCTCATCCAGGACATCGATCCATTATGGCGCGACTATTGAGCAGTTTCAACTCCCAATCAAGATTTCGTTGACGGATAATGATGGATATGGTTGTACTAGTCACAACCGTTAATGGCGGCTATCCTGCTGTTTCAATTGCCGAACGAAGCACCGGATACAAACCACGGCGTGGAGGCGTGACAATGAAAACAGGCCTGATTCTGGTGGATGTTCAGAACGATTACTTCCCCGGCGGCAGAATGGAGCTTGTCGGAATGGAAAAGGCGGGAAAAAGGGCCGGAAAGTTGCTGGATTTTTTCAGGAACATGGACTTACCGACCTTTCACATCCAGCATCTTTCCATACGACCGGGTGCCACCTTTTTTCTTCCGGACACCGAGGGAGTGGAACTTCATCGCTGTATCGAGCCGGTGGCGAGGGAGTGCGTCATCCGGAAGCACTTCCCCAATAGCTTCCGTGACACCTCCCTTGCATCCGAAATTGAAACCGCCGGGATCGAAGGGGTCGTGGTTTGCGGGGCCATGAGCCACATGTGTATCGATGCCACAACCCGGGCAGCGGCAGACCTGGGGTTGTCCTGTACGGTTGTTCATGACGCTTGCGCCACCAAAGACCTGACGTTTGCCGGGGATGTTATCGCCGCAAAAGAGGTTCACGGTGCGTTTATGGCTGCGCTGGATGGTGCCTACGCGAATTTGGCAGCCACCGATAATCTTATTGCAGAGGGTGTGTCATCTGTGAATGGGAACTAACCGAACCATCTAATCATTGGAGAAAATCATGGAAAAACCCGTTGAAAATTGGTGGCGTATCAGGCTTGAACAAGTCAAGGAAATGCTGGAAAAAAACAGGTTCACCGTGTTTATCGCTGATGATGTCGAAGCCGCCCATGGCATCGTGATGGAAACGATCATTCCTTCTGAAAATCCGCACAGCGTCTCCTGGGGCGGATCCATGACCCACATCTCCACAGGGCTTTATAACACACTGAAAGATGACGGCCGGTTTGAGATTCTGGACACCTATGCCCGGGATCTAACACCCGAGGAAAGTATGGAGCGCAGGCGGCAGTCCCTCATGGTCGATCTGTTCCTCACCGGCACCAACGCTGTGACCGAATCGGGGCAGCTGGTGAATCTGGATATGATCGGCAACCGTGTCGGCGCTATCACTTTCGGCCCCAAATCGGTGGTCATCCTCGTGGGACGAAACAAACTGGTCCCTGACCTGGAGGATGCCATGATCCGGATCAAGCGGTTTGTCGGACCCGCCAATGCCATGCGGCTCGATAAAAAGACCCCCTGTACCAAGACCGCTGTCTGTGAAGAGTGCAGCAGCACCGACCGTATCTGCAATACCTGGACGATCACCGAGAAAAGTTTTCCCAAAGGGCGGGTCAAGATCATTTTGATCAACAAGGATCTCGGACTCTGACAGCTATCTTTTGACACCATTCCGGCCCTGCCTTATACTGTCGGCAGGTTTATCTGATCAGGCGACTGGAGGTGTGCCAGAGTTCCGGGGACCTTCATCCCCCGGGCTGAAGCCATTTCCATTGAGGTGAAGATATGAAGCGGCCGGTTTTGTGGATAGGGGTATTTGTTGTTCTGGTGTTCCAGGCCCTGCTCCCTTTTCATAAAACCGTGATACCCGGCGTTCTGGCCGATACCGGAAGCGATAACGGTTTTATCGACATCGTCATCGTTCTGGACAACTCGGGCAGTATGAAGAAGAATGATCCGGACTTCCTGACCCGGGATGTCGTAACCGGTTTCCTCGGGGATTTTGATGGTAAAACCCGGATCGGCATGGTTTTTTTCGACCAGGATGTCCGTCTGGCACAGCCGCTCACAAGCCTGGCCAAGCTGCAGGATCGGGCGCGGTTTTTAAACAAACTTGAGACCATCCGTTATGATGGGTTATACTCGGACAGCCCGGCGGCGGTGGAAAGGGCACTTTATGAACTGAAGGCCCAGGGTCGGGAGTATGCGGATCAGGTGATGATTCTTCTCACCGACGGTATTGTCGATACCGGAGATAAGACACGGGATGTAGAAAGGGCACGTTGGCTCAAGGTGGACCTGGCGAGGGAGAGTGAATATGCGGGGATCAAAATATTCGGCATTGCCTTTACGGACAAAGCGGATTTCAGCCTCATCCAGACCCTGGCCATCAGAACGGGGGGCGCGTATTTCAGGGCTTATACCGCCCGGGATATCCAACCCATCTTTGAAAAAATACGGGAGGTCATCCACCGGCAGCCGCCCCGTGAGGCTATCAAAGAAAAACCCGTAAAGGGTTTGTCAAAGCCACAAACCGCCCCTGCCACTGTCCCGGTGGTTGAACCATCCCTGGACAGATTCGAGACGGTGGCCCCGAAGGCCCCATCCCCCTTGGTATCGCCCACCATTCCTCCTGCGGATCGACCGGCAGGGCCTTCACCCATTGTCCCAGATGCGGATAACGGCTGGCCGGAACGCCTGGTTCCTGCAGTCCTAACCGGGATACTGGTCCTTCTGGGGATCGTCATTGTGATTCAAGTGATAAACAGAAAAACGATCCCATCGAGAGCCGCCGAAGCTGTCGTGAAGATTTCCGATCCACCCGACCGCAGGATTCCAGGGATGCCCAAGGCGGAACTGGTCGATATAAACGATGTTACCGGCTGGGGCAAAAGGGAATTTGACCGACGACAGATAAAAATCGGCCGTGATCCCAATAATGATATCATGATTGCCAAGGACACGGTATCCAGCCTGCATGCGGTGATTGAGTATCACGACGGTTTTTTTTATATAGAAGATCAGAGAAGCAAGAACAAGACCATCCTGAACGGAATTGAACTTGGACCCTATCAACCCAGAAAATTGAAAAGCGGAGATGAAATAGTTTTTAATAAATTCAAGTTCAAATTCAAACAGGCCGGCGGCATGCCCGTGGGAGAGACGATGATGGATTTCGGCAGGAAAAAAGAGCCGATGTTCAGCACGGCGACCCTGGCGAGTCCCCCGGAATCAATGGCCTACCGTTCTTCGGGGATGCCCCAGGCGTTGCTCATCGATGTGAAAAACATCACCGGACAAAAAACCATGAGCCTGGATAAAAGAATCATGCATGTGGGCAGGGGGGTTCACAACGATATTGTCATCTCCCTGGATTCCGTTTCCGGGTCCCATGCCATCGTAGAATATCGGGAAAATGCGTATTATCTGGAAGATCGGCGCAGCAAGAACGGAACGTGCCTGAACGGTGATAAAATTGCAGCCCATGTGCCGGAAAAACTGAAAAGCGGTGATGAGATCATGTTCGACACCTATAAATTTATCTTCCTTCTGGAACATCAAACCCCTGCCGGGGATACAAACAAGAGTTGGGGATAGACAAGGAACGGGAACTTGTTCCCGAACCGGTCATGGGTGGAGTGATATGATGGATCGTTTGCAGGCCAGATGGTTTTCAAAAGCACCTCCGGACAGATCAGGTGGCGGGGGCACCGGGGGGCAACCTTCGGAAAAAACCGGTGATGCCAAAACGGAGGAGGAGCGGTACATTCTGTGCCGTCAATGTCGTCAGGCGGTGACCCATCCGTCGGATCGCATGGTTAAAAAAGGCGCCCACCGACATGTTTTTGCCAATCCCGGCGGCATCGTCTATGAGATCGGTTGCTTCCGGTCCGTCAGAGATTGCGGTTACGCAGGGCAAGCCACAATCGAATTTTCCTGGTTTCCCGGATTTACCTGGCGGGTGGTGTTCTGTGGAAGCTGTTTGACCCATCTCGGGTGGGTTTTTGAATCACCGGTGACGGACCGTTTTTACGGCTTGATTCTGTCTCGCCTTGTGGAAGCGGTACCACCTGAAGAAGGATAGGAGCGGGCGGAATAAAAATGATCCCATCGAAAACACTTCCGACTGTAAAGGACACAAGGCGGGGACACCGCCGTTGCCTGTCCTGCGCCATTGTCTTGTATGACCGAAGACGCCGGTATTGTTCGGTGGAATGCCGCCAGAGACTCCGACGCAAACTCACATTGAGGACCGGCCTTTTAAGGGCGCTCAATACAAGATATGCGACTTTTTATATCACCGACACAAGAATTGTACTGGATATCCTGCCATTTGATTCCAAAGAGATTTTCAGCTATATTTTTACCCGCACCGATACCCGGACACCGGCGGACGATTTTAACCATATGGCCAATATTTTAGGCAATGCCTGGTGGTCCGAGAGAAAACGAACCCATAAAAAGTACCTGGCGTCAAGACACCTTCTGGCGTTTGCCGAGAAAAACCAGACGCCGACTGAATCTGTCAAGCCCCGTTTGTCGGTGAAACCGTCGGTCAACGGATCGTCCCTTATTCACTTGAAACTCAACACATCGGCACTGAGTGCCCCCGATCTTGAAAAAACGATCAAGAGGGCTTATCGCAAACAGGCAAAACAGCACCATCCGGATCTGGGGGGGGATTCGTCCGACTTCAGAAAAATCCGGGCGGCCTATGAGGAACTGATCCGATGGATGGAAAACCCCGTCTTTACAGAGCGCCGGGGGTTTCACAACAAGTGGTTCTACGACGGATACAGCAACCGATGGGTACAACCCACTCCGCTCGACAGAGGATAAACGACCACGTAAGATTTGGAGGCCGATGACGAATCTCGACACATTGCTCGGATTTTTGAAAGAGATGTGGGAAACAAAACTGCCCTTCAATCGCATTTTGGGATTTAAGGTGCTGAACCTGGGAGAGGAGAGCGTGCAGGTCAGGGTGGATATGAAAGCCGATCTGGTGGGCAATTATCTGCACGGTACCCTGCACGGGGGGGTGATTTCGGCGGTTTTGGATGCGGCCGGGGGCATGAATGCTTCGGTCGGTGTGCTGCACAAGATGGACGGATGTTCTGTTAAAGAGGCTGAGAACATCCTCACCAAGATGGGCACCATAGATCTTCGGGTGGATTTTCTGAGACCCGGGCGTGGGCGCTATTTTATCGCCGACAGCATGATCATGCGAACGGGGAACAAGGTCGCCGTCACCCGAATGGAATTCCACAACGAGGAGGGAACGCTCATTGCTGTGGGAACGGGAACCTATATTGTCGGTTGATGGAAGGGAACCGGACGGTCCATTTCCCCGAGTTTTTAAAATCCAATTGGATATGAGTACTGCTCCAACCCTATAGCGTAAAAAAGGAAATTTGGTTATGACCATTCGCCTCCTGATCAACATTCCCTATTTTTCTGAACTTACAATCGCAGAATTGCAGAATCTGGTGGCAAGTTCGGAAAAGCGGAGCTATCCCGCAGGGAGTATCGTACTGCACAAAGGTGATGTGGGAGAGATGGTCTA
>CAZWAE010000054.1:15754-19136 GCA_964631805.1 uncultured Desulfobacteraceae bacterium | reverse complement strand
GCGGATAACATCATCAACATCTGGAAAATGACCCGTCAGGATGTTCTTTGCCACGCTCTCCCCCTTTTTCATATTCACGGCCTCTGCTTCGCCCTTCATACAGCACTATTAAGCGGGTCTCACACGCTCCTTTTTGATCGGTTCACACCCGATTCCATACTCGCCACCCTGTCCGGTAATAAGAGGGATGCTGTTTGCAGCATTTTTATGGCGGTCCCTGCCATGTATGCCCGATTGTTGGATACACTTGGGGATAGGCAGATCGATTTCAGCCATATTCGTTTGCTCACCTCCGGTTCTGCCCCCCTCCCCGAAAAAACTTTTTGGCGTATCAGAAAAACCTTTGGAATAGAACCCGTCGAACGTGAAGGAATGTCCGAAACGGGTATGAATTTTTCAAATCCTCTCTCCGGTGTCAGAAAGCCCGGTTCCATCGGTCTTCCCCTGCCGGGGGTTACCGTCCGAATCATCGATCTTGAGACCGGTCTGGATGTCCGGCCCGGGCAGATCGGCGAAATCTGGCTGAAAAGTGCCGCCATTACGCCGGGATACTGGCGGAAATCGGCGGAAACGCGGGCGGCATTTGACAACGGATGGTTTAAGACCGGCGACCTGGGAAAAATCGACAACGACGGCTATTATTATCTCACGGACCGCATCAAGCACATCATCATCACGGGCGGAGAAAACGTTTCGGCCAAAGAGGTGGAACGCGTGATCAACGGCGTCAAGGGTGTAATTGAATCAACTGTAGTGGGGATACCGGATGAAAAGTGGGGAGAGCGGGTGGCTGCTGCGGTCACCGTTGAAGCAGATGCCGATCTGAAGAGATCCGACATTTTGAGCGTGTGCCGGGAAAACCTTCACGCCTGGAAATGCCCGAAAGAGATCGTATTTGTGAACGAGATCCCCCGAAACACCATGGGAAAAGTGCTCAAGAATGTCGTAAAGAAAAATATGTGTACCGGAGGGTAACGGACCGGCTATAGGCGATTACTCTTCCGGCTCCACCCAGACGATATGATCTTTGTTGATAACCAGAGTTTTGCCCTCTCCCTCCCTGAGCAGGACGTCCACCATAACGATAAAGGGGGATGAACTTTGGGTGAAAAGATCCGAAACCCTTTGTTTTTCCGTCAGGTTTACCTTTCCCTGAACAACAGATCCGTCTGATGTTTTCAAAGTAATGGTTTTGTACTCAATGTTTTCCGATAGCGTTTGCTCTCCCATTTTCTGCTTTCCTCCATATGACGGGGGTTTCTGGACAAAACGATCTTCGGGGATGGCATCAATATTAACCTGCTCTTTTTTCGGATGCAACCCGGAACTCAAGAAAAATGGAAAATGGGCCATAATTATTATGAGCAGTCATAATTTTAAAAATGACAACTCTTTTACGCTTTACATTCAAAAAAAGGTATGGTAGCGGTTACACTTTGTTAAAAAAACAGGGTAAACTAAATTTCAGGTACCGTTATGAAAAAGAAAGACGTGGAACAATTCAAAACGATCCTACTCAATCAGTTGGAAGAGCTGTTGTCGCATGCGGATGACACCGTTTCCGGCATGACGACACCGAAAGAGAATTTCCCGGACCCAACCGATCGAGCCTCTCTAGAGGCGGATCGAAATTTCATGCTCCGTATCAGGGACAGAGAAAGCAAGCTCATCAAAAAAATCAAAAAAGCCATTGCTCGCATCGAAAACGGCACCTTCGGCATTTGCGAAAAATGCGGCGAGGATATCGCAAAAAAGAGGCTTGACGCCAGGCCCGTGACGACGCAATGTATCGAATGTAAGACCAAAGAGGAGGCTTTAGAAAAAGCCCTTGGATTATAACCACCGTGTGAGCATAGACCTTCATGTTCACTCAACTGCCTCTGATGGAACGCTTTCTCCCGTAGAATTAATCAACCTGGCCGATCGATTGGAGCTGGGCGCTCTGGCCATCACGGACCATGATACCATTGACGGTTCGAAATCAGCGTTGGCCGCCGGAATCCCCGATGGATTACGATTTATAACCGGCGTTGAGATCAGCGCATCCCGTCCGCCCTCCTTTCCCGGCCCTGGGAGTTTTCACTTGCTGGGCTACCTGTTCCGCCCGGATGACGCCGTTTTGAACGGTGTCTTAAAAAAACTACAGAAAGCTCGCAAAGAACGAAACCCCCAAATCATTGAACGCCTCAATACCCTGGGTGTAGACATCCGGTTGGGAGATGCGTTGGCGGAAACCAACGATAAAAGTCAGCTCGGAAGGCCCCATATCGCGACCGCCATGGTGAGAAAGGGACTTGTCGGGTCCATCAATGAGGCCTTTGATCGATTCCTCGCGACCGGAAAACCGGCATATGTGGACAAATACCGCGTCGATTGCGCCCGCGCCATCGAGGTCATTTCAAACGCCGGCGGTATTTCGGTGCTCGCGCATCCCGGCCTTCTGGAAATTCGCTGTCAGAATCGGTTGGATGCCCTGGTCCAGGAGCTAAAATCCATGGGGCTCAGGGGGATAGAGGTTTACTATCCGGAACATTCACAAACCCAGATCGATCAGTTCATGGAGATCGCGGTCCGGCATCAACTCCTCATCACGGGCGGTACCGATTTTCACGGCGCCATTAAACCGGAGATACAACTGGGTTTTGGTCGGGGCGATTTCACGGTCCCATACGAATTATACCGGCAATTGGAAGACGCCTGGTCCTAACCGACAACGCTATGGAAACAGCCGTCCGCACCATACTTGAAGAAACGCTTTCCTATCGCTTCAGCCGTCTTGAACTCCTGGAGGAAGCGCTTCGGCACAGCTCCTATGTCAACGAGCAGCAGGATCCGCAGATACGGGATAACGAACGCCTGGAGTTTTTGGGCGATGCGGTATTAAATCTTGTGATCGGCCACATTCTGATGGCCCGGTATGCGGAACTGGAAGAGGGCGAGTTGTCGCGGATGCGGGCGATGCTGGTGAACGAATCGCGGCTGGCGGGAATTTCGCGGTCCGTCGGCCTTGGAAATCTCGTCTACCTCGGAAAAGGCGAAATTCAGACCAACGGGCGGCAGAAAAAATCGATTCTCGCCGATGCCCTTGAGGCGGTGATCGCCGCCGTGTACCTGGACGGGGGTTTTGAGGCCGCATTCCATCTTGTAGACACCCTTTTCGCTTCGCAATTAGAAACGGTGGCAAAAAAAACCGCCAACCAGGACTACAAGAGCCGCCTTCAGGAGGTTGCTCAGGTGAACCGCAAGGAGATCCCTGTTTATCGCATCGTCAATGAAAGCGGTCCGGATCATGATAAAACCTTCATCGTTCGCCTGAATGTCCACACCGTTACCACAGAAGGCGAAGGAAAAAGCAAAAAAGCCGCCGAGCAGGATGCAGCAA
>CAZWAE010000054.1:1837-15654 GCA_964631805.1 uncultured Desulfobacteraceae bacterium | reverse complement strand
CAAACCCTTCATTGTCCCTGTTTTCCTTCCCAATGCGGGTTGCCCCCATCATTGCGTCTTCTGCAACCAGGTGGGTGTCACCGGTTTCCGGGAAGCGGTTTGTTCCAGCAACGCCTTTAACAAATCGGTCGTCCGCTTTCTAAACCACAAAGGCCCCAATCGGTATCCGGTTCAAATCTCATTTTACGGCGGCAACTTTCTGGGGCTTGAAAAAGATGAGATCCAGCGGTTGCTCACCGAAGCGGAGCAATATGTTTCCACCGGCCGGGTGAACAGCATCCGATTCTCGACCCGGCCGGACACCATTACCACGGAAAAGCTGAATGGGTTGGATGGGTATACCGTTTCCACCATCGAACTGGGCGTTCAGTCCATGAACGACCGGGTGCTGGCAATGTCAGGAAGGGGGCATACGGCTGCCGATGTGGTGGGGGCGGTTTCATTGCTCAAAGAGGGTGGATATGAAACCGGTCTCCAGATGATGGTGGGGTTGCCCGGGGATGACGACAACGGTGCCATGGCATCCGCTGAAAAAATTGCAGCCCTAGCCCCCGATTTCGTCCGGATCTACCCGACGCTTGTTTTCCGGAACAGCGGGCTCGCCGGATGGTATCAAACAGGGCGGTACATGCCGATGCCCCTCGATCTATGCGTCACGCTGGTGAAGAAGCTGTATAAAATATTCCGTGACCGAAAAATTCCCGTGGTGCGAATGGGACTCCAGGCCTCCGATGAACCTGAATTTGTGGACTCCCTGCTGGCGGGTCCTTACCATCCGGCTTTCGGGCACCTGGTGTATTCGGAACTCTTTCTCGACAGAGTGTTATCTGAAATCGCTTCTATCTCCGGATTGCCCGACAGGATCACGCTTCGGGTCCACCCCCGATGGGAATCACGATGGCGGGGTCAGAACAATAGAAACATCCACCACCTGACGGAAACATTTCAACTCCAGGAGATCCGGATTCTTACAGACCCAACCCTCGGGCAGGACGACCTTGTGATCGCCGCCAACCGTTAGGGTTTCAGGATCTGTTCCTCCTCTTCGGGCAGGCGAACCACCAGAACCGGTATTTTGGACCGGCGGATCACCCGTCGGGCTGTGCTTCCCAGCATCGCCTCGGCCAGGGTGCCGGTGCCATGAGTGCCCATGACAATCAGGTCGCTGTTTTTCTCTTGGGCTGATAGTAAAATCTGCTCCACCGGATTTCCACGCTTCACGAGGATTTCATCGGTTTCAAACACCGGCCGGCCATCCGTTTCCGCACCCTTGTCCTTGCAGAACCGGTCCAGTACCTCTTTGATGGCCGTATGATCACGGCGCTTGCCGATCAGCGTATCCCTGGCTTCCTGAAAGTGACTGGCCTTGATTTTTTCCCATCGCTCTGAACTGATATACCCGATGACATTTTTGTCCAGAAGCTCCGGGACCTCCGGCAGCACGTGTATCAGGGTGATCTTGGCGCCGTAAAGATTGGCAAGACTCACGGCATAGGCAAAAGCATATCGGGCGTTTTCCGAAAGGTCGGTGGCATACAGGATATTGTTCACTACGACTTTCAAAGATGGCATTTTTTTCTTAGCCTCCCATGCGCAATGGAAAAATGGACTATGATCGATATCAGCTTGCCGGGGCCTTTGAGAAAAGCCCTTTCAGCGGTTTGAACCAGATCCCGCTGAGAAACCAGGAGTAGGCCCAGGTACCTAAAATGATCAGCACGAACGCCTTGGTAATGTCCGTAGGGGTCCCATCCAGAGAGAATCCCGGGACATAGCCGAAGAGAAACGGCCCCAAATACAAAAACTTGGCAAACTTGAACGCCGAGAAGGCGGTGCGCCACATATTGGCCTTGGCGATGGTGGCGCCCGCAAAAGCGGCGATACAAACCGGTGGTGTGATGTTGGAATCCTGGCTGAGCCAGTAAACGATCATGTGGGCGGCGATTTCGTTGACGCCCAGGTGGGTCAGGGCCGGGACAGCGACAACGGCGGTGATGAGGTAGGCGGCGGTCACGGGGACCCCCATTCCCAACACCAGCGAAGCCAGGGCGATGAGGAGGATGGTCATCACCAGGGACCCCCCGGCCAGTTCGATGACGATATCGGCAAAGGTGAGCACCAGCCCGCTGAAGGTCAGCACACCGATGATGATGCCGATAACCCCCACCGTCGCGCCTATTTTCAGGCTGCTTTCGGTGCCGGACCGGGCGGCTTCAACGAATTGCTTCAGCTCGAAACCGACGGTTTCGCGCCGGTTTTTCCTGAATATGATCGTGACCAGATACAGGGTGATCCCGATGATCACCGCCATGTTGGGGCCAACCATTTCGCTGCCCGCGGCCTTGTTGACAAATGTCGACAGAATCATCACCACCATGACGAAAACCAGGGCCAGGTCGATGCGGGTGCTCTGAAGCTTGAAACTGACGGCGATACAGGTGGCCAGACCCAGGATGGCGGAAAACCCCGGGGAATAACCGGTGAGCATGAAAATCGTAATAATGACTAGGGGCAGGATATAGACCCACTGGGTTCTCAGGATCTCCATGGCGCTGTGCCCGGATCTTTCACCGATGATATTGTGTTTTTTCGCTTCGTAATGCACCATGACGAAGACGCTGAAAAAGTACATGATGGCGGGGAAAATGGCCACCAACATGATCCGGGAGTAGGGCACGCCGGTCAGTTCCGCCATGATGAATCCCCCGGCGCCCATGATGGGCGGCATGAACATACCGCCGATGGACGCCGCCGGCTCGATGCCGCCGGCGATGTGGGGCCTGAAACCGGCCTTTTTCATCATGGGGATGGTAAAGGCCCCGGTGGACACGGTGTTGGCGATGGCGCTGCCGGAAATGGAGCCGAACAGGCCGCTGGCAATCACGGACACCTTGGCCGGCCCGCCCACCCGATGGCCCACGGCCGCCAGGGGCCAGTCGATGAAAAACCGCTGGGCGCCGCATTTTTCCAGGAAAGCGCCGAACAGGACGAACAGGATGACGTAGGTGGCCAGCACATTGGCCATGATGCCGAACACCCCGTCGCTTTTATAGAATATGCTGGTGCACAATTCAGGGAAGGTGTCCCCGGCATGGGAGATGATGTCCGGAAAATGGTCCCCATACACGCCGTACCCCAGCATGATGACGCCGATAATGACAAAAACATTGCCCACCACCCGCCGGGCCAGCTCGATGCCGATGAGGACGCCGACCATGGCAATGGCCCTGTCCAGCGGTGTCTCGGCGCCGGTGCGATAGTTGATCGCTTCAAAATTGGAAATCCAGTATCCGACGCAGACAATAGAGAGCACTATCAGCAGATAGTCCGCCACCCGAAGAACGGGATTCAGCCCCGGCCATTTTTCGGACCGTGACTGATATGTCAGAAACACCAGTACATAGGTGATGATCACATAGATACCCCGATGATACTGGGTGGCCTGGGGGGCAACCACCGCTGAGTAGGAATAGAACAATACCAATCCCACGGCCAGTAGGTCAAAAATGATCTTCTCCACTTTGTTCAATTTATCATACACGTCGATACCTGCCTGTGATTGTGATGCGGTTGTGGTTCAAACAGAGCGTCTATCGCAGTTACAAGATTCAGCTGACCACGAAAACAAAAAAAAGACACCTTTTGGGTAAGTATTGTTTCATGTTTTCGTCATCGGTTGAAATATTGGCGCAGGCTCTTTTGGGGAATTGAGGGACCGGATAAGTCCCGATCCCTCAATTTCATCTGCCGGTTAGGCTCTTAATCCCATTACATCTTGCCTTTTTCTTTCCAGAACTTGATGGCGCCCGGGTGGAACGGGGTCACGATGTTGGTGGCACCGGTGTCCAGGCTCATCTTCTTGAAGGTTTTTTTCTGGCCGTACATGTGCTTCAAACCCTCATCGGAATAGACCAGGCTGAGGAGTTTGTAAACCACGTCCGCAGAAACTTTTGAATTGGCCACCCACAACGTGCTGTCCTGGAAGGACGGGGCGTCATAGTCCACGCCCTTGTAGGTGCCGGCGGGTACGGCCAGTTTCCCGAAATAGGGATATTTCTTAAAAAATCCGGCCGACTTGGCATCCGCCGCCAGGTCTATGAGGGCAATCTTATTGGTCTGCGCCGCCATGATCACCGCGCCACTGGGAAAAGCGGTGAACAGCCAGAACGCATCCAGTTGATTGTTGCCGAATGCCGCCGCCGCATCGTTGTAGCCCATGGCGTTGCGCTCGACCTTGTCCCAGACACCCATATGGGAGAAAAACAGCTCGCAGTTGGCAAAAGCACCGGAGCCGGCATTTCCGACACCCACTTTCTTTCCGACGAGATCCTTGACGCTCTTGATCCCGGAGTCGGCCCGGACCACCAGTTGTGCCGGTGCGCCATAGAGCCAAGCCACAGCGAGGACATCGGTATATTTTTTGGTGTCATTTTTCATCATCCCGTTTCTGCCCAGGTACACGTGACCGGAGTAGACCACGCTCATCTGGTGTTTGCCGGCATTGGCTTTCCGCAAGTTCTCCACCGAACCAGCGGATGACTGGGCCTTTACGGTGAACTCCTCAATCGCTTTCACGGGTTTGTAAACCTGGATGCCGTTGGCAACCACCTGAAAAGTTCCGCCGGCCGGACCGCCGCCGAAAACGATGCGTTTTTTGGCAAAAGCGCTGGTAGAGAAAACAAACGTCACCGCCAAAAGGGCGCACACTCCGATGAGTAAAAGATTATATTTTTTGTTCATAAGATACCTCCTGTCGCTACATTCGACTTAAGCCGAAAAGGATTTTTGCCAACAAACACTCTTAAGTTAATACGTTCAAAAAAAATGTAAAATGGCTTTTTAACACCTCCTTTCTACGGTTTAAATAAGTAGGACCCACTTCGAACCATCACTTGACAAAGACACGTCAGATATAAACGGGGGAAAAACCTCCAGAATATCCGAAGAGACTACCAAGCGGGAGAGGCACCGTCAATTGGACAATTTCTGATTGTGCTGTCAGAGTATTTCTTACAAAATGGAATTTGGGCTCGACGCTCAAGGTTCGATGAGCCGGTTCTGCATGGCAAATCGGGACAGCTCCGCATTGTTGCGGAGATCCAGTTTTTTTAGGAGGCGATAGCGATAGGTGTCCACTGTTTTGACGCTGATGCAATAGGCTTCGGCGATCTCCCGGTTGGTATGCCCCAGGGCCAGCCTTCTGAGCACCTGAAGCTCCCGGGTGGAAAGCGAATCCAGGAGGGACTCCCCCTGGGATCGTTTGGCTACGCGCAGGGCCAGCGATTCGGCGGCCTCCTCGGTGAGGTAACGGGAGCCGCCATAAACTTTTCGGATCGCCGTGACGAGTTGTTCCGGAGCCGATTTTTTGGTGATGTATCCCATTGCCCCCGCTTCGAAGGCCCGCACCACATACTGCGCCTCTTCATGCATGGTAAGAATGAGGATGGGAAGCTCCGGATAGAGGGTCAGAAGCCGGGCAGTTACCTCCAACCCGTCCAGATCGGGCATGGAGATATCCACCACCGCCACATCCGGCGGGTCGATCCTGGCCAGTCGGATCGCTTCCCTGCCGTCGGAGGCTTCGCCCATCACGGCCATGTCCTCTGTATCTTCGACAATTCGCCTAAGCCCGGCCCGTACGATACTGTGGTCATCCGCCAGCATTACCTTGATCATAGATCCCCCAAAGGTGTCGGTTTCATATCGTTTTTTTCCGCCAGTTAACTGCCGGCCACCGGTGCCTGAAAATGAACCTGCGTCCCCTTTCCCGAACTCGACTGGACCAAGACCCTGCCGCGGACCAGGCTGGCGCGTTCCTTCATACCGGCTACACCCAGGCCTTTGGATTCAGAAAGCTCGGAGGAATTGAATCCGCGTCCGTTATCGACAATGTTCAACATCAACTGCTGCTCCTCGGCCTTCAGCAACACGCTGACCTGGTTCGCCCCGGCATGCCGGGCCACATTGGTCAGAGCCTCCTGGACAATCCGGTAAACAGCAGTTGCCAGCGTGTTTGAAACGGTTGGCACACGGCGTTGTTCAAACACACAAGTGATTTCCGTCCTTCGCTCAAAATCGGTGGTAAACCATTCCAGTGCATCCACAAGGCCCAAAGTGTCAAGAACTCCGGGTCTCAACCGAACGGCCATGCTGCGAACCTCCTCAATGGTTTCATCGATCAGATTTCTCATGGTCAATGCCCGTTCCGACACCTTGGGAAAATCTTCCTTGATACGTTCCATGATCCAAACCGAATCCATTCTAAGGGCGGTGAGTACCTGGCCCAATTCATCGTGGAGTTCCCGGGCAATGGCCGAACGCTCTTTCTCCTGGCTTTCCATGATCCCGGCTGAAAGGCGCCGAAGCTGATTCTGCGCTTTTTTCAGCGCCGTCACATCCGTTGAAATGCCGCAAACTCCGCTGGAGTCGCCGGTCTCATCATATACCGGGAATTTGACAGACAGATAGGTGTGAACGCCGTCCGGCAGAGGTATCTGCTCCTCTACCTGGAGCGAACTGTTTTCCGATAATACTTTCAAATCGTTTTGGCGAAGGGCATCGGCAATGGAATTGGAAAAAATATCATAATCGGTTTTCCTGCCGATTTCATCCATCGATATGCCAAACAACGCCTCAAATCGGGAATTGACCAGAATATAGCGGCCTTTTTTGTCCTTAATATAGATAACGGATGGTGTATTTTGAAGAATACCGCTGATCTCGCGGGTCCTTTTCTGCACTTGCCGTTCGAGATCCCTGGAATAGAGGCTCAGCTCCTCTTTTGCCTGTTTCAGTGCCTCCTCCGCCAGTTTCCGCTGGGTGACATCGATGGAGACCGCCAGGGACCGGATGATATCCCCCTTGTCATCCCGCTCACCGATGGCGGATACGATGGCGTCGATGGGTTGCCCGTCCTTTTTGACAAATTGATAGGGAATATCCCTGACCACACCGGTCTTGAAAAATTCCGGGATCACGATATGCTCCAGATAGCGTCCCGAATCTTTCGTTAAGAACCGGCTCAGTTTTTCTCCAATCACCTCATCGCGCTCATACCCGAGAGCATTCAGCCAATGGTCGCTCACACTGACCAGCCGGAGCTTCCGGTTGATCGAATGCAGCATGGCGGGGGCATTGTGATAGATGGAACGGTACCGCTCTTCGTTGATTCTCAAAGCGCTTTCCGCCGCCCTGCGATGGAAGATCTCCTGGCTGGCTTTTCGATAGAGAAGAAAAACAGCAAAGCCGACGAGGATACAAAAGGAAAGGACAATGGGTGCGGTGATCCGGATCAGGGGTGCCGTTACCTTTCGGGCGATCTCCCCGCGATTGTTCAGCAGATAGACCTCCCAGCCCGGATAAAAACCCAGCGGCGACCGGTGGGCCAGGTATGCAGTGCCTGAATCATCTGTGGCATCACCTCTTTCCGAAATTTTAAGACCTATCCAATCCCACGGGCCTTCTCCGAACTGTCTGGAGGTTTTGATGGCGTGTTTTTTTTCGTCCGACAACGCCCGAATTGATTTGTAGAGCCACTCCCTGCGGTTGGAGATGAATATGATACCGGCCGGATCGGTTACAATAACAATCTCATTACCCGTCAGGTTGAGATCCTTTTCGACCCGTTCCACGGAGGCTTTGATCACCACCAGCCCAATGGGAATGTCTTCACCCGGTTCGAAAATGGGATAACTGTAATATACGCCTCGCTTCATCGAGGTTGTCCCCAGGGCGAGATAGGTGGCAGGGGCACTATGGATCGCCTGCTGGAAATAGGGGCGGAAAGCAAAATTTTTCCCCAGGAAACTGTCGGGTGCGTCCCGGTTGCTTGAGGCGACAGTGGTTCCCTCGTGATTCATCAGATAGCAGACGTCCACTTCCAGGGTTTCCTTATAATGGTCCAGAATGGCATTGGCCTGCTGCTGAGCAGAGGATCTCGGGCGAACCAGCATCTCCAGCAATTCATCCATCCCGGCCAGTGTCCGTACCGTTTTGATGTTCTCCGACAGATAGGCCGACAGGTTCTTAGTGATCATCTCAAGGCGCGCGGCGGCCTGACGGTCCGCCTCATTGAAGGCCGACTCCTTGAGAGAAAGATAATAGAGAAACCCGCCGGTGGATGCCGGCAGAAAGGCAAGCAATGACAAAATCATCAAGATAAGCCGGAGTCTCATGATTACCGGTTAACAGAAAAGAGCGCCCGTGACAATATCAAGGGGGATGTCCCGATCAAAAGCCTGTTGACAATCCATGACCGATGGTTCAGCCTTCGCCAACCGGTTTCGCGGATGTTTATCGTAGATATCAGGGCCGTGGAAGGGAGGTGACGGGAATTTTTTTCGAAGTCAGAAATCTGGTCAAGTATTTCGGCGTGCTAACGGCTGTAGACGACATCAGCTTTAAGGTCGGCAGGGGCGAGATTTTCGGGCTGATCGGCCCCAACGGATCGGGTAAGACCACCATTTTCAACCTCATCAGCAACCACACACCCGTCAGCAGCGGTTCGATCTATTTTGAGGGCCGGGATATCACCGGCATGAAAACCCACCGGATCAGCCGTATGGGGATCGCAAGAACCTTTCAAGTGGTAAAACCGATTAAAGGCATGACGGTGCTGGAGAATGTGATGGCGGCCGCTTTTTCAGCAGCCGACTCCAGGCGGGAGGCCATGAAAGGTGCCCTTAAAACGCTGGAATTCTGCGATCTTCTGCACCGAAAGGAGGTGCTTGCGTATAATCTCCCCATCGGGGAACGGAAACGGCTGGAAATCGGCCGGTCCCTGGCAACCCGCCCCCGTCTCCTGCTTTTGGATGAAATGTCTTCGGGATTGAATCCCGGCGAATTGGAAAGTGCCATCGATTTGATCGGCAGGATTCGGGAGACCGGTGTTTCCATCATCATCGTCGAACACGTCATGAAAGTCATCATGACCCTGTCGGATCGAATTCATGTCTTGAATTTGGGACGAACCCTCATGGAGGGGACGCCAGGTGAGGTGACGGGAAATCCGGCGGTCATCAAGGCCTACCTGGGAGGGGCGAATGCTGACGATTAACCATATCGACCTGTACTACGGTGATCTTAAGGTGCTCTGGGATGTTTCTTTCGAGGTGCAAACGGGTGAAATCGTTGTGTTGATCGGTTCTAACGGTGCGGGAAAAACCACCGTTATCCGAACGATCTCCTCTCTTCTATCCCCTGCAAAAGGGCGGATAGAGTGGAACGGACTTCGAATAGATCGGACTCCGGCTCACGATCTGATCCAACATGGTATCGTTCAAATTCCTGAAGGTCGGCGCCTTTTTTTGGAAATGTCCGTTGAGGAAAACCTCATATTAGGTTCTCTGCATAGCGCGGCCAGAACCAAACGGAAGGAATCTCTGTCAACCGTTTATGAACTATTTCCACGGTTGAAAGAACGGCGGCGGCAGATTGCCGGAACTTTGTCCGGGGGGGAGCAGCAGATGACCGCCATCGGCCGTGGACTGATGTCCCGTCCCAGATTGATGATGCTGGACGAACCGTCGCTGGGTCTTGCGCCCCTCCTGATTGGTGACATCTTTAATATCATCAAAAAGATCAACAAAGAAGGTGTCACGATTCTTCTGGTGGAACAGAATGTGAAACAATCCCTGGCCCTGTGCAACCGGGCCTATGTCCTCGAAAACGGCCGGATTACGGCGGAAGGAACCGGCCAAACCCTGTTGGCCGACGACAGAATCAAAAAGACATTTTTAGGCATTTGAATTTCAAACTACATGACGGACTTATAGAACTCCTCCGGCTCCGCCACTTTTTGGGGGCGCTTGGTATATTTCGCCGGAACGGTGCCCTCTTTGAAACACTCAAAAATTGTTTTTTGGGATTCCGGCACCGGTAGCAGTCCAGTTTGGGCATCAATCTTTGAAAAGACCACCCCTTCGGGAACCTGAAACACTTTAATGGGTTTATCTTTTAAAACGGCCTTCATGAAAGCCAGCCAGATGGGGCTGGCGGCCCTGGACCCGGTTTCACCTTTCCCGATGGGAGCCTCGTCGTCCAAGCCCACCCAGGTTCCCGTGATATATTCCGGTGTAAATCCCACAAACCATGCATCGTAAAGGTTGTTGGTCGTCCCGGTTTTACCAGCCACCGGCCGGTTTAACGCTCTAACACGGCGACCGGTACCTGATTTTACTACACTTTCGAGCAGACTGGTCATGATAAACGCCGTACTCTCCTCAATCACCCGTTTTCTTTCCGGTGAGGCCTCGAAAATCACCCTCCCGTCCCTGTCCGTGATCTTGGTGATAAACACCGGTGGTACGAGATATCCATTGTTGGCAAAAACAGAATAAGAGGTCACCACTTCAAGGACGGAAAGCCCGGAGGAACCCAGCGCAATGGACAAATTACGGCTGATATTGGAGGTGATGCCCAGTTTTCGGGCGTAATCGATGGCGTAATCGATGCCGATCTTTTGGAGGATTTTAATGGTGATGACGTTGCGCGATTTCGCAAGCGCCTGCCGGAACAGGGTGGGTCCGTAGAACTTTTTCCCGTAATTCCGTGGTTTCCAGGTATGATCCCGTTGGACATCTTTGAACACGATGGGGGAGTCGATAATCATGGAGGCTGGCGTAAAACCCTTGTCCAGGGCAGCGGCATAGATCACCGGTTTGAAAGCAGAACCCGGCTGCCGCCTGGATTGAATCGCCCGGTTGAACTGGCTTTCCCTGAAATCCCTGCCGCCCACCATCACCTTGACCTGACCGGTTCCCGCTTCGATGCAGAGCATTGCGGACTGGGCGTCCGGTGTCTGCTCCAACGCCAGCTCCCACATCTCGGCGCCTTCCGGTTTTCCGATGACCCGCACTTCGATAACATCCCCCACACGCAACACCTGGCCCGGGTGTCGAATACGGGCTTCGTACCATGCCACTTCGGGGTTCGGTTTCCGGGCCCATTTCATTTCGGAAAGTTTCATTGTACCCACGGCATTTCCCATCCGGACAGTTACGATGTTGGTGGTGTCGTTGACATCGATCACAACCCCTGAAACGACCTGGCCGGCCTCCAGTTTGCGCTGGCCCTCTTCGTCCTGAAAAGAGCGGATTACCTCTTCGATCTCCTCCTGGGACAGATGCTTGAGGGCACCGCGATATCCCCTGCGCTTGTCCAAATCTTTCAACCCCTTCTCGATCTCCTTTCTGGCGATTTTCTGCATCTCGATGTTGACCGCCGTATAGATTTTGAGACCCTCTTCATAAAGGGCGTCTTTTCCGTAGGTTTCCTCTACATGGCGTCTGACATGTTCCGTATAGATCGGCACCTTTTCGATGTACCAGTTTCGCCTGGGCTTGACGTCCAGTTTTGTATCGATCGCTTCCGTCGCCTGGACATTGGTAATATATCCCTCCTCAACCATTCGGTTCAGCGCATAAATCTGTCGCTGCTGCGCCCTTTCCGGGTGACGGAACGGGGAATACCGGCTGGGCGCCTGGGGAAGTCCGGCCAGCATGGCACACTCTGCCAAATTCAGATCCTTGACCGACTTGCCGAAATAGTTCTCTGCGGCGGCCGCCACACCGTAAGCGCCGTGCCCGAGATAGATCTGGTTCAAATACAAAAAGAGCACTTCCTGTTTTGTAAAGGATTTTTCGATTCGATAGGCTAAAATGGCCTCCTTGATTTTGCGGGTATAGCTTCTTTCCGGGGTCAGAAGAAAAGACTTGGTCACCTGCTGGGTGATGGTACTGCCTCCCTGGACGATGGTTCCCGCTTCGATATTCTTAAAAAAGGCCCGGATGATGCTGAGAAGGTCAATCCCTTTGTGCTTGTAAAATCGGGAATCTTCGGCGGCAATAAACGCTTCCGTCAGCATCTTTGGAATTTCGGAAAGGGGGGTGACAATGCGCCTTTCCCTATAGAATTCAGCTATTTTCCGGTTGTCATCCGAATAGACGGTGGTCACCACCGGAGGTCGATAATCGGCAAGAGAGGAAATTTTGGGCAGATCTTCGGACAGGTAGAAAAAAATACCCGCGATACCCGCGGTACCCGCCACAACACCCAATAATGAGATCCAGAACAGCAGGCGGATCACTTTACCCAAAACACCTCTGGATTCGCGGGAAGCTCGATTTTTCATGATCTGGGATGTACTTTTACGCTTGGCCATCGGGTTCGCACGCGCTCCCTTCCACCGATAGTCGGCTATAAAAATGCAGGACCGGTCCACGGACGGCCACTATTTACCAGAGATGCAACAATAGCGCAAGATACGTCAGGCTAAAAATTTATTTGACAATCCGACGGGTTCTAGTTACTCAGAAAGGCTTTATCAGATGTATCGTCCCCTAAGGACACATCCTTTTTCCTTTCCCGGAGGTGGCATTGATTCAACTGGACTTTGAAAAAACAGGCGGTCTGATCCCCGCGGTGGTACAGGATCACGAAAGCAAGGATATTCTGATGCTGGGCTATATCAATCGGCAGGCGTGGGAATCCACTCTCGAAACGGGCCGGGCCACCTTTTTCAGCCGGAGTCGCCAAACGCTCTGGGTAAAGGGTGAAACGTCGGGAAACATTCAGATTGTTAAAGAGATCCGGGTCGACTGCGACAACGACACCGTGATCTATATGGTGGAACAGATCGGAGGGGCCGCATGCCATACCGGCCACCGCTCCTGTTTCTTTAAAAGCGTAAAGGACGGCGACCTGGAAGTGATCGGCCGGCCGATATTTGATCCGGAGGAAGTTTATAAAAAATGAACAGAAAACTGAAACTGGGAATTCCCAAAGGTAGTCTTCAGAACGCCACCATCGCCCTTTTCAAGCGTTCGGGCTGGAACATCAATGTAAACGGCAGAAGTTATTTTCCTGAGATCAACGACGACGGTATCGAGTGCGCCATCTGCCGCGCCCAGGAGATGTCCCGATACGTTGAGGACGGCACCCTGGATGCGGGTCTGACCGGAAAGGATTGGATAGCGGAAAACGAATCCGATGTCCATGTGATCATCGATCTGATCTATTCCAAGGTCAGTTCCCGGCCGGCCCGATGGATTGTGGCCGTGCCCTTCGAATCCCCGATCCGGAAGCTGGAAGATCTCAAAGGGAAGAAAATTGCCACTGAACTGGTCCAGTTCACGCGCCGGTTTTTTCGCGAAAAAAATATCGATGTGAACATTGAATTTTCCTGGGGTGCAACGGAAGCCAAGGTGGTTTCCGGGCTTGCCGATGCCGTTGTGGAGGTCACGGAAACGGAAAGCACTATCAAGGCCCACGGGTTGAGAATCATCCACGAGTTGATGCGGACCAACACTCAGCTCATCGCCAATCCGGATTCGTGGAACCATCCGGGAAAAAGAGAAAAGCTGGAGCAGATCGCCCTGCTTCTCAGCGGCGCCCTCAAAGGGGAAAAGCTGGTGGGCCTCAAAATGAACGTGCCGGAGGACCGGCTTGAAAAAATTGTTTCACTGCTGCCGAGTCTCAATGCCCCCACGGTGGCGCCGTTGTACCATTCCGACTGGTTTTCCGTGGAGACGGTAACCGGTGCGGATATCATTCGGGAGTTGATCCCCAGGCTGATGAAACACGGTGCGGAAGGGATCATCGAGTATCCCCTCAACAAAGTGATATAGGTTGTGGGTTGTGGGTTGTGGGTTGTGGGTTGTGGGTTGTGGGTTAAATAGCAGCCAAACCTTGTCTGTCACGTCAAACGAATAAAACGGATTACGGGTCATGGAATCAACACCGATGACGCCTTCGCGGCTGAAAGACATCACCTCCTTTATAGTGATGGATGTGCTGGAACGTGCCCATGAAATGGAACG
>CAZWAE010000054.1:0-1737 GCA_964631805.1 uncultured Desulfobacteraceae bacterium | reverse complement strand
ACATCACCTCCTTTATAGTGATGGATGTGCTGGAACGTGCCCATGAAATGGAACGCCAAGGCATTGATGTGATTCACCTCGAGGTCGGCGAACCGGATTTCGACACCCCCCGGTGCATCAAAGAAGCCGCCTGCAGGGCATTGGATGAGGGACATACCCATTATACGCACAGCCTGGGGCTCATCGAACTGCGGGAGGCCATTTGCGAGCATTACAGAAATTGTTACAATGTCAGGGTGGATCCGGATCAGGTGGTGGTCTGTTCGGGCACCTCTCCGGCCATTTTTCTCCTGTTTTCTGCCCTCTTAGAGAGAGACGACGAGGTGATCATCTCCGATCCCCACTACGCATGCTACCCCAATTTCATTAGATTTCTCAACGGCAGACCGGTAACGGTACCGGTTTTCGAGGAGGAAGGCTTCCAGTTCCGCCCAGAGGCCATCCGGGAAAAGAGCTCCGGTCGAACCAAGGGAATATTCGTCAACTCGCCCTCTAATCCGACGGGAAATCTGCTGTCGGCGGACCGGATGAGGGCGATTGCCGAACTGTCCCCGCACATCATATCGGATGAGATCTATCATGGCCTGGTCTATGAAGGCCGGGAGCACTCCATACTCGAATTTACCGACCGGGCTTTCGTGTTGAACGGGTTTTCCAAACTTTACGCCATGACGGGACTCCGGCTGGGATATCTCATTGCCCCCAAAGCGTTTATGCGTCCCATACAAAAGCTGCAGCAGAATTTTTTCATCTCCGCCAATGCCATGGTCCAAAAAGCCGGTATCGCCGCCCTGAAAGAAGCCGGAGAAGACACGGCCCACATGAAATCGGTTTACAACGAACGCCGGCAGTATATGGTTCGACGGCTGAAGGAGATGGGACTTGGCATCACCGTGGAGCCCACCGGCGCTTTTTATGTTTTTGCCAATGCAAAACACATTTCAGAAAATTCTTACAAACTCGCCTTTGACATCCTTGAAAAGGCACATGTCGGCGTAACGCCCGGGATAGATTTCGGACAGAACGGTGAAGGGTACCTTCGGTTTTCCTACGCAAGCGCCTTGGAAAAAATTGAAGAGGGGATGGACAGGTTGGAGGATTACCTGAATTCTTCTGATCTCCCTGTCGATATAAAAGATCGTTAAACGATTCGGCACCATAAAACCGATACTGGTTTCTTGATACTGGATACCGGTTAAAACGAAAATCAGGGATCCAGCATCCAGTATCCAGAACCCAGCATCCAGGCCCTATGACCATGATCATTAAATCCGCCGAATTTGTCACCAGTGCCGTCAAACCCTCCCAGTACCCGCCGGAGCTGCTCCCGGAGATGGCCTTTGCCGGCCGCTCCAATGTGGGAAAATCCTCATTGATCAACAAGCTTGTCAATCGCAGGCACCTGGTGAAAACCAGCCGTACCCCCGGCCGCACCCAGCTGATCAATTTTTTTGATATCAACGAGGCATTTACATTTGTGGATCTGCCCGGATACGGGTATGCCAAGGTGCCCGCAGCAGTGCAAAAAAAATGGGGTCCCATGATCGAAACCTATCTCTCCGGACGGAAAACACTCAGGGGTGTGGTATCGCTCATGGACATCCGCCGGCAGCCGGGCGTTGAGGAGCGAAATCTGGCCGACTGGCTGGCCGGCTACCGGATCCCCATCATACGGGTCCTGACCAAATCGGATAAGCTCTCCAAAACCAAACAGAAAAAGCAGATGGATCTCATCGC
>CAZWAE010000053.1:0-19563 GCA_964631805.1 uncultured Desulfobacteraceae bacterium | reverse complement strand
AGTCGGGAAGGGATCTCTCCCACCGGCCCATGGTGTTGAGGGCGTTGGCCCTGCCAAGATACCCGGTGGCGCTTTTGGGGTCGAGTTGGATGGCCTTCTCGAAACTGACGAGGGCCTCTTCAGGTTTGTTTTGGTTCAGTTTGGCAATGCCGTCCATGATGGCGTTTTCATAGTCGGACATGGTGATCCCGCATCCGGCAATGCCGACGGCAACAAAGACAATAATCAATAGATGTTGTATTTTCATGGTGTCTGTATAGTCGCTTTTGGTGGAAAAATAAACAAAAAAAAGAGGGGGAAGCGGGATCGCTTCCCCCTCTGGTCATGCGGTTGAAGAAGGGCTTGTTTCACCGGATATCATATTGCGGTGAAACCTTCGCACCTCTCCTAATCTTCGTCGTAAATGTCGTGCTTCAGGACATCCACATCTCCGGTGATGTTGGTTGACATCTCGCACTTGTATGCCAGGAACCACATCATGCCGATACCCAGGATCCACCACAGGATCTGCCAGATCCAGATGGACGGCATGCCGAACATCCAGGTGGACTGGTTCAGCGGGTCGCCGAACAGGGTGTTCCCGATGACGCATGCGGGACCGATGGCGAACATGTACCATACCAGGGTAACGATCCAGGCAATGGGGATCAGAGCCTTCTTGTCTTCCTTCCATCCAGCATGCTCGTAGATGAAATCGTGATAGGACTGCTTGCGCGCCTTCTCGGCTTCATCCGGCTGGGTGAACATGCTGATGAGGGCAGCGATGGGCAGGTTGAAGATGATGCCCCATCCGGCGCAGTGCAACGTCAGCGGATAGGCGCCCCAGGGCAGGCCCAGCTTGAACTTGAAGGTCAAGGTCACGGCGAGGATCCCGCAGGCCAGCCCGGCAACGATCCCCTGTCGTGTGAACCACGGCACGTAGCAGACCGCGATGAGGGCCGGGTACATCATGAACCCGTAGGAAACCGCCAGCCCGCCGAGCATCACGATGGCGCCCGGTACGATGGAGGCAAAGGTCAGGGCACACAACCCGATGAAAAGCACCATGTAGCGGCCGTACACGATCTGCTGTCCGGCGGTCATGTTCGGCATGAAGTACCGTTTCAGGACGTCACGGGTGAGCATGCCTGAGCAGGTGGAGATGTAGGCAGCACCTGTTGACTGCATGGCGGCCAGGGCGCAGATGGCCAGCAGGCCGACCAGGAAGGGGGACGCGTCTTTCATCAGATGGATGAAATACGGTACAAGGTTCCCCTGTTTACCTCCCACTAGCTTCGCAAGTGGTAGAACCGTAGCTGCTGCACCCTCGGGACGCAACAGAGCCAATACCCATCCGCCCATTCCCTGCATGGCAGTGAAGATGAAAAGGGCAAAACCGATGCCCAGGGTGGAAGCCCACACCTGCTGCATGGGGAAGGGCTTGGGGTTGGTGTTGGCAAATGCCCACATGGAGAATGCCGGTGAGGCATGGATACCCATCAGGGCGAACATGTAGGTGAGGATCATCACGCCGGTCCAGGCGCCGCCCACGGCTTTTCCGCCGGCGGATACCATCTGCATCACGCCCGGAACCGCCACGAGATGGCTGTACCCATCCGGTGTCAGCTTGAAGATCGACTTCTTGTTGGCCATGAATACCTTCATCGCCTCCGGATCCGCCCACTTGGGCACCTCCGCGCCGCCGGTGTGGATGCAGTTGACGATATCACCGAATTTTGCCATCAGGCTGCCGAAACCACCGGCATAGTTGACGGAGATGAGGCCGATGGTGCAGATGCCGAGCCACAGCAGGATACACTGAACCGTGTCGACGTAGGCCACCGAGCGCAGACCGCCCAGACCCACGTACAGCATCACGACCACCGCCAGCAGCCACATGCCCACGTTGACGGAAAAGAGGCCGTCGGTGAGGATGTTGAACAGGATGCCGGAAGCCCTCAACTGGATTCCCAGGTAGGGAATACTGAAGAAGATGGCCACGATAACGGTCAGGATCCGCATCGCTTCAGAACCGAAGTAATCGTTGAACATCTCACCCGGGGTCACGTAGCCGTACCGTTTTCCCAGCAACCACTGTCTTTTCAAAAAGAAAACGCCGGTGATGGGAATGGTGAGGACATAAAACGATGCATAGCCGTAGGGCAGGCCGTCCCGCCAGATCAGGGCCGGGTGACCGACAAAGGTCCAGCCGCTGAACGAGGTGGCCGTGGCTGCAAGCACAAAGACCCAGATGCTGAGTTTTCGTCCGGCGACGAAGTACTCAGTACCCGATTTGGCAGCCAGGTATCCCTTTACCCCGATGGTAATGCAGTATGCCCAATACAAAAGGACAAAAAAGAATAGCCAGTACACATGAGAGCCCATATACTCACTCCTTTCTTAAAAAGATTAATGTTTGAAGACCGGTGCCAGCAGGGCCAAAAACCGCAGGCGGCCAAGCCTTCGCTTTTAGGGTTAATTATATCGATCACTACAAGATGGTCGTTTCGTCGGCGACGCCGCGCCTAGGAAACGGACAAAACCAGGTTCTGTGCACCCTGCTATTTTGTCCAAGGTAACCACCCCCTATCCACAACATTTAGAAAGATCGTTATGTCCGGGTTGCCCCGGGCGATTTAAGCCGATGGCTTCTACTGCACCATTTTCTTGATCGCTTCGACGATTTCAGGATTGGCCAGGGTGGTGACATCCCCTTCATCCTGGTTGTTGGAAATGGCGCCGAGCACCCGCCGCATGATCTTTCCCGAACGGGTTTTGGGCATGTCGGGAACCAGCCAGACATGTCGCGGCTTGGCGATCTTGCCGATTTCGGTACAGATGACATCGGAGATCTTCTGCGCCAGTTCCGGGGTGGCTTCGATCCCGGGTTTGAGGGCAATATACATATCGGGTTCCTTGCCCTTGATCGCATGGGCCACCGGCACCACCGCCGCTTCGGCCACCTCTTCCGCCACCAGGGCGGCGGACTCAATCTCCTTGGTGCCCAGCCGGTGGCCGGACACGTTGATGACATCATCGATGCGTCCCAGGACACGGACATAACCATCTTCCGCCACCACGGCCGCGTCGCCGGTCAGGTAGGGCCAGTCGCGCCAGTCTTTGGAATTGGGATCTTTATTGTACTTTGCAAAGTAGGTGTCCACAAACCGGTCGCGGTCCCCCCAGATGGTCTGGAACATCCCCGGCCAGGGGTTCTGGATGCAGATGTTGCCCGCCTTGCCGGTACCTGCAGGCATTTCGGCGCCTTCTTCGTCAAAAACGATGGGATGAATACCCGGCATACCCGGTCCGGCGCTGCCCGGTTTCATGGGGATGAGGCCCGGCAGGGTGCTGCAGAGAAAGCCGCCGGTTTCCGTCTGCCAGTAGGTATCCACGATGGAGGCCTTGCCCTGTCCCACCACATTATAATACCACTTCCACACCTCGGGTTCGATGGGTTCGCCCACCGTGGTCATGTGTTTGAACTCGTAGTTGTACTTGGCAGGTTCATCCGGACCGATCTTCCGCAACGCACGAATGGCCGTAGGTGCCGTGTGAAAGATGTTCACATCCAGATCCTGGGCAATCCGCCAGGCGCGTCCGGCATCCGGATAGGTGGGTACGCCTTCGTAGATGACCGTGGATGCGGCGATGGCCAGGGGACCGTAGACGATATAGGAATGGCCCGTGATCCAGCCGATGTCGGCCATGCACCAGTATACATCCGTGGGATGGATGTCCTGGACGAACTTGGAAGTGCCGGCCGTGTAGGCCAGGTAACCGCCGGTGCCGTGCTGGCACCCCTTGGGTTTGCCGGTGGTGCCGCTGGTGTACATGAGAAACAGCGGGTCTTCAGCGTTCATTTGTTCGGGCTCGACGCGGGCGCCGTAGAATTCTTTAATTTCGTCGTTGGCGAAGAAATCCCGTCCCTCAACCATCGGTGTCGGAGCGGAGTATTTGCCGGGATAGCGCTGCCACACAAGGACTTTGTCCACCGTCTGGCCATCCTTTTCCGCCAGGTCCACAGCAATGTCCGCATTTTGTTTATGGTCCAGCAGCGTGCCGCTACGATAATAAGCATCCGCAGTAATCAGCACGCGGCTTCCGGAGTCCACGATTCGGTCGGCACACGCACGTCCGCTGAATCCGCCGAATACCTGGCTGTGGATGACACCCAGCCGGGCACAGGCCAGCATGGTAATCGGCAGTTCCGGTATCATGGGCATATGGAGGGTGACACGGTCCCCTCGTTTAAGGCCGGCGAAATCCCTGAGAAGCGCCGCGAATTCGTTCACACGGACATACAACTCCTGATAGGTGATGTGCTGGTAGCCCTCTTCCAGGGGTTCCGGGACAAAGTGGATGGCCGCTTTGTTCTTATGCTCGGCCAGATGACGGTCCACGCAGTTGAAGCTGGCGTTGATCTTTCCCCCCTTGAACCACTTGTAGCAAGGTGCGTCGCTGGCATCGAGGATTTCGTCCCAGTAGGAGTACCAGGTCAGCAGATCGGCATATTCCTTGAAGCAATTCGGAAAATTCTCCAGACTGAAGCGGTCGTAGATCTTTTCGTCCGTCATGTTGGCCTGGGCAATGAATTTCGTCGAGGGATGATAAAGCTCCTCTTCCTGCCAGTGAACTGCAATTTGAGCTTCTGATGTTTCCACAACTTCTTTTTCTTCTGCCATGCACACCTCCTCCTTGATCAGAATTCCTAAATCAGTTGAAAATAGCTCCTCCTACCCCTTCTAACCATTATTAATTCCTCCTTATCAATATGGTATGAATCCTTAAAACTGGTTATGCCGCATTATATTTTTCGGGATCCGTCCTTTTGGTGATTCCTCTTTTGAAGATCTCAAAAGCCGCGTTAAATGTATCTTTAACGTAGTTTTTATCGCCATCGATGATTTTCTTGCTCTCTTCCCAAAGCACAATACCAGAGAACAGGGCCCAGACGATGTCCGAAAGGGCAACGGGGTGTTTTTCGATCACATAATCTTTATCGATACAATCCTGGAATATTTTAGCCATGGCATCCAGGGAGCTTCGGGACAGGATCTTGATTTCGTCCAAAAGTTCCGGGGACAGGCTTTTTAAGGTCTCGCTGGACTGGAGGTGAAACATGTTGACCAATATGAGGGGATCAAAATCGTAAACATCGTACATGGCGAGTTTCAAGGCCTCCATCCGCTCTTCAGGCGGCAACTCCTTCTCGGCATTGACATGTTCCATTCTGATCAGCATGTACTGGAGAATTCTGAGGGAGAGGGAGGCATACAGTTCATCCTTGTTTTTGAAGTAGAGATACAGCGTGCCGGGACTCAATTCCGCATCGGTTGCGATATCCTCCATGGTGGTCTTATTGAACCCTTTGGCTGAAAACACCCTTTTGGCCGCCACCATGATTTGTTGACGTCGTCGCTCCCGCTCCCGCTCTTTCCGCTCCTGTATGCCCATAATAAAATGAACCCTATTTATTAGTTATATCTCCATATAAACATTAGGCATTGTTTGTCAAGTAAAATCCATTCAGTTATAAATTTATTTTTATTTGTTGTGGGGTACTTAAATAGTTGATTTTAGACGGGTGGGTGGGATTTTGTGCTCAATCGGACTCGATGAGTTCTTTGAAATGAGGGCTTGCAGCGGTGTGGGTCAGGGATTTGATCTGTCGGTCGAGATCATCCAGTGTTTTGAAGCTTATATTAAAGGTATAGGTGTTTCCTTCAAAACCGGGGGGTGGTGACAGGGAGATACCGTGGAGAAGCTTGAGTTGCCGTATCTGTTCATAGCGATGTTTTTCTGCTGCCGAATAATGTGGGAAACGACGGTGTTTCAGATAGGTTCTCAGGTCACGGACGATCTGAGCACGATCCCGCTCCTTATCATCTGCACGGGAATGTGCCCATGCATCCCTCAGCACATTATCAACGCCCCCATCATCTCTTGCGGCAATCTCCCCGGCCAGTGTGATAATTTCACGTTGTTTGCTGAGGCTGAGGTGCAGTGCATTGAAGATCTTAGCGAATCCGACCGCCGTATGCTCCGGCATACGGTCCAGTTGAACTGCGGTGGCAAGGGAGATCGTATCGGACAATATTCCTTTTTGAACCGCTTCAGGAAGGCGACAGAGGGCCTCTATCTTTTTGATATAAATCGGTTTATCCGGCAGTCCCAGCCGTGAGGCTTCATGGGCTACCTGTTGGTAATCCCCGTAATAGCGGTAAAGAAGGTGGAATATCCGGGACAATTCCACCAGATTCAACTTGCGTTGCCCCGCATTTTCGGTGATCGCGATTCTTATACATCGAATATTCGAAATGTCGGGGGGCAGGAACCGAACCGGAACATTTTTCCAATGAAGTTTACGGCAGGATAGCAAGCGTTTAAACCCGGAGACAACCAGCGGAACACCCTCGGGTTCGATGACGATGGGTGGATTGAGGATTCCAACAGACGCAATGGAGGATGTCAGGCGGTCCTCCACGTTGGGGGTTGAAATCCTGAAACTGTGGTTCTCAAGATCAATCCGGCTCAGGGAGATGGTGTCATTTCGAAAGTTCATCGTTCGGTGACAGATTATTCCGTCAACTGCTTGAGCGCCTCCAGATATTTTTCCCGTGTTTTTTGGATCACCTCTTCCGGTAGTTTTGGCGCCGGTGGTGTCTTGTCCCAAGAAAGGGAGAGCAGGTAGTCCCTGACAAATTGTTTGTCAAAACTTTTTTGGGACCCTCCGGGTTCATAAGTCGCTTTGGGCCAAAATCGTGAGGAATCCGGTGTCAACACTTCATCTATTAGGATAATATTGCCATCGAGCATGCCGAATTCGAACTTGGTGTCGGCAATAATGATCCCCTTCTTTTCGGCCAGTTCGGAGCCCTTCTTGTATATGGCGATGCTCAGGGATTTGATTTTTTCGGCCAACTCTCCCCCGATAATATCCGATGCGGCTTCAAAATCGATATTTTCATCGTGTTCGCCGGCTTCCGCCTTGGTTGAGGGCGTAAAAATAGGTTCCGGCAGTTTGTCCGATTCTTTCATTCCAACGGGTAGATGGATGCCGCAGATGCTGCCGGTGGACTGATAATCCTTCCAGCCCGAACCGGAAATGTATCCCCTGACGATACACTCGATGGCCAGCGGTTCGGTTTTTTTAACCAACATGCTCCGTCCTTCCAGAATCTTCTCGTGGGGGCGGCATGCTTCGGGATAGTCGGATAGGGTACTGGAGATCACATGGTTGGGCAGCAGAGAACTCATCTTCTCGAACCAGAACAGGGAGATTCCGTTTAGGATTCTTCCCTTATCCGGTATGGGATCCGGTAAAATCACGTCAAATGCAGATAACCGATCGGTTGCCACGAGCAGCAGATTGTCATCCAGATCATAAACATCTCTTACTTTCCCCCGTTTCAGCAGGTTCAATTCCGGCATCTGTGTTTCAAAGACAGGCTGATTCATTCTGATGATTCCTTCGCTGATTGTTGTTGTTCTTCAAACGCCGTGATAAATGCCGACAAAACCGTTTGCTGGGTATCGTCAATTTCGAGAAACTCGATGCCGGTTTCAAACATGCTGTTCTCCCCCTCTTTCGAGTACACGGCTTTCCCCTCGATATCCACCAGGTTCTCCTCAAATCCAATGGTAAGTGACATTTTATGATTTGGATCAATAGGAACGTGTGTTTCCAGAAGTATTCCGGATTGGGAAACATTAAGGGTTCTTCCCATTCCCTGTCGCACCAGAGTACCCTCCATATCATATACAAAATACGCCAGGAGGTTCAGGGAATCGAATCTCGGATGGTTTCTTTTGTTTGAAATCGCCATGACGTTTATCCGATCCTTTGCAAAAGGTTAGGTTTTCTTGGGTTTTACCGGTTTTTGTTTCTTTTGGTATTCACTTGCCAACTTGGTTGTCACCGTAATGCAGTTCACCGTGTGTTCGAGCAGATTTTTGAATGTGGCAGAGAGTTTTTCAAATTCGCCTTTCATCTCATCTCTGTCGATGGCCGTAAACGCCAAATCTTCCGAACCAACCACCGCGGCCGCTTCGGGTTCGTGGCCGAAATCGAGGAATGGAATACGCCCATAAATATCTCCCTCCCTCAAAACGGCAAGTGGCAGGTAACCATTTTTTGAGCGTCGAACCACACAGGCCTCACCTTTTGTAATCATAAAAACTTGGTCTTCCTGCCCCCCCTGTTTGATGACGGTTTTTTTATCCGTAAGCCAGTCTTTTGCAGGGTTCTCGCCGGAATAAAGGCCAACCGCCTGATTGGTCGTCTCTCTCATTCGTCGATCGAGACTGATGACCAATCCCCTGAAGTGGGATGACATCAACGCAAATTCACCCGCCAGTTGCTGGGAGTCGAGAATACCCAGCTGGACATCGCTTTTTGCATAAGCCGATGCGCCCCGGACGTTGCCGCCCATTAAAAAGGACGCCGTACTGCCGAGAAAGGCCCCATCACCGACTTCGATCAATGTGATGCTCTCATCTCCGATCTGCTTTACGATCTCAACCGATCCCTCCATGACAACCCATATCCAGTTTCCGTGCTTACCTTCAATGGTGATCTCCTGGCCGGCTTCAAACGATTCTTCATCCACCACGTACATATAATCGACCAGCGGCCCCTTGATAATGGGTCGTGCCGGTCCGGCGGCCGACGCATCGTTTTTCTCCTGGGAATAGGACACCGGGCCGAGTTTTTCGATGGTTCCCTCATCCAGCATGCTCAAGCTGTCTAAAATAATACTCATCCGGCTTTTTTTAATCACATCATCACAATGGACATCCCCGCTTTCAAACTCGAAAAGACCTACGGTCCATCCAAACAGCGAGTTCACCGCATCAAGGCCGGAAAGTAAACCATTTCGGGCGTCGACCGGGTTTCCTTTCACAATGAAAATTTCCCCGGGATCCGGCGCATATTTACTTTTGAGACGCAACGTGCCGGTGCAGCCGTTTGATCCCAAGAGTTGAAGTAAATCTCCCAATCCAAGAAATTCAAGATTACCTGTCAGGTCCTGTCCATTGCTCATCATGCGATATCCGTTATCCCCACTGCAATTGCTTCTGGAGGGATTTCAAAGTTAGTTTCAAACACTCTTTCAGAGTCACCCCGACACCTTCACCGGTAAACGCGCTTGCGGGAAAAGAGGGGGCTTTCAATTGACGGTTTAGATCCCTGTTCATCTGTTCGAGGGACATGAGCGGAAACCCCTGCTCCGCGAGATCCCGCTTGTTGTGTTGAATCACCACCGGGGTTTTGAAAATACTGATGCCGTATTCCTTCAGGTTTTGTTGAAGGTCCTTCAGGGACAGCATGTTTTTTTCTCGCCGGACATCCAGAGAATCCGCTACGAAGATGACCCCATCCACGCCTCTCAAAACCAGTTTTCTTGTTGAACTGTACTTCACCTGTCCCGGTACGGTGTAAAGCTGCACACGAACGTCACAGCCTTTAATTTTGCCGAGACCGATGGGAAGAAAATCGAAGAACAGGGTGCGGTCCCCTTCCGTATTAACCGAGACCATGTCGCCGGTAACCTGTTTTTTGAACGTCTTGTGGATATATTCAAGGTTTGTGGTTTTGCCACACCGCCCGGGTCCGTAGTACACGACCTTACACTCGATCTCTCTTTGCTTCACATTGAAAACAGCCATGAATGTATTCCCACTTCAGAAGTTTTTTGCATGGAATCCGTAGTTGAACATGACGTCAAAGATAGTTATGATACCTTTTTTTTCAAGTTTTTCAAGATCTTTTCCTGATTTTGGACCATTTGGAAAGCTTTGGAACCGGCCAGGAATCTGCCTGTCCTCCCCCACTATCAAATGGATCAGGAGGTGGTCACCTTAATATCCACGTTGTAGTCCCCCCTCCGGGGTCCGGATTCGATTTTGGTTTTGCTGGAGACCCTCCCGATGCCATTGAATATGGCCATGGGAGAATAAAACTGAACATTCTCCAGCGTCATGTCCGGTTTCAAGTATTCAATGATATCATTGTCCCTTCCGGGAATCAGCAGGCTGATCACATCCCCGCTTTGAAAGCTGACGTTGAGTTCCAGCATTTTTCCTTCATTTGGCCCGCTTTCCGGTGTAAACCCGATGGAGTTGATATCGAGGATCTCATCATCTTCCATCTCCGGCATTTCAATATCGCCCGCTTCCTCCGAAACCGATTCCGGCTCCAGAATTTCGATATCCGGCATCTCTATGGTGGGTTCACCGGACACTTCAGCCGCGGGCTCGGGAGACGGCGGGGCCGGCTTCCCCGGCTTCGGCAGTTCCACATCCATTCCTGCCCGTTCGAGGGTCGCATTGAAAAAGACCCTGACTTTGTTTAGCTGTCCGGTTGTGAACTGATCAAGGGAGAGCCACTGGTGGTATTCCGCCACGGCATCATCTAAAGAGGAGAGCGCCATATGGCATCTGACAATGTTTTTAGCGGCATCGACCCGGATGGATTCCCGTTCGATGAGAAGTCCGAATTCCTCGATAGCCCGGTTGAATTGACCGAACTTGGCCAAAGCGATAGCACCTTCCAGGGCAGCGGCCTCTTTATCATCGGAAAAGGCGAATTGCTGTTTGATAAGGTCCTGGATTTTACTTGATATTTCCGGACTGTCATCCGCCGCTTCAAATTTCTCCAGTTCCGATTTGGCCGCCGCCATTTTGGCCCGTATGCCCTCGATCAAAGAATCCCTGTTTTTAATCTTTTCATTATTCTCAAGGATCTTAATGGCTTCGTTATACTTAGCAAGGCCTTCTTCAACCAATCCCTGTGAACGGTAAAGCGCTCCCTGCTGCAACAGTGATTTTAATTTGTCTTTTAAATTCATAGCCACCTCTTGGTGTTCATCGCATATTGTACTGAAGTGTATCCCTATGGTGATACATGGAGATAGAAAGCTTGAAAAATCAGTACATTCTACCCTGTATTAAGATGCAATGTCAACACCTCGAAGACGATCTGCCGATCTATCCGCTATCCTTCGACGGATATTGACAACGCCGCGTTCTATGTTGTCAATTTTAAAAATAATTTTTACGGTTTTATTCATCCCGCGCGTTTAATCGGGAAAGTGCTTTTTTAACCGCCGCAGCCGCATTGCGATTCATTCCAGGCAGTGAACTCAGCTCATGAATCGTGGCGTCCCCGATCTGTTTGACGCCTCCGAAATACGTCAACAACCGCCGTTTTCGTGTTTTTCCGATACCGGGAATATGATCCAGCTCCGAGTGCAATGTCTGAATCGATCGGCGTTTGCGGTGAAAACCGATGGCAAATCGATGCGCTTCATCCCTGATTCGTTGCAGGAAGAGCAGCACATCCTCATCCCTATCCATGTTTACCGGGTTGGAACGGCCGGGTTGAAAGATTTTGTCCCGGGTTTCCCCTTTGACGGCATCTTTTTTTGCGATTCCGATGATATCCAATCGATCTGAGATGCCGAGCGTACGAATAACGGCAACGGCAATGTTGAGCTGCCCCTTTCCGCCGTCCACCATTAAAAGATCCGGAAAAGGTTCGGGAGACGATTTGCCGCCGTATCTCCGGGTGAGCACCTCGGCCATGTAGGCATAATCGTCCTGGCAGCGAACGGTCTTGATTTTATATTTCCTGTAAAGGGATTTAGACGGCATCCCGTCTTTAAATACAACCATGCCGGCCACTGCCGACGTGCCGGATATATTGGAATTGTCAAAACACTCGATTTGGCGGGGAAACCGTGGGGTTCTCAACCGGGTTTGAAGGCGCTCCAGCAGATCTCTTTGGGTTTTCATATGGGCGTGTCGTTCCTTGATCCGGTTTTCCGCGTTTTTGAGAACCAGTTCAAGCAATTTGGCCTTCTCCCCTCGGATAGGCCGGTGGAGATAGACCCGCTTGCCTCGAAGCTCCTGTAGCCACTCCTCGATTAACGAGGCGTCTTCGGGACGTTCCGATACGAGGATCTCCCCGGGGACAAACGGGTTTTTTTCGTAATGTTGCCGGATATAAGTCCGGATCAATTCCGCATCGGTGGAAAGGGTTTGTGAAAAATCGAGATCTCTCGATCCCATCAGGTACCCTCCCCTGATGGAAAAATGCATGATCAGGGAGACATCTTTAGACCTTGCAACGGCCAGGACATCCCGATCTTTGAAATCGGTGGTGACGGCCACCTGTTTTTCCAATGTTCTTTCAAGGGCGTACATTTTGTCCCTTAGACGCGCGGCCCGCTCGTAACTCTGGGTTTCGGCTGCTGAAACCATCTCCGACTTGATCCGGCGGATCAGCCGGGGGGTCCGGCCTTTTAAAAACAGGGTCACTTCCCTCACCATACGCCCGTAAATCTTCCGGTCCACATCCAGACAACAAGGCCCAAGACAAGCTCCCATTTGATAATGGAGACACGGGCGGGTCCGATGCGTGAATTCCCGATTCTTACATTTTCTGAGTTTGAATGTTTTATTTATAAATTTTAGTGATTGCCGAACTGCAAGGGCAGAGGCGAACGGGCCAAAATAGGCGGCACCGTCATCGGGCGTTTTCCGGACAACGGTCAGATTGGGAAAAGGGTGGTTGAGATCCAATCTCAAGGAGGGATACCGTTTGTCATCTTTCAGGATAACATTGTAACGGGGTTTATGCTTTTTGATCAGGGTTGACTCGAGTATCAGCGCCTCTTTTTCGGTGCGTGTGATAATGGTCTCGAAGGTCTCAATTTGCTTGGCCAGCACCCCTGTTTTGATGTCCAGCTGTCCCATTGGCCTGAAATAGGAGGCCAGCCGTTTTCTCAAATCTCTGGCTTTACCCACATAAATAATGCGACCGTTGGCATCTTTCATCAGATAGATCCCAGGTTTTGTGGCGGTGCCCGATACCTTTTTCTGCAGGGGGGATACCTTTTCTTTTTTCTCAGGCGTCGATTCAGATGACGGCTTCTCAGACACCGGTTAACCCTCCAGTACGACTTTTTTTCTCAAGACCTTTATTTTATCACGGAGTTCTGCCGCCCTTTCAAATTCCAGATCCATTGCCGCCCTTTGCATATCCGTTTCCAGTTCACCGATCCGGTCCTCCACCTCCGACAGGGTCCGATATCCGGCGATCGATTCCGCTATTTTCAGATCAGGCGCTCCATCGGACTCTTTTTCAAACTCAAACAGGGGCGCAATATTTTTCTGTATGGTGGTGGGGGTGATGTCGTGGGTTTGATTGAAATCCTCTTGAATCTCCCTCCTGCGGTTGGTTTCGTCCATTGCTTGCTTCATGGAGGGGGTGACCCGGTCTGCATACATCACGACCTGGCCTTTCTGGTTTCGGGATGCCCTTCCGCAGGTTTGGATCAGGGAACGGGTGGAGCGCAGAAATCCCTCCTTGTCCGCATCCAGGATCGCCACAAGTGACACTTCCGGAATGTCCAAACCTTCCCTCAACAGGTTGATGCCGATCAGGACATCGAATTTTCCCTTTCTGAGATCCCGGATGATCTCCATCCTTTCCAGGGTGTTGATATCGGCGTGGAGGTAACGCACCTTGAGCCCCAGGTCCGTATAATATTCGGTAAGATCCTCGGCCATGCGTTTGGTAAGGGTGGTGACCAGTACCCTTTCGTTTTGATCGATTCGCAGCCTGATTTCGTTGTAGAGGTCATCCACCTGGTGGGCCGCCTTGCGGACATCGATGGATGGATCGATCAGCCCGGTGGGACGAACGATCTGTTCGACCATGGCATCTCCGGCCATCCTTTGTTCATAGTCGGCAGGTGTTGCCGACACGTAAAGAATCTGGTGTAGTTTGTCGTTGAACTCTTCAAATTTCAGGGGCCGGTTGTCAAGAGCCGACGGCAGTCTGAATCCATAGTCAACAAGCGTTTGTTTGCGTGAACGGTCACCTTTGTACATGGCATTAAGCTGAGGGACAGCAATGTGACTCTCGTCTGTAAAGATCAGAAAATCTGGCGGGAAATAGTCCAGGAGCGTTGGCGGGGATTCACCTGGCGCCCGGCCTGTGAGGTGCCTGGAGTAGTTTTCAATGCCGTTGCAATAGCCCAGTTCCTGAATCATCTCCAGGTCGAAATGGGTACGTTCCTCAATCCTCTGGACTTCAATGAGACGGTTTTCCGATCTTAAAAATGCAATCCGCTGTTTTAGCTCCTCAATGATGGTTTCAATCGCCCGCTTTCGGGTCCTCTGTTCCGTTACATAATGACTGGCGGGGAACAGTGAAATTCGGTGCTTTTTTTTCAAAAGGTGCCCACGAAGGGGGTCGATTTCGGAAATCTGTTCAATTTGATCCCCGAAGAAATCGATGCGGACCGCCTTGTCCTCCTCGTATGCCGGAAAAACCTCAACCCTGTCTCCACGTACCCGGAACACCCCGCGGTGGAAGTCCATATCGTTTCGACTGTAATGCATGGATACCAGATCGGCCAGAAGCCTCTCCCTCGTAATCTCCATGTCCACACGAAGATCTACCCGCATGGCCAGGTAATCTTCGGGAGCACCGAGTCCGAATATGCACGACACACTCGCCACCACCAGAACATCCTTCCGGGTGAGCACAGAACGGGTTGCCGAATGGCGCATTTTATCGATCATTTCGTTGATGGATGAGTCTTTCTGGATATAGGTATCGCTGGCCGGAATATAGGCTTCGGGCTGATAATAATCGTAATAACTGACAAAATATTCAACGGCGTTTTCCGGAAACAGGTCCCGGAATTCGTTATACAACTGAGCGGCCAACGTTTTGTTGGGAGCCAGAACAAGTGTGGGTTTGTTCAATCGGGCGACGAGGTTGGCCATGGTAAAGGTTTTGCCGGAGCCGGTTACCCCCACCAATACCTGGTGGCGGTTGCCGGAGCGAAAGCTTTTTTCGAGAAAATCCACCGCTTCCGGCTGGTCACCCTTCAAGGAAAAATCAGATACAAGCTTAAAGTCGGACATTAGGTTCGTTTCCATTACTTATTGAAAACACAAAATTTACGGGAAATCTAATTTAAAACGGGATTAATCATTGCAGGCGTATGTTCCGGCTGAGAGAGGCGTATAATTTTGCGGATATCATTCTTTGAATTTCCACTCCGTACCGTCCGGTCCGTCTTCAAGCTGGATTCCCAGAGCCTCCAGTTGATCCCGGATTTTGTCGGCATTTTGCCAATCCTTGTCCGTCCGAGCGCGGATTCGTGCCGCCACCATCTCCTCGATCTGTTCCGGATCAATGCCGCTGTGTTCCAGATTACGCCGGCGCAGGTTTTCGAAATAGGCATGGGGTGCTTCGTGAAGAATTCCCAGTATCTGTTGGCCGATGTTGAGGATGTCTGCCCGGCCGCTCAATAAGATTTTTCGATCCTTTTCCGACAGGTGTTCCCCCCCTTTGTCCATGAGTCCGTTTAGATGGCGAACCGTTTCAAAAAGCACGGCCAGACCGCGGGCGGTATTAAAATCATCCTCCATGGCTTCACAAAAGCGGTTCCAGCAGGGACGGTCCGGAACCTTTTCGGTATCAATGGCATCGGCACCCAAGGTGTCTTCCACTCGTTTGATCAGGGCGTACAGGCGTTCCATCCGGGCATTGGCTTCCTCCATGGCGGCATCGCTGAAATCGATGGGGCTCCTGTATTGACTGGACAGCAGGAACAACCGGACCGCTTCCGGATGGCACGATTTAAGGACGTCTCGGATCATCAGGAAGTTACCCAGCGATTTGGACATCTTTTCCTGGTTGATATTCACGAATCCGTTGTGGATCCAATATTTTGCAAACGGCCTTCCATAAGCCCCTTCGGACTGGGCAATCTCGTTTTCATGGTGAGGAAAGATGAGGTCCTTGCCGCCACCGTGGATATCGAAGGTTTCTCCCAGCAACTCGCCGCTCATGGCGGAGCATTCTATGTGCCATCCTGGCCTTCCCATTCCCCAAGGACTCTTCCAGGAGGGTTCACCCGGCTTTGCGGATTTCCAGAGGGCGAAATCAAATGGATTCCGTTTGCGCGTATCCACCTCGACTCGTGCTCCGGCCTCCATATCTTCCAATTTACGGCCGGATAGCTTTCCATAATCCTCAAAGGTTTCTACTGCATAGTAGACATCCCCTTCCACCGGGTAGGCTTGCCCCTTATCGATCAATCGGGACACCAGTTTTTGAATCTGGGGAATATACTCGGTGACCTTGGGCTCAAAATCCGCCCGTTGTACATAAAGCGCATCCATATCGGTGTAAAATGCCTGGATAAATTCTTCAGCCAGAGCTAAGGGATCCTTATTCACCTCCTCTGCCCTTTTGATGATTTTGTCATCGATGTCGGTAAAATTCCGCACATACGTCAAATCAAGTCCGGACGCTTTCAAAAAACGGGCGATCACATCAAACACGACAACCGACCGGGCGTGTCCGATATGGCAGTAATCATAAACCGTCGGACCGCAGACGTACATCCGGACCCGTCCATTCTCCAGAGGTTCAAAGGGTTCTTTTTTCCCGCTCAGCGTGTTGAAAATTCGAATGCTCATGGTGCTTTTACCCTGTTGGTGGTTTCAATGCTTAAGTGTTAAAGGTGAATCCCGGATCGAATATCGGCCAATTGACGAACAAACACCTCAATTCGGATCGGTCCGGATCGTTTGGCATGGCGGCGCTTCCTATCGTCATCCCATCTCGTGGAGCAACGCAATGCACATCGCTGCCATTCCCTCCCCTTTTCCCGGATACCCTAACCCTTCTGTGGTAGTGGCCTTTACATTAACAAGGGCGGGATCGATTTCAAGGGCGTCAGCGATGTTTCGTTGCATTTTTTCCCGGTAGGGGGATATTTTCGGATGTTCCGCAATCAGCGTGGCATCGATATTGGTCACCGAAAACCCCTTTTCCGAAAGCATACCGGAAACAGTTTCCAGCAAGATGATGCTGCTGACCTCCTTGAACTGCGGATCGGCGTCGGGGAAATGGTGCCCGATATCCCCCATACCGGCCGCACCCAGCACTGCGTCACACACAGCATGGGTCAGGACGTCGGCATCCGAATGTCCCAGCAAGCCGAAGGGGTGAACAATCGTTTCGCCTCCCAGAACCAGCTTCCGCCCCTTTACCAGCCTATGGACATCATATCCCATCCCGACGCGCATGGTTTGCTCCTCAAAAATAAAAAGGACCTGCCATCTCATTGCATTCAGGTAACAGGTCCCTCGATACCGATCGACATCGCAGGTTGTTTTTTCCCGGCATCATAATGAGATTGCCCGGATTTTGCAAGGGGAAGGTGTTTTTACCGATGGCGGGGATCATTTGGTAGACCGCTCTATTTGTCCTTCGAGATCCGTTCAGATTGGTTGGCATTCAGGCCAAAATACGTTATAAAGTCGCCTGATGGAAAATTCAATCCGGAAGGAGTTTCTGTGGATATAGAACACTTGATCAAAAAAATAATTTCTGCCGGCAAAGCGGCTTTGACGGAATTTGAATCCAAACGGCTATTGAAAGCCTACGGTGTACCGACAGTGGCGGAAAGGGTTGCCCGCGACAGCGAAACCGCCGTTTCGGAAGCTGATGAGATCGGATATCCGGTTGTCGTCAAGGGTTTGGGGGCAACATTGCTTCACAAGACGGAAAAGGGTCTTGTCCATCTGAATCTACCCGATGCACCCGCGGTGCGCAGGGCCGCCGAATCCATCGGCCGGTCAGCGGGAAAAGATCTGGAAGGACTACTGGTCCAACCCTATATCAGTGGAAACCGGGAATTGGTGGCAGGAATGTTCCGGGATGAACAGTTCGGACCTGTCGTTATGTTTGGTCTGGGAGGTATTTTCACCGAAGCCTTTTCGGATGTCAGCTTTCGTCTGGCCCCGTTGACTGAATCTGAAGCTGCTGAAATGATAGACGAAATCGCTGCCAGAAAGCTGCTAAAACCTTTCAGGGGAGAGGCGGCAGCCGATCGGTCACAGCTCATCCAAATCCTGACGGGGCTATCCCGTATCGGTATGGCGCACCCCGAAATATCGGAAGTGGATATCAACCCGTTGCGGATCACCCCTGATGGGAAAATAGTTGCGGTGGATGCATTAGTGGTGCTGAAAGAGGTACCGGGTACACGCACATATCCACCGGCCATAGGTTCCAGTGCAATCGGTGCCCTGTTTTATCCGGAGTCCATCGCCTTTATCGGTGCCTCCAATCAAATGGGCAAATGGGGCCATATGCTGCTCACCAACACCATCAGTGGAGGCTATAAGGGGGAGGTCTATCTGGTCAACCACAAAGGCGGTACCATTGCCGGAAGAGAGGTATACCGGTCGGTCGTGGAAATATCCGGCTCGATAGATCTTGTGGTGGTCAGCATACCGGCGGCTCATGTGCCCGGGTTGATCCCCGAAATTGCCCGGAAAGGGATCCGCAATATGTTGCTGATCACTTCAGGGTTCGGGGAAACCGGCAGTGAGGGCAAGATCCTGGAGAAGAGTCTGGTCACGGCGGCCCAGAAAGCCGGCATACTGATACTGGGCCCCAACACCATGGGAATCTGTAATCCCCACATTCATCTTTACTGTACGGGTAGCCTGGTGCAACCCATGGCCGGTTCCACCGCAATGGTCGCCCAGTCGGGAAATATGGGCACACAACTTTTGGCGTATGCCGAGGATCAGGGAATCGGCATCAGGGCTTTTTCCGGGTCCGGAAACGAGGCCATGATTACTATTGAGGATTTTCTCGACGGATTCGAAGTGGACGAGCTTTCCAAAATCGTCATGCTGTATATCGAGAGCATAAAAAACGGCAGACGTTTTTTCGAAAGTGCACGCCGGGTCAGCCGGAAAAAGCCGATAATACTACTCAAAGGAGGGCAAAGCAGTGCCGGCAGTCGTGCAGCGGCCAGCCATACCGGCGCCATGACATCGGACATCCGGGTATTCGATGCCGTATGCAAACAGGCCGGTATCGTGAAGGTAGAACAACCCATGGAGCTATTGGATTTGACCGCGGCTTTTTCCTCACTCCCCCTGCCGGAAGGAAACCGTGTCGCTATCATGACCCTGGGCGGTGGGTGGGGGGTGGTCACTGCTGACCTGTGTTCGGCCTACGGCCTGGCGATCCCTGACCTGCCCACTGAAATGCTGGCCCGTTTAGACAAGATTCTGCCTGCATACTGGAGTCGCTCAAATCCGGTGGATATTGTGGGGGAGCGGGATTTTTCGATTCCCATGACGATTATGGAGGAGTTGCTCGGCTGGGATGGGTGCGACGGCGTCATCAATCTGGGCATTATGGGAAGGAGACTATTTGTGAACCGCATGGCTAAGGCGATTCATGAAGCGGACCCGGGTTATTCTATTGAATTTCTGGATGGTGCCAGACAGGCCCTTCAGGATTTTGAAGACCAGTACGTGGTACACATCACACAGCTGATGGAACAATACGAAAAACCGGTGTTCGGTGTGAGTCTGCTGAAGGACGGCGATGACAACACCGTCTATCGGGTGGAAGGTGCCCAGTATAAAGGCGTTTTCTACGAAACACCCGAACGGGCCGTAAAGGCCTTTGCGCGAATGGTGGAATACCGTCATTTTCTCGAATCACAGGAATGAACATCC
>CAZWAE010000052.1:13178-19602 GCA_964631805.1 uncultured Desulfobacteraceae bacterium | reverse complement strand
GCTTTCAACCCGGGTTCAACATATCCCGTCACCACCTCAAGAGATTTGGGGTTGAGATTTGATGCGAAATCCTCTCCCGGCTCAGTATCCGCCGGATTTTCTTTTGTAAACAGATGATCATAAAGCCGGACCTCCGCTGCAACGGCGTGGTCGGCGGAAACCCAGTGCAGGGTCGCCTTGACCTTTCGGCCGTCGGGCGCATCCCCACCGCGGGTTTTTGGATCATAGGTGCACCTGAGTTCGACGACCTCGCCTGTTTTTTCATCTTTGATGACACTTTGGCATGTGATGAAGTAGGCATACCGCAATCGAACCTCCCTGCCGGGTGCCAGGCGGAAAAACTTTTTGGGGGGATCTTCGCGAAAATCGTCTTGCTCGATATAGAGGACTCGAGAAAAGGGCACCTTCCGCCAACCGGCCTCAGGATCTTCAGGATTATTCACCGCATCCAATTCCTCAGACCGATCCGCCGGATAGTTTTCAATAATCACCCGCAAGGGGTTCAAAACCCCCATAAACCTCAGGGAATGTCGGTTGAGGTGCTCACGAATGCACCACTCGAGAAAGGCAAAATCCACCATGCTGTCCCTTTTGGCTACCCCGATCCGTTCGCAAAAGTTCCGGATGGCTGCCGGAGGATAACCGCGGCGTCTCATTCCGGAGATGGTCGGCATTCTGGGATCATCCCACCCTTTCACAGCGCCGCTTTGAACCAACTCTATCAGTCTTCGCTTGCTCAATACGGAATAGGTCAGGTTAAGACGAGCGAATTCGATCTGCTGGGGATGATACACATCAAGTGTATCGAGAACCCAATCGTACAATTCCCGGTTGTTCTCAAATTCCAGCGTGCATACGGAATGGGTAATTCCCTCTATGGAATCGGACAGGCAATGGGTGAAATCGTACATGGGATAGATGCACCACTTGTTGCCGGTGCGATGGTGTGAAACTTTCCGAATGCGGTACAACGTGGGGTCCCTCATGAGCAGGTTGGGTGACGTCATGTTGATCCTGGCTCTCAAGACACGGGTGCCATCGCCAAATTCACCCGTCCGCATCCTTTCGAAGAGATCGAGGTTCTCCTCTACGGATCGGTTCCGGAAGGGGCTTTCCCGACCCGGTTCCGTCAGTGTGCCCCGGTATTGGCGGATCTCCTCGGCACTCAGGTCATCAACATACGCTCTGCCCATGCGTATCAGCTGCACGGCATAGTCGTAAAGACGATCAAAATAATCCGAAGCATAATACTCCCGGTCCGCCCAGCTGAATCCGAGCCATTCAACATCCTCTTGGATCGATTTTACATATTCCATCTCCTCTTTGGCCGGGTTGGTGTCGTCAAACCGGAGATTGCAGGTGCCGTTGTAGTCGGAGGCGATGCCAAAATTCAAGCAGATCGATTTAGCATGACCAATATGAAGATAGCCGTTGGGTTCCGGTGGAAAACGAGTGGCGACCCGCCCGTCCCATTTATCGTTTTCAAGGTCCTCTTCCACAATGCTTTTCACAAAATTGGAGGGTGTGCCGCCCATTCCGGGAGTATTTATCTGCTTTTTACCTTTGATCTTTTGGCTTTTCGGATAATCGCGCTGTGTGGTCATAACAATCCTCTGATCTTGGGATCGTTTCGAAGTTACGGGAGGTAGGTTGCCGATGCATTTTCCGATTCCCAGGCGGTTACTCTGGAAATCCGGACAGCCGGATCATCAATCCTTGATTGAAGGGCATCGGCCAAATAAACGGCAATATTTTCGGATGAAGGCGGAGTCGTTTCGTTGAAAACCGGCAGTTCATTCAAAAATTTATGGTCCAGCGTGGCCATGAGTTCCCTGACATGATGCTTGATCTCTCCAAAATCGATGAGAACTCCCGCCTGGTTCAGGGTCTCACCGGTGACGCAGACTTCAATTTTCCAATTGTGCCCATGCAAATTCTCACATTTGTCCCCCACCATTTTTAACTGGTGTGCGGCAGCAAAATGGGTGACAACTTTTAATTCAAACATAATGATTTGATTCCTATTGTTAAAATGGAGGTACTGCTCGAAAAGCCGTGAAACAAAGGAGACAATTAACGGGTGAGTTGCAAGGTTTGTCCGATGGCGCGGGAGCCCTTACATCGCCACTTTGGAAACACCGTTTTTTAAAATGTCTTTTAGCTTCCGTGATAGTTTGCCCGATTCGATCTTTGCAAAATCTTTTAACAACTGCTCCTGCTTTCTGTTAAGATGCGTCGGGGTCTTGATAACGACCTGGATGATCTGATCGCCCCGATTTCCGTACCGCAACGAGGGGATCCCCTCACCACGGAAACGATAGGTATCCCCGTACTGCGCGCCTTTGGGAATCTTCAATTCCTTTTCACCTTTTAATGTGGGCACGGTGATGGTGTGTCCCAGAGCCGCCTGGATAAAAGATATCGGTATCTGGCAAATCACGTCGGTATCATCACGTTTGAAGAAATCATGGGCCTCCACATGGATAAAAACATACAGATCCCCCGGCTGTCCTCCATATCCCCCGGCTTCTCCTTCACCGGTAAGACGCAAACGCGATCCGTTATCCACACCGGCCGGAATTTTAACCGAGACCTTCTTTTGGGCCACAATTTGACCCGCGCCCCGGCAATGGGCACAGGGATTTGGAATGGACTGGCCATTGCCCCGACAGCTTGGACACGTCGTTCGAACCGTAAAAAAACCCTGGCTCTGGGAGACCTGGCCCGATCCCCCGCAATAGGAACAGGTTTCAGGCTGAGTACCGGGCTCGCAGCGGTTTCCCGCACAGGATGGGCACAATTCACTTTTCTCCACATTGATTTCGGTTTCCGTACCGAATGCGGCCTCCATAAAGCTCAGTTTGAGATCGTATCGGAGATCAGATCCCCGCTGAACACGGGAACGGGAACGGCCGGAACCGCCGAAGCCGAAGAAATCCTCGAAGATGCTGCCGAAACTTGAAAAAATATCCTCAAACCCGCCAAATCCGGAAAAACCTGCACCTTCCAATCCTTCATGCCCGTACTGGTCATAAATGCGCCGCTTTTTGGTATCTCGCAATACTTCATAAGCCTCGGCGGCTTCTTTGAAATTTTCTTCCGCTTCCGCATCTCCCGGATTTCTGTCTGGGTGGTATTTAAGCGCCAATTTTCGATAGGCAGCTTTCAGTTCGCCGTCGCCGGCATCTCGACTGGCACCCAATACTTCATAATAATCCCTTTTGCTGGACATTTTAAACCTTGCTTTTTCTTTTCGGATAACCGCTCATAAGAAATTCAACTGAGTGAATGGGCCATAAATATTGAATAAAATAGTGCCAAAACACCGATTGTCAATACAACTCCCATCAGCCGATGAAAGGTCTGCGGATCACCGTGTCTTTAAGCCATCGGCGGTCGTTCCGCTCGGGATATTCAATATTGAAATGCAATCCCCGGCTCTCTTTTCGGTGTGTGGCACACTGGATAATGAGCTCCGCCACAGTGGCAATATTTCTCAATTCGATAAGATCCGCAGCCACTTTGAAATTCCAGTAGTACTCCTGTATCTCCGCCTGGATGTTTTCGATCCGCCTGCGCGCCCTTGCGAGCCGCTTATCCGATCGGACAATCCCGACATAATTCCACATGAGCCGTCTGATTTCATCCCAGTTGTGTGAAACCATGATCAGCTCGTCACTGTCGGTGGTGCCGACCTCATCCCAGGGCGGAATTTCCGGTGCTGCGGAATAATCGAAAGACTGCAGCTCTTCCACCGCCTTGCGAGCAGCCTCATGGGCATACACCAACGCTTCGCACAGAGAATTGCTTGCCAACCGGTTAGCCCCGTGGAGACCGGTGCAGGCGGTCTCGCCGATAGCATACAACCGATGGATATCGGACCTGCCACATACATCGGTTGCCACTCCCCCGCACATATAATGCGCCGCCGGCACCACCGGTATCGGCTCTGCCGTCATGTCGACGCCAAATCCAAGACACTTTTCGTAAAGATTGGGGAATCGTTTTTTCACCGCATCGGCGTCTCGGTGGGAAATGTCCAGAAAAACAGAATCATCCCCGCTTTTTTTAAGCTCGGTATCGATGGCCCTTGCCACGACATCACGGCAGGCCAAATCCTTTTGGGGATCATATTTTTCCATGAAACGGTTTCCGTTTTTATCCACCAATACACCGCCATCACCGCGAACCGCCTCGGAAATAAGAAAGTTTTTGGCCTCCGGGTGGTAAAGGCATGTGGGATGAAATTGGACAAATTCAAGATTTGCAACGGCAGCCCCCGCCCGGTAACCCATGGCGATACCATCGCCTGTCGCCACATCGGGATTGCTGGTGTAAAGATAGACCTTTCCGGCGCCCCCCGTTGCCATCAGCGTTATTTTTGACTGGAAGGTTTTGACCCTGTTGGCTGTCCGGTCGAATACATAGGCACCACAACAATAATCTTCGTGAATGGTGGTCACCAGCCCCCTTTTCATCCGGGAGGAATAGGTGATCAGATCGATGGCAATATGATCTTCAAAAATGGTGATCCGTTCATGGTTTTCAACATGATTGACCAGGACCCGTTCGATTTCCCGGCCGGTCATATCTTCGGCATGAACGATCCGCTTTTGGGAATGACCGCCTTCCCGGCCGAGATCAAGCGGGGTATCACCCGATGGCGGGTTTTCATTACGATTGAACCTTACGCCCAGCTCCATAAGATCCCGGATTCTGTCCGGGCCGCGCTTCACTACCTGCTCCACGACCTCTCGGTTGCAGATACCGTCTCCTGCAGACAATGTATCCTGAATATGGAGATCGAAGGAATCCAGACGGCTGAATACCGAAGCAACCCCCCCCTGCGCCTGGGCCGTGTTGCTGTCCATAATTTTTCTTTTAGTCACCAGCGCCACATTCCCGTAGCGCGCAACCTTCAAGGCAAACGTGAGGCCGGCAATGCCGCTGCCGATAATTAAAAAATCTGTATCGATTCGCATTTTAATAAAACCTTCGACCGATCCCGATCAGCAGGGGACAAGTCGGACTTGTAAACAATTCCTGAGGGGTTAAAAAAAAGATGTCATCGGCCTTCATTCTACAGCAGAGAGGATCTGCGGCGTTTGGATTTCGAGCTGAGGCCAATAATAATGCCCAGAAACAGGACCCCGGCCCCGGCCAGAAACCAACGGATCAACTGCTGTCGTTGAAGCCGTGCGACTTCTATGTCGAGAACCTTGGTTTTTTTCTTCATTTCATCCATCAGGGCTGTGGTCCTTTGATAATCTTCCCGCAGTTTGGAAAATGCCGTAGACCTCTTTTTGAGATCTCCATAGGAGCGGCTAAGCTCGTTAAGACGAGTTTCCGTTTCTTCGAGCTGCGATTTGAGCCGGGCATTCTCCCTTTCAAGCATCTTAATCTCGGCAAGCGGTTCTTTAACCTTTTCTAAAAGAAGACGGTGTTTTTCCCGTAGATCTTCCAGCAAAATGCCATTTGGCAACTCATCGGTCAGCAACCGCGTGAGGACCCATCCCTCCTTTCCACCTGCCAGCCGAATCTTTGACCAGTCGGCTCCGGCTTCCAACACCTCGACAGATTGGCCGGACCGGATCATCTCGATAATTTTGTGGTCCGTCCCCTGCCCGGTTCTTAAGGTGATGTTGACAATTTCACCGACATACATGGTTTCGGCAAAAACCGTTGTCGACAACATCATGATGGCGACCATGACACTAAGGCAAAATTTCATTTTCTTGATTCCTCCGAACTCGCGGTCCGCTGATATTTTCGGAACTTTAGCCTAAAAAAGGTCGCCCAAACGGATATCCCGGCGGTCATCCTTTCACCTTTTTTGGGGTTGTCGTTCCGGATATTATTCCGCGCAAAAGACTGGCCCGCATTTTGAGTTCAAAATTCCCCGTCTGTCAATAATTTCTTTAAAACCATCTGAATTCATGCTACTTAAACAAAATGTTCAACTTGAAAACAGCCGTCGCCGTTGGGCCGATTTTCAACCATACAGGTGCCATATGATTGCGTACGATTTACAGTGTGCAAAGGGTCATTCCTTTGAAGGCTGGTTCGAGGATGGAAAATCCTACGAATCTCAAATGAAAAAAGGACTGGTTTCATGTCCTGTTTGCGATGGCAAACAGATCGTCAAGATACCTTCCACTTTTTCGATCAAATCCTCACCTGTGATGCCGGCCATCCCCCCGCAGCAATTAGAGGCAGCTGAGCTGGGGCATAAAATCGCCACCTTTGTAAAAGAGAATTTCGACGATGTCGGCTGCAATTTTGCCACCGAAGCTCTGAAGATTCATTACGGGGTCAGCGAGCCGCGGAATATCAGGGGTGTCAGCACCAAGGACGAGGAGAAAACATTGGAAAAGGAGGGGGTACAGTTCTATAAGATCCCCCTTCCGGAAAATTCCGATTCGGA
>CAZWAE010000052.1:0-13078 GCA_964631805.1 uncultured Desulfobacteraceae bacterium | reverse complement strand
AAAAGGAGGGGGTACAGTTCTATAAGATCCCCCTTCCGGAAAATTCCGATTCGGATAATAAAAAAGAGGAAACTTGATCTTGGAGCCGGGAATATAAGCTGTATCCCGGAAAGTATCCCTGCCTCACATCACCGATAGATGATCCTCATTTGAGAAGTCCAATTATGCCTCTGTGGCATGCTTAACCAGATGGCCTGCCTCGGGGAAAATAATGGCGTTGCATGCCAGTTTGCAGGCATTGATGCTGCCCGGAAGACAAAACAGGACCGTTTGCCCGATCAACCCGGCAGTGGCACGGGATAATATCGCCGCGGAATCGATCTGTTCAAAGCTAAGATAAGCGAATATCGAGCTGAAGGCGGTCAGTTCCTTGCGAAACAGCGGACGAATCGTTTCAATGGTGACATCCCGTCCCCCCACACCCGTACCTCCGGATAGGATCAGGATCTGGGGCGCATGTTCATTGATCAGGTTCGCGACCGTTTTCAATATCGTCGGCGCATCGTCGGGGATCACTTGATGACATACCACCTTATGCCCCTCTTTTTCAGCTCTTTTAGAGATCCAGGCCCCGCTTTTGTCCTCTATGAGGGAACGCGTGCTTGACATGGAAAGGATCCCGATTCGCAGGTTTTCCGGCGCTGACCGTTTATGCGACTTCACACCCATTTTTCCCTCCAGTTCGATGTTATCAAGAGATCTATCCCTACAATAGGAGGCGGCTTCTGATCAAGTTTAAAACCGTGTCGGGAAATTATGGCAACTTTCCGATCTTCGGACCCGGGGCGGCGGGGGATCGGGGAGATCCTTTATCGAAATTCCCTTGATTTAATAGTTCTTTTTACCTATCCTACCCTTTGTTATCAACCCGTTCCGCTTTCGGCGGTTAGCCATGCCCCAGCGGAAGAACCGCAACCCAAAAGACCTGTCGATCATGCAGCTTCCCTGTTCCGGCGTTATCCTGGCTGGTGGTTTGAATTCACGTTTTTCCGGAAAGCCCAAAGCGCTGCTGTCCGTCCGGGGGCGCCGGATTCTGGATCATATTTACAAGATTTTTTCAGAACTCTTCAATGAGATCATTCTCGTCACCAATGATCCCGGTCTCTATCTGGAATGGAATCTTACCATTGCTGCAGATTTGTATCCCATAAAAAGTTCTTTGACCGGGATACATGCCGGTCTTTTCTTTTCAAAAAATCCATATATTTTCACCACAGCATGCGATACGCCGTTCCTCCAAAAAGATTTGGTCAAAGCGTTACTCGATTCCATAGATCCGGAAATCGATGTGGTCATACCGCGAACAGCCATGGGATACGAACCTCTCTGTGCGGTATACGCCCGAAGCTGCCTTTGCAGAGCCGCACAGAATCTCGATCGCGGCCGATTGAAAATCCAGGATATATTCAATCGTGCCCGAATGAAGAAAATCGGTGAAAACCGGCTGCGTCGATACGATCCTGATCTGATCTCCTTTTTCAATATCAATACACCCGAGGACCTGGTAAAAGCGGAGGAGATGGCGTTGGCACCCCTTCCCGCCGACGAGGGCTCTTTTTGAAGGAAGGGGTTGATCTTATAATCTAAATAACTGAAAGTCTGTCAAAGAGCCCGCGCCGCTTGAAATCAACCAAAAGGATGCAGAAGGTAATAACAGGAGATGAAATGGATATTTCGAAATTAATTGATAAGGTAAAAACCCATCCGGAATTTGATCGCGCAGGGATGATCCTCTGCCATAATGGCGTCGTACGCGCCACGTCCCGGGGGGGGGAGAAGGTCACAGGCCTGAGAATCAGTGTCGATTACCACCGACTGGAGCAGATCATCTCTTCGCAGAAAAAGAAAGCGGGGATCATTGAAATCCTCGTTGAAATTGCCGATGAAAGAGATCTATCCATAGGTGATGATGTCATGCTGCTGGTGGTTGCCGGAGATATCCGTGACCGGGTGATTCCGGTATTGCATGATACCCTCAATGCCATCAAGGAGACCGTCACTAAGAAAACCGAATTCTTTAAATAGATACGGAATGACCCATACCGATCGTAGAAGAGGAGATTCCAGATGGCTGAGTTTACCCATATCGACCCAAAAGGCCATGTCAGGATGGTCGATGTATCGGAAAAATCATCCACACAGCGGGCTGCAACGGCCCATGGGGTGGTGTCCATGAATCCTGACACGTTTCAGAAAATTCAGGAGATGACCATTAAAAAAGGCAATGTATTGGAAACCGCCCGAATCGCGGGTATCATGGCCGCCAAAAAAACCGCCGGTCTGATTCCCATGTGTCATCCGCTCAACATCAACCACGCCTCGGTGGAATTTATTCCGGATCAAGATCATCACCGCATTGCCATCAGGGCAACCGTCCGGCTCTTCGGACGAACGGGTGTTGAAATGGAGGCGCTTACGGCCGTCAGCATCGCTGCGCTGACCATTTATGACATGTGCAAATCCCATGACCGGGAAATGACCATTTCAGAGATCAGCCTCCTTAAAAAATCAGGTGGAAAAAGCGGCACCTTTGTGCGATAAAATGATCAGACCGCTTATCGACGTGCGGAAAATGCCGAGCTTTCGCTCATATTTTGCTTGAGATAATAACGGAGTTGATGAAGATGCGGCCGATTTGGGCGATGGTTTGATAACCGTAGGAGTATGAACATGTCAAAATTCAACCTTGCAGGATTGATCTTTCTCGTCGGAGGTGCCGTTATGGTGATATTTCAGGCCGTAGCCTCAATGAAGACGGCGGGTGATATTACATGGGAACCCCAGAGCCTTGTCACCCTTTTCGGTGAAGACGCATTTTTATGGATTGATGATGTGTCGGTGGTATTTGTTCAGGATCTCGCAATCACGGCAATCAATCAACAGGTGTTTATCCTGCTTTTCGGACTGGGCGCTATTTGCCTGATTATTGGCATGATAACCAAAAAATAGGCTGCCTATGGGTTGCAAATTAAACCACTTGAATCGGGAGGAGTCCGGCAGACGGTGCCCATCTTCGTCGGAGGGACGCTTTTTTTCTATGGAAAAGCTGGTTCCCTTCTTTACGGTGGCCGTTTTGCTGACGGTCATTGCCGGATGTGCCGTGCAAATGAAAAAGCCACCGGAAAGTCCCGTTCCTGCCGCCACCATGGTGAGGCTGGACGTGCCTGGCTTCCCCGATTTCACAGATGATATGAATCTGGATGGGCTGGCACACAGTCTGTCGAAAAGCATTTCCTACCTGCGGCGCGTCCCCTCTTCAAGAATGTTTTCCTTTGCCGGAGATAAGTATGACGCACCGCATATGATTCGTTCTATTTCGGAGTTCAGGCAATTTATTGAGACCCGGCCGTCACAGGAGAAAATCGCGAAATTCATTGAAACCCACTACCGGGTCTACCGTTCGGTGGGTGGTAGAAAAGACGGACGCGTTCTTTTTACCGGGTATTACGAACCGGTGCTAAAAGGTGATAAAGCGAAAACCGAAACCCACCGTATCCCGGTTTATGCGGTCCCCGAAGATCTGCAGATCATAGATCTGGCGCAGTTCTCCAAGAGGTTAAAGGGAGAAAAAATTTACGGTAGAATCGATGGCAAGCGGTTGGTTCCCTATTACGACCGCAAAGCCATCGGTCAGGGTAAAATTCTGGAAAGCAGGGCACGGGTTCTGGCATGGCTGGATGATCCGGTTGACCTTTTCTTCCTTCAGATTCAGGGATCCGGCAAGATTTACCCGGAATCGGGTCCTCCCATAAACGTTCACTACCATGCCACCAACGGCCATCCCTATCGCAGTATCGGAAAATATTTGATCGATAAAGGAGCCATCCCCAGATCGGAGATGTCGATGCAGGCCATCCGGAGCTACCTGAAGGATCATCCGGATGCGATAGATACCGTTTTGAATTACAACCCCAGTTATGTCTTTTTTAAAAAGGAGATGGAAGGGCCTTTGGGTTATCTGGAGGTGAAGTTGACGCCGGGCCGGTCCATCGCAACGGATCGTCGAATCTTCCCGGCGGCGGCACTGGCTTATATCCAAACCCAGAAACCGCTGGTTGACGCAGACGGCCGCATTCATGCCTGGACAGATTTGAACCGTTTTGCACTCAATCAGGATACCGGTGGGGCAATCAAAGGTCCGGGGCGGGCGGATCTATTCTGGGGCAACGGTCCTTATGCCGAATTGGCTGCGGGACATATGCAGCATGAGGGTACGATGTTTTTCCTTGTCTTGAAGCCGGATACCCGCCTGCCCAATTGAATCCTCCTTATCCTTGACATGTCTTGGCAAACCCAGTACTAAACTCCGGGACTTACTTGGTGCCCATCCATAAATGGCCTTTTTCCGCGATATCGGCGTCGGATGCCATGATTTAACTCCTCAAAATAGCACGCTATTCCTCCGGGTTAAATCTGACCTCCTCCTTGATCTCACGAAAAAATTCCTATTTCTGGACGAACACTACTTATTAATTAAACAAGGAGTAGCATATGTTCGGCATGGGGATGCCGGAAATTCTGTTGATTCTGGCCATTGCACTCATCGTCATCGGGCCTAAAAAATTACCTGACCTGGCCAAGGCGCTGGGCAGGGCACTGGGAGAATTCAAAAGCGCCACAAGCGAATTGAAGGCCTCCATGGATGTCGATCCAGGGTTCAAAAATGTGAAAAGTGCCTTTGACGAGATCAACACCGATCTCAAGGATTCTGTCTACGACGGCACCGCTTCGGATAAATTCGGACAAGAGTCGACTCCCGATGAACCCCAGGAGACAGCCGCCGGTGAACCGGATGGAAACGGGAATTCGGATAGCGACCCTCTGGACAAGGTCAAAGCGGCGTTTGACGAATTGAACGCGTCCGAAAAAGAGGTGGATTCCAAGAAAGACGTTCCAGAAACCAGCCGTCGCGAAGCCGGCGATGCGGATAAAAGCTCGGGAACCGCTGCCGATGATTGAAGAAGATGATAAACTCCCATTCACATCCCATTTGGAAGAACTGAGAAGCCGCCTGATCGTCTGTTTTGCCGCTGTCGGAGTCGGTTTCGTCGCCTCCTACGGATTCAAGGAAAAACTGTTCGAAATCCTGGTGTACCCATTGAAGTCGGTGATGCAGGCCGGTGACATGCTCATCTTTACCGGACTTCCGGAGGCCTTTTTCACCTATCTGAAAGTGGCACTCCTCTCGGGATTCATGCTGGCTACCCCGGTTCTCTTGTACGAATTCTGGATGTTCGTGGCACCGGGGCTCTACCGCAAGGAGCGGCAAATCCTCATTCCCATCGTCCTGCTCTCCTCTCTTTTCTTTATCGGCGGCGCCCTCTTCGGTTATTTTGTCGTTTTCCCCTGGGGGTTTAAATTTTTCCTCGGTTTTGCCACGGACACCATCCGCCCCCTGCCCTCCATGAAAGAGTACTTGAGCTTTTCATCCAAACTGCTGATCGCGTTCGGGCTTTCTTTCGAGTTGCCCATCGTTCTCACTTTCATGGCAAGGATCGGGCTTGTCACCGTACCCTTTCTGAAGAAAAACAGAAAATATGCACTCCTGCTCTTTTTTGTGGGGGCCGCCATCCTGACACCGCCTGATGTGGTGACCCAGGTGATGATGGCAGTGCCGCTGATGGCCCTTTATGAATTGAGTATACTCGGTGCACGCGTTTTCGGTAAAAAGAAACCGGATGAAACGTTAGAGGAAAACGCCGAGCAACCCGAAGCATAAAGTATTCCTTCTCGGGGCGCAAGGTCTTGGCAATTTCCTGTTGGAGATTCAAGTTGTTGGGTCTTCATTGATTTATCGAAATCACAAATGTCAAATCCCAAACTTCAAACAAGTTCCAAGGACCAAATTCCAAAAACCAAACCATGGCTTACTCCCGGAAGAGTTGGGTCATTGAATATTGGGAATTGTAATTTATTTGTTATTTGATGATTGGATTTTAGATTTTTAGGATCTGATTTCAAAGGCATCGTCAACCCTCTCCGATCACTCATAGAGAACGTGGTTTTCATTGGAGATTAGATCCAAAAGGTTCCGCCTTCATTCAGCTTTTCCGACATCTTTTCTTTGTCGTTGACAGTGCTTTGGGACCTTGATAAACCGTTTATGTGTATTTAATGGGGAGGGAACTGTAATACTCAGAAAGAGGAGGAGAATGGAGCTCATGAAGAAACGATCATTGATGTTCACAATTGCCATAACGGCCATCGGCCTTGTGTTCGCGGCAACGGCCATCCATGCGGGCACGGAAGTGTCGGATGTTATCGAATTGAACAATCCCGCCTACAAAAAACATACCAAGGGGATCGTGAAGTTTACCCACAAGAAACATGCCGAGGAGTATGCCGTCGCCAACCCCGAGCAGTATAAAAACAAATGCGGGGAGTGCCACCACGACGATAAAGGCAAACCACTGGACCTCAAGACCGGAGATGATGTCCAGAGTTGTCTTGAGTGCCACAAAGAGACCGGAAAACTCTCCAAAGCCGACAAGAAGATGAAAAAGGCGGAAAAGATCAAGAAGTATCACAAGGAAGCGCTTCACGCCAACTGCATCGGTTGCCACAAAGCCTTCAACAAGAAGAAGAAACTGAAAAAAAACAATCCGAAGGCAACGCCTACCACCTGCAAACAGTGTCATCCGAAGAAAAAAAAGAAGTAACCGGATCCGGATCGATCGTTAACAAAAGGCAGACATATGGAATGTGTCTGCCTTTTGTTATAGAGGCCTGCGGTTTTAAGAATTTTCTTTCTGCAACACCACCGCCGCCCACCCACGATCAATTCTTTCCCATATGGGCACCAGCCCATTGGATAAAAAGGCATCTTTCAGCCCGGTCACCTCTTCTGTTTTGATGCCTGACAGAACGGTAAAACCCTCCGGAAGTGTTAACCCGGCGATCCTTTCCGAAAGCTTTACAAGACTGGGATATCTCAGGTTTGCCGCCACCATGGAAAAGGGATACCGGATAGAGGAAAGATCGCGATTCACCACCACCGCCCTTTTGGAAAACCCGTTGACATCGATGTTTTTCTTCGTCTCCACTCTTGCGCAGGGATCCGTATCGATGCCCATACCGCTGCCGACTCCCATGGCAAGGGCGGTCAGCAGCAGAATACCCGATCCGGAGCCGATATCCAGAATGTCCCGCATCCTGTCGGGACCGGCAGCTGTGGCGTCTAAAAGAACAAACTCCACCCCCCGGACGGCAAGCCGTGTGGTGGGGTGCCGCCCGTTTCCAAAAGAGGCCCCGGGATGAAGGTCGACAACGAACTCATCCGCTCCCGCGTCGTGTTTGACGTTAGGGGGTTTAACGATGACCTTTGAGGAAAGGGCGACCGGTCGGGCAAAGGAGGGTTCGATAAACGAGCAGCCATGTTCGTAAGTATAGGTCAGTTCCGCCGTATCCACCAGATTCCGGATCACCGCTTCGATCCGCTTTTTTTTAGCTGGAAACGTTCGGTTCAGAACCCGTTTGAGTTCAGGAAGGGTCCACCTTATAGTGGAATCGGCAACAAACGCCAGAACCTTCTTTTTCATTTCGTCACGCATCAGCTTCCGGATCTATGGTTTTTCCCGGAACCGGCGCGCACAATCCACCAGGGCTCCGGCCCATTCCGGCAATCCTAAAGCGTGGATATGCGTGTATGTAGCCAAAACATTCCGGTAACACAAGCCGTCCATCCGGTGGATGATTCCGTTTCCTCTTTTCATGACAAATGCCATCATATCTTCTCTGCCGTCCCAGTTTAAAACAGTTGAGTAATGGAACTCATGACCCCTGAATTCCAACCCTTTCTTAAAAAAAGGGTTTTCCCTTTCGACAGAGACAACGGTATATCCATGCCCCTGGGGCTTTTTGGAAAATCCGAAAGCCAAGGGCAACACACCGGTCATAGGATAGGCCTGATCATCCAGTGTCAGTTCACGGCCCAGATACATCAGTCCGCCACACTCCGCATAAACGGGCAGGCCCGCCTCGGCAAGATGTTTGATCCGACGTCTGTAGGTCTTGTTTGCACTCAACTCGGGGGCGTGGGTTTCTGGAAATCCTCCGCCGATATAGAGCGCATCCACCGCCGGCAGCGGCACATCCGACAGCGGACTTGTATAGACCACCTGTGCGCCTGCCGTTTCGAGGGCTTCGATATTTTCCGGATAGTAAAACTGGAAGGCGGAATCACGGAGCACACCGATAACCGGTACGTCCGAACCCGGTTTCGGAGTGGGGGCAACGACATCATCGGATACCGTAACAGCAGACGCGCACTCACCAGCCGAACCGTTTGCGGCAAGCTCCCCGGTTTCAATGCGCGCTTTTTTTTCACTCCCCACCAAAGCCTTGAGATCCAGATTCGCTTCAACGATTTTTGCCGCTGCCTGGATCGATTCGACAGCCCACCCATGTTCGGGGGTCGGCACGAGACCCATATGGCGCTCGGGGAAACGTTGCTCTTTCAGCTTCGGGACCGCTCCTATCACCGGTATGCCGCAATGTTCCTCGATGCTTTTTCTGAGAATGCTTTCATGGCGGGTTCCCGCCACCCGATTGAGGATCACGCCTTTGATGTCGACATCGGGATCGAACATATCGCATCCGGACACCACGGCAGCCATGGTCCGAGTGGTTTTGGTGCAATCCAGGCATAGTATTACCGGCAGGTCGATCAGTTTGGCCAGTTCGGCGGTACTGGTTTCCCCGACGGTGTCGATGGCGTCGTATAATCCGCGGTTTCCTTCGATGACACTGAAATCACAATGGGCGGAATGGGTGTTAAAGGAGTGACGGATCTGCTCCGGTTGGATCAGAAAGGTGTCCAGATTATAGCAAGGCCGACCGGCCGCCAAAGCCAGCCAGCCGGCATCGATATAGTCCGGACCTTTTTTGAAGGGGGCAATGGCGTATCCCAGGTTCCTCAGGGCGGCGGTGATGCCGATGGACAGGATGGTTTTTCCCGCCCCTCCCCTCAAGGCAGAAATGACGATACCGGGAATCTCCCGATTCGCCCGCTCTTTGGGAATCCGTTTCAAAAAATACACTACGCGGCAATCGAACTTCCGCCGGACGCGACCTAGGCTTCGTCTTCGGCGGCGGCCTGTTTGCCCGTTCCTTTGAGCCCGTAAAGGGAGGTGCTTCCGCTGGACCAATATTCCAAGGTCTCGTCCTGCACCATCTGGTTGATAAATTTTTTAGCGGCGCGGGGTTTTTCACCGATTATTTTAGCCAGATCGTTGAAATAGAACTTGGATTTGGACTTCTGCTTTTTCATCAGCTTGTCGACGATTAACTTTTTTGCCTCTTCGTAATCCATAATTGGGTCCTTATTTTAGCGGTAAGAACTTGGGGGCACGCGCCCGTTCGGACGATGCCCCCGAGTGTGTTGTGATGATCACTAGAACTTGAACTGGGTCGTCTGGCGCCAGGTGTAGTAAGCCGGATCACGGAAATCATCGATCAGATGATGGGTGAATTCCAGTTCACATTTCTCAAAGAACCGTTCCCAACCGATGCGCTCCGCCCATTCGCCGACACGCTCATACTTGTTGGCGTCGGCGGCGTAGGCTTCCACGATCCTTTTGATGGTGGCGCCTGTGGTCGGCCAGCGTGGCGCTTCATTGGGAATGAACGCAACGGCGACCTTGGAGAACTTCGGAGTGGAGATACGGTTGGACACCTTCCCGCCCACCATCAGCACGATGCCGTCACCCTCGGTGTCGGCCAGCGGCATGGAGGGGCACATGGTGTAGCAGTTACCGCAGAACATGCACCGCTCTTCCTTGACCGCAATCGTCTTCAGCTTCTTGCCATCGATTTCCATCTTACTAGGCTTGAGGGCAGCGGTGGGGCAGGCGGCGATGGCCAGCGGGATCTCGCACATCTTGTCCAGATACTCGTGGTCCATCAGCGGCGGTTTGCGGTGGTAACCCAGAATTGCGATGTCGGAGCAGTGAACCGCGCCGCACATGTTCAGGCAGCAGGCCAGGGATACACGCACCTGGGCCGGCATTCTGTGGGCCTTGAAATCATCGAACAGCTCGTCCATAACACCCTTCACCGGACCGGAAGCGTCCGTAGCCGGCGTATGGCAGTGGATCCAGCCCTGGGTGTGGACGATGTTGGTGATACCGGCACCGGTGCCGCCGACGGGGAACTTGAAGCTTCCGCCGTCGAACTTACGGCTCTCCAGGTCGTCGACCAGGGGCTGGACCTTATCCTTGCTGTCCACCATGAACTCGATGTTGTTACGGGTGGTGAAGCGAAGGTGACCGTCACAGTGCTTGTCCGCAATTTCGCAGATCTCGCGGATATGGGTGACGCTCATCAGGCGGGCGCCGCCACAGCGAACCGTGTACACCTCGTCTCCGGACTCGGCGACATGAACCAGTACGCCGGGCTGAAGGATTTCGTGATACAGCCATTTACCCTTGTTCTTTGCAATGACCGGAGGATAAAATTCATCATATTTTCTCGGACCGATGTCGGAAATACGGTTTTCCATCGGTTTGTCCGGATTGTATCCTGCAGAAATAAATGCCATGGTGATCTTCCCTCCTATCTCAGATGGTGTTTTCTGAATTCGTTGATGTCACGTTCCCAACCACCGTCAACCTCATCCTCGTTCCAGAAGATGTAGGGGTTGGACCGCGGTTCCTGAACATGCTGCACCATCGGTTTGATTCCGGTGGCCTTGAGCATTTTCTGGAAGCCCTGGCGTTTGATCAGCTCGCCGATCCGTTCGCGGTTTTTACCTTCTTCCATCCACCAATCCCAGAGGGCTTCGATCACTTCCTTGATCTCGTCATAGGGCTCTTCCACCTTGACGAAGGGCACCAGGAGGGACCCCATCTGTGCGCCGTCGAGGATCGGGGCCTTGGCGCCGACCAGCATGGAAAGACCCCTGTCGTCACCGATTCTCAGGGCACGCGGCATGGCGCTGATGCAGTGCATGCAGCGGGTGCACTCTTTGTCGTCGATCATCAGTTTGCCATCTTCCATCCACATACAGTCTGTGGGGCAGTTGCCAATGATCTCTTTTTCGATGTCAAAGGGACCCCAGTCGCGGCCGGAATGCGATCCGCCGTTGGGCGGAAATTCGCCGCCGATGTAAGCGGCAACCGCTTCCTGGTCGATTTTAATATTGTCTTTCCAGGTTCCGATAAAGGCGATGTCGGCCCGGGCGATGGAAGCCACACAACAGTTGGGGCAGCCGTCAAACTTGAACTTGAATTTGTATGGAAAGGCAGGTCGGTGAAGCTCGTCCTGGTATTCCTGGGTAAGATCGTAGCAGAGGGCCTGGGTGTCGTAGCATGACCACTCGCAACGGGAGCTGCCTATACAGTCGGCCGGGGTTCGCAGGTTGGAACCGGATCCGCCAAGGTCCTGATTGTACTTATGGGTCAGCTCATAGAAAATCTCCTCGATCTGGGGAGTGGTGGTGCCCAGGAAAATGATGTCTCCGGTGGATCCGTGCATGTTGGTGATACCGCTGCCGCGGAAATCCCACAGATCACACAGGTTTTTCAAAAATTCGGTGGTGTAGTACTTGCCGCCCGGCTGAGCCACACGAATGGTATGAAAATGGGCGACACCCGGAAACATCTCCGGCTGGTCGCAGTAACGGCCGATAACGCCGCCGCCGTAACCGAATACGCCGACGATGCCGCCGTGTTTCCAATGGGTCCGTCCGTGCACAAAGGACAGTTCGAGAACACCAAGAATATCTTCCACAACATCCTGCGGAATCTGATATTCGATGTTGTTTTCATTTTTTGCTCTCGATGCGGCCTCTTGCTTGAGATCGGACACGAAACTCGGCCACGGCCCAGATTCTAACTGGTCCAATAAAGGGGTTTCATGCTTTGCCATCTTTTTTTACCTCCATTCTGTCGATAATAATTAACCTCTCCGAGTACAAAACTTTTTTTTTGCCCGATGGGCGCCAGTGTCACCTCCTCTCAGAACTGTGTTCGGTATTATATAAGGATGGGTACAATCTTTTCAGCTTAAACAAAGGGCAGGTATAGAATTATTATTGCCTGTTGTCAATAAAAAAGGGCGGCTGCACGAGTGGAGAAACACGGGGTGCCATTCACAATACCGGGAATGGCATCACGGCAAGAAAATACAAAAGGTGGGACGTGTTTAAGAAATTAATATATTTGATAAATACTGCATATTGGATGCGGTTTCAAAGGGTATGGCGGCCTTGAAGATGACACATCGGCACTGCCCCTGAAGAGGGATAACATCAGCCCTGGAAATCAACTCAAGCCCATTGGTGAAATCCTCGAACCGGATAGGGGTTGAAAAAGGGGCAACCTGTTTTCAACCCTCTTCATCAACATCCACCGAGTCGTCATCCGCTATTTTGATTTTGGTCGCTTTGCTCTGAATATCGATCACATCGTCGTTGAGCAACTCATCCAGTTCATCGGGTTCATCCGGTTCCGCGATGTCGACATCCTCCTTTAAGTCGGCAAGTTCATCCTCATCCGCCTGCTCCTGCATCAGCAACTCCTTGTCGTCAAAAAGCAGGTCCACCGATTGTTTCCCATCCGGACCGTACATGGCAATGATTTGTTCCGCGATTTTCCCGATATGGGAGACGGGCGGATAGAGGCTGTCTGACCGAATTTCCGATATCAGGTAGGCCATGCCATCATCAATGGCATCGATAATATCCGCATCGTCATATGACACTTCACAAAGAACCGCCATAATATCCTTATCCAGTTCTCCAAACTCCCGAATTTTCAGTTTTTCGGTTTCGGCGACTCTTTCCAGCATATATTTAATCTTCATAGGATGTCCTCAAAGGGCCTGGTTTTCTCGACATCGATTTGCGTTGAACCGGCCGGAGAAGGATCCTGCGGCCACCGTGTCATATCATAAGTTTTTGTTTAGTATACGGCCATAACCCAATTTTTTTCGATAACCAGATATACATGCCTTGTCAGGTATTGCAAGAAAAAATATTGACCATTTTTATATTAAATGATAGGCAAACTGATTCTACACGGAAAGTGGAGGGATGGCCGAGTGGTTGAAGGCGGCGGTCTTGAAAACCGTTGAACGAAAG
>CAZWAE010000051.1:0-20056 GCA_964631805.1 uncultured Desulfobacteraceae bacterium | reverse complement strand
GCCTCACAGCACTACGGGAAAATGTTCCGGATCAAGGATATGTTCTGCTTCGATATGGGGGGAACCACGGCCAAATCGTGCCTGATTCAAAAGGGGCATGCCGGCCTGGTGTCCACTTTTGAAGTGGGGCGTGTCCAGCGTTTTAAAAAGGGAAGCGGCCTGCCGATCCAGGTGCCGGTGGTGGATCTGATGGAGATCGGCGCCGGAGGGGGCAGCATCGCCAGGATCGGCAGGATGGGACTTCTGCAGGTGGGCCCCGACAGTGCCGGTGCCGACCCGGGGCCGGTCAGCTATGGCGGCGGTGGTACCCATCCAACGGTCACGGATGCCGACCTGGTTCTGGGATACCTGGACCCCCACTATTTTCTCGGGGGGACCATGCCCCTTGACGATGCGGCCGCCCGAGACGCCATTGCCGAAAAGATCGCGAAACCGCTTGGGACGACTCTTTTAGAAGCGGCTTTCGGCATCCACGACCTCATCAACGAAACCATGGCGGCGGCAGCCAAAACCCATATCGCGGAAAAGGGGGGGAATCCCAATCTGATCACCATCTCCGCCTTTGGCGGTGCCGGGCCGGTGCATGCCTACGGGCTGGCCAAGAAGATCGGGGCGCCCAGAATCCTCGTTCCCCCGCTGGCCGGCGTGGGGTCCGCCCTTGGGTTTTTTACCGCCCCCATTGCTTTTGACCTGTCCCGAAGCCATCGGGTGGCGCTTACCGATGCGGATCTGGAAAGCCTCGAAGCGCTTTTTGCGGCCCTCGAAAAGGAGGGAGAAACCATTTTACAGGCAGCGGCCAGCGGCCAGGCGGTCACCTTTGAGCGAACGCTCATGATGCGGTTTGTGGGCCAGGGTGCGGAAACCGATGTCGGCATCGGCAACCGGACGCTCACCGCTCTGTCGAAAGAAACGATCCGGGAGATGTTCGACGATACCTACCGGCGGCTTTACGGAAGAACTTATCCCGACACACCGGTGGAATTGGTGACCTTCAAGTTGAGGGCCAGCCTGCCGGAACGCCCGTTCCGAATACCGGCTATGAAGGCAAAAGGCGATTCTGTGGATGCCTGTCAGAAAGGAGAACGGGAGGCTTTTTCCGTGAACCAGAAGCAGTACATACCCTTCAAGGTGTTTGACCGTTCCCGTTTATTCCCCGGCGCGACAATTCCAGGCCCCGTCATCATCGAAGAAAAGGAATCCACCATCGTTGTCGGGGAGGATGCCGTGGCTTCCGTGGATGATTTTGGCTTTGTCTGGATCGATCTGACCGGGAGAGTGACATCCTGAGCAGCCTGGATCAATTCGCCGTGAGGATAGAAACGACTTTGAAGCTCCCGGCGGTTGTGAGGAACCTAAATTTGAATGGACCGTAATAGGAGATAAGTCCATGTCTGAAAACCAGCAGAAACCAAACGGTAAGCCATCACACTTCGATCCCATCACATTGGAGATCCTCTGGCGGCGGCTGGTTTCCATCGTCGATGAAGCGGATGCCTCCGTGGCCCGTACCGCCTTTTCCAGCCTGCTGCGGGATGCCCACGACTATACCTGCATGTTCACCAACAGCAGGGGACAGGAACTGGTACAGGGAACCTTCTGCACACCGGGTCAGGCCGGTGCCATGGCCCTGGGCGTGAAGAAGATCATCAACCTCTTTCCCAGGGAGACCTATCGTCCCGGCGATGTCATTGTCGTCAACGATCCGTGGCTTCTGGCGGGGCACCTCAACGACGTATGCGTCCTCAGTCCCATTTTTTTCAATGAAAGGATCGTTGCATTTACCGCCTGTGTGTTCCATCACTCCGATATCGGCGGCAGGGTGTCATCGGACAACCGGGAGGTGTTCGAAGAGGGGTTGTTCATACCGCCGTTGAAACTCTACGATGCGGGCGTATTGAACGAATCGGTGCTGGAAATGATCCGATGGAATGTGAGAACCCCGGAAGAGGTCACCGGTGATCTCCGCTCCCAGGTTGCCGCCAATCATGTCTGTTCCGAAAAGATCATCGAGATGATGACCGACGAAGGGCTTACCACCCTGGATGACCTGGCCGACGAAATTATCAGCCGGACAGAGCAGAGCATGAGAGATGCGATTTCAAAGATTCCCGACGGGGTTTATCCCTATGAGGGGGTGATCGAGGGTGCCGGGAATCGGCAGGATATCGTCGTAAAACTGACGGTGGAGGTCGGCGGGTCGGACATCGTTGTCGATTTTGACGGGACCTCCGGGCAGGTCGACTGGGGGGTGAATGTGGTCTACAATTTTACCTATGCCTATGTGTTTATGGCCGTCAAAAGCGCTTTTGACCCCGATATTCCCATCAACGAAGGCGCCACGAGACCGGTCCGGATGACCGCTCCGGAAGAGACGGTGGTAAACTGTAAATTCCCGGCGGCGGTAGCTGCCCGGATGCAGGTCGGCCATTTCATGACCGAGATGGTGTTCAAAGCGCTGGCTGAAGCGGTACCGGACAGGATTATCGCGGAAAGCGGCGGAACTCCGGCCCAGACCAATATCTTTTACGGCAAGCGCAAAGAAGGAAATCCCTGGTTCACCATGATTATCCGGGGGGGCGGCATGGGGGCCGGCAGCCGGATGGATGGGCATCACTGCGCCATCTTTCCCGCCAACGGTGCCAACACCCCGGTCGAAATCTTTGAAAGCGACACCCCGCTGATCGTCGCGGAAAGAAGTTTGGTCTGCGATTCGGGCGGGGCAGGAAAGATGAGGGGCGGCCTGGGCAGAAAAATGGTGATTCGGGTGCCCGTGGGTGAAGAGGCCTCCGACGCTGCCACAAGCATTGCGGTACAGGCCGGCCGGTTTCGCTACCCCCCCGCGGGAATTTTCAACGGCAAACCCAGCAGTAGGGCCCGCTTTCTCCGGAACGGCGAAGATGCCGATCCCAGCGGATTGACATTATGCCGGCCGGGCGATACGATCTCTTTTTACAGCGCGGGCGGCGGCGGATACGGCGATCCGCTTGACCGGGAGATCGGGTCGGTGGAAAAGGATGTGGCCCTTGGGTATGTCAGCCTTGAGGGAGCCCGGGAAGCGTTCGGTGTCGTGATCGATCCCGTAACCCAAAAAGCGGACATGAAGCAAACGGCAGCGCTCAGGCTGGAAAGAAGAGGAGATAGTAAATGACCGAAACATTTATGCCGGACTTCAAGGATTCAGACGCCCTGCGGGAGCATCAGCTGGCAGGCCTGAAGTGGACCGTTGCCCATGCCTACAAAGGGTCCGGTTTCTACCGGAAGCGATTTGATGCGGCCGGCGTCGGGCCTGAGGATATTCGCTCCCTTGACGATCTTCGGAAACTTCCGTTTACCAAGGCCGACGACCTTAAGGAGGGATACCCCTTTCCCCTGCTGTCGGTTCCCCATCCCGATGTGGTTAGAATTCATGCCTCCTCGGGAACCACCGGGAAAAGAAAAGTCCTGGCCTACACCCGTAAAGATATCGACGACTGGCTGCATTTTTTCGCCAGGTGCTACGAGATGGCCGGGTTGAGCCGCGAGGACCGGATCCAGATCGCCGTGGGGTATGGCATCTGGACGGCCGGCGCCGGTTTTCAAATGGCGTGTGAGCATTTCGGGGCCATGGCCGTTCCTGTAGGGCCCGGAAATGTGGAGATGCAGTGCCAGTTCCTGGTTGATCTTCAATCCACCGTGATGTGCTGCACCGCTTCCATGGGACTGCTCATGGCCGAAGAGATCAAACGGCGAAACCTCAGGGATAAGATTGCACTGAAAAAGATGATCTTCGGTTCGGAGAGAAGCAGCGAGTCCATGCGGGAGCGGATCCGGGAACTCATCGGTCTTGAGGACATGTTTGATATCACCGGCCTGACGGAACTGTATGGACCCGGTACCGGGCTCGATTGCCATCGGCACGAAGGGATTCATTACTGGGCCGACTACTACCTTCTTGAACTGCTGGATCCCGAAACCTTAGAGTCGGTTTCCGAGGGGGAGGTGGGGGAGATGGTGGTGACCACCCTTGCCAAGGAGGCGGCGCCTCTGGTCCGATACCGCACCCGGGATCTGACCCGGGCGATCAAACACCCCTGCTCATGTGGAAGTATCCTGCCCATGCACGACAGGATACTGGGTCGTTCGGATGACATGTTCATCTTTCGCGCGGTCAATGTCTATCCCGGCCAGATCGATGAGATCTTGTCTTCCGTGGCGGCCGTCAGCTGTGAATACCAGATCGTCCTGGATCGGAGAGAGGACGGCAAGGATTATATGACCCTCCGGCTGGAGTGCTGCGAGGGCACGGATCCCGGTAATCATCCGGAGATCGCCGAAAAAGTGGCGGATGCCGTCAAAAAGCAGATAATGGTCAGCTGTGATGTCGAAGTGCTCGATTATTGCTCATTGCCGAGATCCGAAAGAAAATCCAAACGGTTTTTCGACAACCGACAAACTTAATGAGGCGACCATGAAGAAATTGAACTACCTCGTTCCAAAATCGTTGGATGAAGCAGTGTCATTGTTCGAATCCCACGGGGATCGGGCCATGTATATTGCCGGCGGCACCGATGTGATCGTCAAGGCCAAACAGGGAAAAGTCGCACCGGAGTACCTCATCTCACTGAAACACGTTCAGGGCCTCGATGAGCCCGAATTCAACCCGGATACCGGCGAGCTGCACATCGGGGCCTTTGTGACCCACCGTACCCTGGAAACCTCTCCGCTGATCGGTGAAAAATACCCCATTATCCTGGATGCTGTTCAGAATATCGGGTCCCTGCAGGTCCGCAATGTGGCCACCATCGGCGGCAACCTGGTCAACGCCGTGCCCTCGGCCGACGGTGCGATTCCACTCATTGCCTTGGATGGGGCAGCGAAGATTTACGGTCCCAACGGAGAGCGGTCCGTGGATCTTATCCATTTCTTTGAAGGCCCTGGTCAGACCGTGCTTTCGGCTGGTGAAATTCTTACCGAAATTGTAATTCCAGCGCAGGCGGCCCGTACCGGAGGCGCGTACAAGAAATTCGGTCGGCGCGCGGCCATGGAACTGCCGCTGATCGGCGTGGGGGTGGTGATCACCCTTGCAGCGGATACCGATGTCTGTGAAAAGGCGCGCATCTGTCTCGGTGTGGCGGCACCGACACCCCTGCGCACCTTAAGTGCGGAGCGCTTTCTCAAAGGCAAGACGATCGATGAGAGGGTACTGGCGGAAGCGGGGCAGATGGCAGCTGAAGAATCCCGGGTGCGCGACAGCATCCGGGGCCTGGCCTGGTATCGCCGGGAGATGGTATCGGTATACGTGAGGCGAATGGGCATGCGTTGCCTGGAACGTTTACAAAAGAACGATTGAAACTGAATCATCTGAAATCCCTAATTTGAGATCTCAGATTCTATTTTAAAGCAGGAGGCATTTTCATGTCTACAGAGATTGAGTTTACCTTAAACGGCAACAAGATCCGGATGGCGGTTGAGGATCGTTGGACCCTGCTCGACCTGCTGCGGGATGAGATGGGGCTCACCGGAACCAAGGAGGGGTGCGGAAGCGGTGAATGCGGCGCTTGCACCGTGATCATCGACGGTGCCGCCATCAACAGTTGCCTGTACCTCGCACCGGAAATAAACGGACGCGAGGTGGTCACCATCGAGGGACTGGCGACTGCCGACGGAACCCTTCATCCCCTTCAGGAATCTTTCGTTGAAAACGGCGGCATCCAATGCGGGTATTGCAGTCCCGGTATGATCATGTCGGCCAAGGCGCTGCTGGATGAAAACCCCAATCCCGACATTGACGACATCAAACATGCATTGGCAGGAAATCTTTGCCGATGCACCGGCTATACCCAGATCTTCGAATCGGTCCAGGCTGTTGTCGAAAAGGATGCCGAAGGTGTTGAGGTGGTTGCCTGGAAGAACGGAGATGAGGCTTGAAAACCTGCCGGTGACAGGAGTCTATTTCAGAAGATGGCTCCATCGATTCCTTGTGGTTCGCCGGTTATCAACCGATAAAAAGGACAGGATTAAGAATGGAAACCAAACAAGAATTTTCAGCAGTCGGCAAACGGATTCCCAAGGTGGATGCCGTTGATAAAGCAACGGGCAGAGCCCGGTATATTCAGGATGTCAAACTGCCCGGCATGCTCTATGGCAAAATTCTTTACAGTAAATACCCCCACGCCCGCATCGTGAAAATCGACACCCGAAAGGCCAGGCAGCTCACGGGGGTTCGGGTGATCCTCACAGGCGAGGATATCCCTAAAGTCCGGATGGGCGTTTACAAAGACAACCCGCCCTTAAAAGCCGGAAAGGTGCGTTCCTACCGCGATGAGGTGGCAGCGGTGGCGGCAACGGATCCGGAGACCGCTAAGCGGGCCGTCGATCTTATCGAGGTGACCTACGAATCCCTGCCGCCCATTTTCGACCCGGAAAAAGCGATGCAGCCCGATGCGCCCCTGGTGCACGAATCCCACAAAACCAACGTTCTGAAAATGCCCTGGAAACTCCATTACGGAGATGTGGAAGCGGCCCGAAAACAGGCGGCCTACACGGTCAAGGACCGCTTCACTACCACGTGGGTGACCCATTGCTGCCTGGGCACCAGCGGTGCCATCGCCGATTTCGACAATGCCAATAACCTGACCATCCATACCAATACCCAGATCCCCTCCCTTGCCCAGAAGGATTTCCTCGAAACCATGAAAGCCCTGGGACTCAAGGACAAACGGGTGAGGGTGATCAAACCCACCATCGGGGGAGGGTTCGGCAGCAAGCTGGATACCTACGCCTACGAACATGTCGCCATTCTGCTGGCCTGGAGTGCCCGAAAACCGGTCAAGATCCTCTTTGACCGTGAGGAGGAATTTATTGCCACCTCCACCCGGCAACCCACCATCATCGATATCGAGATGGGTTGCGACAAGGCCGGCAAGCTGCTTTTTCGGGATATGTCCATGGTGCTGGACAATGGTGCCTACACCTCCTGGGGGGTGACCACGCCATCGGTGATGATGATGCCCATCACCTCGCTTTACCGGGTGCCCAACGTGCGCTACCGGGCCAAGTGCGTTTATACCAACAACACTTATGCCCAGGCGATGCGGGGGTACGGAAATCCCCAGGCTACCTTTGCCATCGAAAGCGCCATGGACATGCTTGCAGAAGCCGCGGGCATCGATCGTGTGGCCCTCCGCAGGATCAACTGCAACCAGCCCGGGGATGTCACGCCCCAGGATTTGCGCATTACCACCTGTGGTCTGCCGGAATGCATCGATGCGGTGGAAAAGGAACTCAACATGGGCGGACCCAAAGGAGATGGTGTAGGGGTGGGCGTTGCCTCGCTGATCCATGTGGGCGGCGGTGCCAGGATCTACAAATCGGACGGATGCGGCACCATTATCAAGCTCGATGACTTCGGCAAGGCAGACGTGTTCACCGGGGCTTCGGACATGGGGCAGGGGGCTGATACGGTGCTGGCCCAGATCGTGGCGGAACAACTGGGGCTCGAGGTTGAAGATGTCCACGTCATCCACAACGATACCGATATCTGTCCCTGGGATGTGGGCGCCCATGCCAGCCGAACTACTTTCGTGGCCGGAAATGCGGCCTTGGGGGCTGCCAATAAGATCCGAACCCGACTGCTTGAGATGGGTGCAAAGGCGCTGGAGGTTGCGGAAACGGACCTGGTCCTGAAAAACAGGATGATCTTTGCGGCTAAAGACCCCGAACGCGCCATGCCCATTGCCAAGTTGCTGAGAAAGGCCCATTTCAGCCATGGCGGCACCATGATGATGGCGGACTTTTTTTACGATCCGGCCAACGAAAACATGGGAAGGGATTTCAAAGGAAACATGTCCGTGACCTACTCTTTTGGTACCCACGGCGTTCGGGTGAAAGTGGACGAGGAAACCGGGAAGGTGACGATCCTCGATTACGTGGCGGCCCATGATGTGGGTCGTGCCATCAATCCCATGCTGCTGGACGGCCAGGTGTACGGCGGCGTGATGATGGGGGTCGGTTATGCCTTGACCGAGCAGGTCATACTGGAAAAGGGGCGCAACATGAACCCCGACTTCAGGGATTACAAGATCCTCACCGCCAAGGATGCCATTCCATTGAAACCGGTGGTCATTGAAACCGTCGACGAAGATGGGCCATACGGCGCCAAAGGGATCGGCGAACCGGGTTGTGTCCCCACGGCGCCGGCCATCGCCAACGCCATCTATGATGCCATCGGTGTCAGGATCAATGATCTGCCGATAACGCCGGAGCGGGTGCTGGCCGCCATCAAAAAGAAAGAGGGGGCCGATTCGTGCGGATTCGACCCCTTGACCGAAAAGAAACAGTCTTGTGATTGAAGCATTCAAACCCACAAAAAGGAGGTGCGTCATGAAACGGAAGATGAATCTAACGATGGCCCTGTTTTTCCTGGCAGCAGTGGTGGTTTCCGCCTTCTGCGCGGCACCGGTCATGGCCGGTCCCATTGAGCTGAGCTATGCCAATTTCCCGCCCCCCATCACTTTCCCGTGCGTACAGATGGAACGATGGAAGAAAGAGGTTGAAAAACGCACAAACGGTAAAGTGAAGATCAACACCTTTCCGGGCAGTACCCTTCTGGGTCCTAAAAACATGATGGACGGCGTCATCGCCGGCACTGCGGATATCGGGAACCTTTGCCAGGCCTACCAGCCGGGACGTTTCGTCATCTCCAACGCCACCGCCCTGCCCCTGGGTATTCCCAACGCGAAAGTCGGAAGCCTGGTTTTGTATGACATGTATAAAAAATACAACTTCGGACCGTTCGCCGGGGTAAAGGTCCTCACCATGTTCACCACCGCACCTTCCAACATCATGTCCAAGGTGCCCATCCGCAGCCTTGCCGATATCAAAGGCGTTTCCCTTCGTGCCTCCGGCGGCGCGGCCCAGATCCTGAAATCCTGGGGTGCCAACCAGATCGGCATGCCCATGTCCGCCACCCCGGAAGCGCTGCAAAAGGGAACCGTCAAGGGTCTTTTCTCCTCCCTGGAGGTGATGAAGGATTTCAAATTTGCGGAACTCTGCAAGTACGTCACCTATACCAATACCCCCATCTATCCCTTTGCCGTGGTCATGAACATGGACAAATGGAACGCTTTGCCGGCGGATGTTAAGAAGGTATTCGACGATCTGGCCCTGGAACAGGCGGAGTGGACCGGCACCTATATGGACAACCACGCCATGGAGTCCATCGAATGGTCCAAAAAACAGCAAGGGGTCGAGTTTATCGAACCCAAGGACAAAGCGGACTGGGATAAAGCCCTGGAACCCATCGTGGAGGCGTGGATTGCCAAAAACGAAGGCAAAGTGCCGGCCAGGCAGATCGTAGATGATATTCGTGCCCTGATCGCCAAGCATTCGAAATAGTGTCCGTCCAGAAATGGCCCTCTCGCAGATGTGGCATATTCACCGAGAGTTTTTGATCGGTGTATTATGCCACATCTTTTATGGGGACAACAATCGACACCTGTCAAAGGAGAAGTATGGCTTTCCTTGATAAAATAAACCGGTGGCTGGTCAATGCTCTCGCGTTGATCGGAGGCGTATTCCTAATAGGAATGATCACCATCACCTGCGCCAATATCCTCTCCCGCGCGGTCTGGGTCCCCATTCGGGGAACTTTCGAGCTGATGGGGTATGCCGGTGCCATTGTCACCGCCTTTGCCCTCGGCTACACCCAGATCAAGAAGGGGCACATTGCTGTAGATATACTGGTGACCAATTATTCGGCGCGAACCAAAAAAGTGATTCATATCATCAACAGTTTCCTCTGCATGGTTTTTTTCATCATCGCGTCCTGGCAGATCGCCGTCAAAGCCAACATCCTGATGAAAACCGGTGAAGTGACCGAGACGCTCCAGGTGATCTACTACCCGTTTACCTACGCGGTGGCATTTGGCTGTCTGGTACTGGCATTGACCCTGCTCACCCAATTGTTAAACGCAGTCATCCCCCATAAGGAAAGTTAACGTGAGCCTATCCCTGGTTGGAGTGATCGGAATTGTCGTTCTTCTGTTGATCCTGTTTTTCCTGGGTTTGCCGGTGGGGTTTGCCATGGGGATCGTCGGCTTTGCCGGTTTTTGCTATATTGTTTCCTTTAAAGCGGGCCTCAACATGGTCAGTTCGGTGCTGTGGGACACCTTTTCCAAGTACGGCCTGACGGTGATCCCCCTTTTCATCTTTATGGGGCAGATAGCCTTTTATTCAGGGGTTAACGAAAAGCTCTACAATGCCGCTTATAAATGGGTGGGGCAGATCCGCGGCGGGATTGCCATGGCCACGGTGATGGCCTGCGCGGCATTTTCAGCCATCTGCGGATCCAACGCCGCTACTGCCGCCACCATGACCACCGTGGCCCTGCCCGAGATGAAGAAATTTAAGTATGACCCCAAGCTCAGCACCGGGGCCATTGCCTGCGGATCCACCCTGGGGGTGGTGATTCCGCCCAGCGTGGTTCTCATCGTCATCGGTCTTTCCACCGAACAGTCCATTGCCCGCCTGTTTTACGGCGGGATCGGGGCGGGTGTGTTGTTGGCCCTGCTGCTGACCTTGACCGTTGTGGCGGTCTGCCTTATCCATCCGGACTGGGGTCCGGTGGCGCCAAAGACCGGGCTGTCGGAAAAGATCAAATCATTGTCAGGCGCCTTTGAGATGGTGGTGCTGTTCTGCTCCGTGATGCTAGGCCTCTATTTCGGTATCTTTACCCCCACGGAGGCAGGTGCCGTGGGCTCCTTTTTTGCCGTGCTCATCGGAGTGGTGCAGCGGAGTCTGAATTGGAAAGGCTTTATCGCCTCGGTGAACGATACCCTCCGGGTGTCCTGCATGGTCATCATGATCGTTGCCGGTGCCATGATATTCGGCCGCTTTCTGGCGGTGACCCGCATCCCCTTTGATATCGCCAATTGGGTGGTGGGTCTGCCCGTTCCAAAAGTTGTGATCATGCTGATCATCTTTGGCATTTACGTCGTGGGCGGGGCCGTGATGGACGCCCTGGCTCTCCTGTTGATCACCATTCCCATCTTCTTTCCCGTGGCCAGGGAACTGGGGTACGACCCCCTCTGGTTTGCAGTGACCATCACCGTCATTACCACCCTGGGAGCGGTTACCCCTCCGGTGGGGGCGACCACCTATGTGGTGGCCGGCATGGCAAAGGATGTACCGATTAAAGACGTTTTTAAAGGGGTGACCTACTTTCTCCCGGCTTATTTGATCTGTGTTCTGATCCTGATGCTTTTCCCGGGCATTGCGCTCTATCTGCCGGGCCTCATTAAATGACGCGGATCCGATGGGCACTATTCAGCAGGCGGTTCATATCCGCGACGGTATCTATATCCTTCAGACAATCGGGGTTGTTGATTTCCAGAACCTCAACCTGATCCGGGTTGGCATCGATGATCCCCCGGGCGCCTTTGTCACCCGTGATTTGAAACAGTTCCGGATAGAACTTGCGGCCGATAATGACGGGGGTGGCCCTTTGGCCTCTATATGCCGGCACGCAGATGGCCCTCTCCGATTGCCTGAACGTATCAAGCAGGCGGTCGATCAAACGGCAGGTGACCAGCGGCTGATCGGCCATCAGGAACATGACGGCATCGGTTCTGTTTCGTGTAAATCTCAGACCTGCTTTTACGGATTCACTTTGTCCAAGTTGAAATCGCGGGTTGTCGACCCACCGGATTTGAGGGGAATCGAGCAGCGGGTCCAGATGTCGTCGAATCATGGCAGCCCGGTACCCGAGAACCAGGATAATCTCATCGAGCCGGGAAGCCATACTCTCCTCTACAACGCGCTGCAGGAGGGATTTGCCGTTCCATTGGGCGAGCTGCTTTGGGTGTCCGAAACGGCTGGACATCCCCGCGGCCAGGATAATGCCTGCTGTTGAGGGTGGGTGGGGGGAGTTAGGATTGGAACCTGGAATCATGTTCGGTTTTTATCATAAATCCTGATGTTTGAAAACCGAATATAAAGAAACGCTTATGAAAAGAATAATCATCGAGCCGTTATAAGTTCAACCAGCGGTTTTTAATCCACAGATTTCGCAGATTACACAGATTGGAATCGGTAAGCGAGAAAGGTTACGAAACTTGTCGGGGTTGTTTTCCGGCGGCTTGCTGAATTATGATAACAATAATTTACTGGGTGCGGAGGAGATTACATGTTCAACAGATCAATGGATCCGGTCCGGATTGTGATCAAGGGTGCCGGAGAGATGGCCAGCGCTGTGGCGTGGCGTCTCTTTCAAGCCCGGATGCACCGCATCTGCATGCTGGAGGTGAAAAAACCCCTTGCCGTACGCCGGCAGGTTTCCTTTTGTGAAGCGATATATGAAGAGCGGCAGACAGTGGAAGGCGTCACGGCAGTAAACGTGAGATCCGTTTCCGGTGTTCACAACGCCTGGCGGGAAGGGCGGATTGCCGTGATGGCGGACAGTGAATGGAAAAATCTTGGCCACCTGAAACCGGATGTGGTGGTGGATGGCATTTTGGCCAAACGAAATCTGGGTACGGCCAGGGATGAGGCGGATGTGGTGATCGGCCTGGGCCCCGGATTTACGGCCGGCACTGATGTGGATATGGTCATCGAAACCCATCGGGGACATGATCTGGGAAGGATCATCACAAAGGGCGCCGCCCTTCCTGATACGGGCATCCCGGGGAACGTTGGAGGGGTCACAACGGCAAGGGTTTTGCGGGCACCCGACGCCGGCGAATTCCGGGCCCATGCCGGCATCGGAGACCCGGTCCTGAAAGATGAAATGATCGGCATGGTAGGGGAAAAGACGGTTGTAGCGGGGATTGACGGCATCCTCAGGGGTTTGATAAGATCCGGAACGGAAGTGTCACGGGGGCTTAAGCTCGGCGATATCGACCCCAGGGGCAAAAAGGAGTACTGCGCTACCATTTCCGACAAAGCCAGGGCGATATCGGGTTCGGTGTTGGAAGCGATCTTGAGAGGGTACTCTGTTCGTACCTGAACAAATAATTTTTTGGGCATTTGAAGTCAGAGGTGGGGTGTACCAACACCTATGGACAGTTTTTCGGGTAAAAAGTGATGACAGCGCTGTGTGACCAATTCATGCTCAAAGGCGGCGGGGTGGTTAGTCTGGTTGGCGCCGGCGGGAAAACCAGCCTCATGTACCGGCTTGCCCGTGAGTTGACCGGAGCCGGGGGCACGGTGCTGACCACCACCACCACAAAAATCTTGCGTCCCACCTCCGATCAATCCCCATCGTTTCTGCTCGCCGGGTCCGTTTCCGAAATCATCGATCGGGCCGGGCCGATGCTGACGGAGAACCGGCATATTACCGCCGCTGCCGGAGAAAAGACTCTCGGAAAACTGATGGGATACGCTCCGGAAACCATTGATGCGCTTCATCGGGCACCACTTTTTTCCTGGATCATCGTAGAGGCCGACGGTGCGTCCAGAATGCCGTTAAAGGCGCCCGCGGACCACGAACCGGTGATTCCTCTATCATCAGAATGGGTGATCGGTGTTGCGGGTTTGGATGCCGTGGGAAAGCCCGCAGAGCCCCCTTTTGTTTTCAGGCCTGAGAAGTTTGCCGAAGTCACGGGTGTTCACCCGGGGGAGACCGTAACGGAAGCATCTGTGGCCAGGGTGATGACCCATCCCCACGGCATCCTGAAGGGAGCCCCGGAAACGGCAAAAAGAGTTGTTTTCCTGAACAAGGCCGATGATCCGGTCCGGGTCGATACGGGCCGAAAAATCTCCGAACGGCTGACCCGGGCAGACAGCGGATTCAGAGGAATAGTCGTGATCGGAACCACACGATGATCCATGCCGTCACCATCAGCATTCCCTACTTTATTCTTTCACCTGCCGCCGGTTTTTCCGGGAAGGGGTCCAAAAGGTTGCGGCTGGCGTCGGCCCTCCTGGCCCGTCGTGCGTCGGATATAGAAGCCGTCAGCCACCGGATTCCGGGCTGGAGGATATCGGATGGGACAAAGATTTGCTGGACCGATAAATTTACCCATCTGTGGCCGGCGATATCTTTCAGGTAGCGCTCCTCCGGAAACGTTATCCGGCGCGATAAAAATCGGGCATAAAATTGATAAAACTCGCAGCCGAAAACGATTCGACATTATCAAATTCTATATCACACATCTTAACAGTTGAGGCGGCTACAATATATTGGGGCGCTATAAACTGGAAATTCTGATTTTTGGATAGGAATGGTATTTTTATGGATTCTCAACTTATCGTAACTCAAGAATAAGGTAATGATCTATGTCCTCATTAATCATGATAAATCTCTAAATCAGGGTACAATTTTTTCGCACAATCAGGACAAATACTGTGGCTAAATTCAGCTTCAGAATGGTCACGGATATAGGCTTCGATCTGGTTCCAGTAGCCCGAGTCGTCTCTGATTTTCTTGCAGTTGGCACAAATCGGTAAAATACCGCGCAGTATTTTAATTTCATCAAGAGCCTTTTTCAGCGCCCGGTTGCGCTGGTTCAACTCCTGGTAGAGTTTGCGGCAGACCATCAGATCAGTATGTCGGGCCATGGCAATGGTGACGGCCCGTTCGATCTCGGCCGGTTTGGGCGGTTTCGTAAGGTAAGCGCCCACACCGGTATCGCTGGCCCGCGCCACCAGGTCCTGGGATTCATGGGCGGTCAGCACCACCACCGGTGTGGGACATCGGGCCTGTATCCGTTTAGAGGCCTGAAGCCCGTCGAGCCTTGGCATCTGAATATCCATGAGGACCACATCAGGCTTGAGTTCACAGGTTTTTTCCACGGCGTCTTCGCCGTTGGCCACCTCGGAAACGACCTGGAACCCGATGGACTTCAGGGCTCGGCCAATCTCCCGGCTGACCAGAAAATCGTCTTCTGCAACGACCACACGAATCGGATTCTGTATTTTCATGACGCCCCCCCTTCGGCTTCAAGTTCGTTTTCGAAACGCATTCGGACCACGGCCCCCTGATCGTTTTTGAAATCGATTTCGCCCCCCAGACTTTGCCGGGTGATCCCCCGGATCAGTTCGAACCCGATGCTGGATGAGACGGAATCGTTCCGGAGAATATGGTCCGGGAAACCGGGACCATCGTCCTTGAAAAGGATCTCCAAGATATGATCGCTTTGATCGATTTCGATAAAGATGTTCGCTACGTCCCTATGTTCCATGGCGTATTTCACGGTATTGGTGGTCAGTTCATTGACCACCAGTGTTAGGTGATGGGCCTGGTTGCTGTTGATTCGCACCCGACTGGGCGATAACTTGACATCGATCCGTTTTCCCAGGGGAACTCCCTGCAAGGCGGCGTCTACCACCTGCCGGCAGAGTTCACCCACCTCCAAGGGCCGCCACCCGGACGCCGACAGCAGGCTGTGAACGGTGGAAAGCCCTTCGATTCGTCCCACCAGGTCCCCTAAAACTGGAATGTACGAAGTCAACCCCTCGACCTCGGCCCGGTCCTGTTCCATGTGTAGCATGCCGATGATGGCCGACAGGTTGTTCTTCACCCGGTGATTGACCTCCCTCACCAGAACGGTCTGGGTGTCGGCATATTGCCGCAACGCCTCCTCGACCTGTTTCTGCGGCGTAATATCCCTGGAGATCACTATAGTGCCGGCCAGGTTGCCCGCACTGTCATAGAAACTCGACGTGCTGATCTGGATATCAAGCGTATCGCCCGAACTGGTCAGCCGTTGGGTTTCCAGAAACATATTTACACCTGCCAGGGTCCGCTCAACCACTTCGCGGGTTTTTTTCTTTTCGTGAGGTGGCACAAAATCAATTTGCCGACCTTCGAACTCTTCCAGACGCCAGCCAAAGGTTTTTTCAAAGGCGGGATTGACGTATAAAACGTCTCCCTGGGGATCATACACTGTCACCGGGTCCGGCGATGCCTCCAGCAATACCCGGTGGCGTTCCTCGCTCTCACGCAGGGCATCCTCGGCCCGTTTGCGTTCGGTGATGTCTCGGACCGATTCGATGGCACCAACCACATCGCCCCGGGCATCATACAGCGGCCGGGCGTATCCCCAGGTATACACGCCACCCAGGCCAAGATTCGGCGTGTGGGCTTCGCCCACCAGACGGTCCCCCACTTCTTTGATATGCAGGTATTTTTCCTCAAACAGCTTGTCCCGCTGCATGACCAGGTCCACCAACATGGGCCTACGCTTCCCGTAAAAAGGAATGGCGTATTCATATTTCCTCTTGCCCAGGATATCCGCCGCATTTATTCCTGTCATTTCCTCCATGGTCCGGTTCCATAACTGGACCCGGCCATCCCTATCGATGACCAGCGTCGCATCAGGCAGAAAATCTAAAATTTCCGCCAGGCGCGTTTCCGAATCCCGCAACGCCGCCTCGATCCGCTTTCGTTCGATGATTTCACGCTGAAGGTTGTCGTTGGTCCGGCGTAACGCCGCCGTCCGCTCCTCCACCAACTCCTCCAGGTGATCGCGGTACCGGGCCAACTCCTCTTCGGCCCGTTTTCTTTCGGTGATGTCCCGGGCAATGGATTTGATCGAGTTGATTTCACCGGCAGCATCAAAATGCAACTTGATGCTCCAGAGCATGTCACGGGCCTGGCCGGATCGGCTGGCCTGACGATTCTCGAAGGTGACACTGTGCGCTTTCTCCTTGACCCACCGGGTAAAATGGTCGAGGGTCTTTTCCCGGTCATCGGGATAGACGAAATCGAAAGCCAGCCGTCCGACGCAATCTTTCGGCTCCAGGCCGAAAATTTTTCGCGAGGCCTCGTTGACGAAGGTAAATCGACCCTCGGGGTCCACCTCGGTCACGAGGTTGTCCGTCCCCTCGACGATTTCACGGTAGCGTTCTTCACTCTTGCGCAGCGCTTCTTCAGCTCGCTTGAGTTCGATGATATTAACACCCATACCGCACAAATAGGTAATGCCTTCGATCTCGATTCGTTTCCCGGTAAGCAGGTAAGGGATTTCCTCACCGATTTTCGTCTGAAACGCCGATTCGACGCTTGATTCGCCGGCCTCGAACACCTCCTCGATCGCCTGAAAAGTGATTTCCCTATACTGGCCGGCGATGAAATCCAGGGCGGACATTTGAGCGACCTCTTCCGAAGTATAACCGCTGACGATCTCGAGGCTATGGTTCCAACGGCGCATCTTGCCGGAAGTGTCGAACATGTAAAACGCATCCGGCAAGCTGTTGAGTACACTTTCTGAAAAGTTTTTTTCCTGCATCACCCGCATTTCCATCTGCTTGCGCTCAGTGATGTCCAGCAGGTAGGAGACGATCAGTTGTGGCTCTCCGGCCGCATCGCTTACCAGTGCGTTGCTCACCAGCGCCCAGACCACATGTCCCGCCTTGTGGAGATACCGTTTTTCGGCCGAGTTGTACCGGTCTTCACCGCTGATCAGCCGGCGAACCCGATCATCGCCGCCGGTACGGTCCTCGGGATGGGTAAAATCGTTGAAGGACCGGCCGAGCAACTCCTCGGAAGAATAACCGAGAGTGCGGCAGAGACGGTCGTTGATCCGGATGAATGTTGTGTCCCTCCCGATCAGCGCCATGCCCACTGATTCGCTGTTGAAAGCGGACCGGAATTGCGCCTCGCTCTGGCGCAGGGCGGTCTCGGCCCTTTCACGGCGTTCGGCCATGGCATTTCCCGCCGCGGCCAGGTCGACAAACTCGGCATAAGACTGCAGTTCGGGATCGATACGTGCTTTGTCATCTTTGGCCGCTTTGAAAAAATCCAGAAAGGATTCGACCACCTCGCCCACCTGGTCGGCCAGCCGTTTGGACACGAGGAAGGCACTGCTGACCAGGATCACAAAAAGCAATCCGAACAGGAACATGTACCGGACCAGTCGCCGATCCAGTTCACCTTTGAGGTTGGCGATGCGGTCTTCGATGGTGTCCACATAAACGCCGGCCCCCACATACCACTGCCATTCCGGTACGGCCGTGGCAAAGCTAATCTTGTCCGTGTGGCGCCGGTCGGCAAAGGGCGGCAGCACGTATTCCACGAACCCGCCTCCTTGCCGTGCAGCAGCAATGAGATGCTGGACGATTTTCACGCCGTTCACATCGGTGACGTCCCACATGTTCTTTCCCTTGGCAGGACCGATCAGCGACCGGCCGTCCCATTGACCAGCAAAGATATAGCCGTCCTCGCCGAAACGGACTTTTTCCAGCCGTTCCACCACCTCCGCCTGTATATCCGCCGCCACATCGTCTATGTATTCGCCAGTGCCGATATACCAGTCGAAAGGTTCAAAGTGCTTTACAAAAGATATCTTCCTGAACTGCTTCTCCAGCATGCCGGGTTTGGGCCAGCGGTATTCGAAAAATCCTTCCGTTTTCTGCCGTGCGATTTCACTGGCGGTTCTCAACACATAGGTGCCGTCCTGGTCATGCCAATCGGAAAGGTCCGTCCCTTCGGCCGCAGGATTGATGGGAAGGAGAATCACCCTCTCTTCCAGGTCGGCAATGAAATAGTACCCCCGCCCCTTGTTGAACCGAATCGGTCTGAGGGTCTCCCGGATCAACCCGGCGATCTCCTCGTCGGTCATGCCCTCCTTAAAGCGATTTAAAATATGGGTGGCGATGGCATGGGCTTCGTAGACCCTTGATTTGATAGAGGAGCACAATCGTGATTCGGTGCTGCCCCGCATATAGTCGATATAGTCAATGGTTCGGGTCACTTCTGATTGGATCAACTGTTTTTGCGCTACTAGATATTCCTCTCTTGTTCGAAAGGCATCTTTTCTGAAGTGAGAATATTCCATATAAACGGAGGCGATGGAAATGCAAGCGATACTGACGAACGAGATAGCGGTGATTCGTAACAAGAGGCTTGTTTTTAGACTCGGTTTCATTGATGTACCTCGGTGACACGAAAGTGCCCAAAGGGTCGTTGGCCCATTAAAAAGCGGTTATCCATTGTGCACATTTCGAGGTTTCAGGAAACAATTCCGGCTAAGTGGGTTAATTGGCCAGGCTGTCGAGAACAATAAAATCCAAGTTGAAAGCAGAACTGCTGGCTATGCATCAAAAATTGATAAAGGTACGTATGGAGCCTTGTGGAATGCGACTGCAAAAGGGAAAAATAATTAAAGAGAAAACTATCTATAAGCTGCTGTCGCCTTAGACCTCTCTGTGTTTGAGAATTATTCGTATTATTTCTCAGTTAGAGTCGTCGCACCTTATCCGTGTAGTGACTGTGAAATTCATTTAACACGAATTATGACTACTTGCATAAAACATGAATATCTTAATAATTCAGCAGACTAAAGATATCTTGACCACTCGAAATGGAATACGAGCTTGAGATTCAGGATGTTTTCAGCGTTCAGATCAGAAGGATCTAAATCCAATTTGAGAGGGATCTGTCACCATAGCCTAAATCGGGAATAAAACACAAGATCTGGGTATTTGATGATTTCGAAAATATTTTGATACGGATGAAAATAGAATGTCAAAAATTCACATATCCCATGATTTCACTACGTGTCTGTTTCTTGCCAATACCACATATACATCATTATTTCAAATAGTTGTGATTTGATGTGCATATCTGATGAATTCGTAAGTCAAATCCTGCAACAATAAATTCCGGTGAAACGAAAGAGGCTGAATGCCAACTGCACATGCCCCCTCTATTCGGGAGATTCAGGGTCGTATGATTTTAAGGCGTGGGCGATGACCCTATCAACGGCTTGGTGAATATCGGTCCGGCCCTCTTTCAGGGATTCAAGGAGTGGATTCCAATGGCCACGGTCCTGCATCATCAATTTGATCTCCCTGAAGAGACGGTCCCTCAGCAGGTCGCAGAAGCGGTTTTCGATCTGTTTTTCCCGGTGCCGATGCCATAACACGTCTCCCAGGTAGGATCGGTGCTTTACGATTTCGTCGAGGAGCGTTTTGAGGCCGCGGTCATGGAGCGCTGCGGTCAGGACCACAGGCGGCTGCCATGATCCTTCGGGGCAGGTTCGCAATCCCAGCATCGCCTCCAGATCGGCGGCCGCCATCTCCGAGCCGGGGTGATCCGATTTGTTGATCACGAATATATCTCCGGATTCGAGAATGC
>CAZWAE010000050.1:0-20258 GCA_964631805.1 uncultured Desulfobacteraceae bacterium | reverse complement strand
GCGTCCGACGCCGATATCGCGGAAAAAGACCATTTATGGATGGGCACTAACTATTCCGGTCCCGCAAGGGTACTCAACTCCTCCTTGATCTCATCGATGGTGTCATAAAGCCACATCACATCCTCGATGGTCAGGCGCCCCGCTTTCACGGGAGCTCTGTCGGTGCCATCTTTTTTAAGCAGAATCCGGGGACCGATCTGTACCTTCGGTTCCCCCTCTCCATATTGGTTAATGGAAACGACGAGACCGGTCTCTTCACATTTCCAGCGCTTCAGCATTTTATCCAAAGAGGGATCAAACGGCATAGTAGACTCCTTTAAAAACATTTTTTTTCTGCCGGCCACCTGCGGCGATGAACCCGGCAGTGATGGTTTTTTATGCCAGGTTGGATTCTTTGTCAATGATTCGCTAAATCCATGTACAAGGAAAACCTTTCAAGACCCCAAACCATATGATAGAGAAAAACGAAGGATGCGGGCCGCATCCGCCCCCCGCAGAAAGAGGATTCACATGGTTCAGTCAACAGAAACGGATTGGCATCGACGCGTTGTCACACCGGAGAAAGCCCTGTCCAAAATCGAGCCGGGGATGTGTATCTTTCTCGGTTCGGGCGTTGCGGAACCCAGGACCCTCATGCATGGTTTGATCCGTTCGGACCTGCGCAATCTACAGGATCTGGAAATCATCCAACTGGTAGGGTTCGGTGAGGCGGTGACACCGGAAGGGTTGGCCTGCGGCAAGTATCGCTACAAAACTTTTTTTTCAGGTTGGGGAGCGGGCCCGGCCGTGGTTTCCGGACAGGTGGATCTGATTCCCTGCCGATTTTCGGCCATACCGCGCCGGATTCAATCCGGTCGGGTTCATATCGATACCGCGTTTGTCCAGATCTCTCCACCGGATGAAACAGGCTATAGTTGCCTTGGTGCAGTTGTGGACGGGGCGAAATCCGCTCTGGAAAAAGCAACCCTGAAAATTGGGGAAATAAACGAAAAAGTCCCTTTTACATCCGGGGGCACCCGCATCCGGATCTCGGACTTCGACTGGCTGGTAAACGCCGCGTTCGCCCCCTATACCTTTGATCGGTGGCAGGTAAGACCCGTTCACGACCGGATAGCCGCCCATATCGCTTCGGTGATCCCTGACGGATGCTGCATCGCTTTTTCGTTTGGCCCCCTGTTCACCGCCCTCGCCCGTCAACTGGCCGGGAGACGTGATCTGGGCATTCACTCTCCCTTTTTTACGGATGATATGATGGATCTCGTTAAAAACGGTACGGTCACCAACTGCAACAAACTGACCCATCCGGGCAAATCTGTCGCTTCATACGCCGTGGGAACCCCCGAACTGATGCGGTGGCTCCACCGGAACCCGGAAGTGGAGTTTCACGGAATTGAGACGGTGTTCAATCCCGCTGAAATCGGACGAAATCCCAACCTCGTTTCGGTTCAGTTGGCGGACCGGGTCGATCTTTCGGGAAGCGTTTTTCTTCCGGCAGCAGGTGGAACCGTGGCACCGGGACCGGAAGAGGTTCTAGATTTTATCAACGGTGCGGAATTATCCGCCGGTGGGTTGACCCTATTCGTACTGCCCAGCAGAAATAAGGCCGGTAGATCCAATTTCATCGGCAACCCTGAGCACCCGAACGCCGTATCGGGTTTTCGGGAATCGGTGGATGTGATCGCAACGGAGTACGGCGTAGCCGGTTTAAGGGGCCGCACGCTTCGCGAACGTGCCCAGGCGTTGATCGACATTGCGCATCCGGAAGACCGCCCAGCGCTGTTTGAACTCGCCATAGCCGACAGGCTGTTGTATCCGGACCAGGCCTATCCTGCAGCATGCCCCATCGTCGACACACCGGACGTCCACCTCCGGCAAATGTTCAAGGGAGGGGTCGATATCCGGTTCAGACCCATAAAGCCCTCGGATGAAGAGGAGATGCGCCGGCTCTTTTATCGTTTTTCAGACGAAGCGGTGTACTACCGTTATTTTTCCAGGATCAAAACCATGCCCCACCAGCAGATGCAGGACTATGTCAATATCGACTGTAACACGACCCTGTCCATTGTCGGCGTAGCGGGATCTGCGGAGGAGGAACGAATCGTCGCCGAAGCGAGATATGTGGGTGAGATTTCGTCATCCACCGCCGATATCGCCTTTGTGGTGGATGATGATTACCAGGGGATCGGGATCGGTTCTTTTCTGTTCAAATTGATCGCGGATTCCGCCCGAACCAACGGTATCAAAACGTTTACCGCGGATGTTCTGGCAACCAACAAAGGGATGATGACCGTTTTTGAACGCGGTCAATGGCCGCTAACCGCCAGGTTATCGTCAGGCGTCTATACGTTGAAGATCGCGCTCAATCAAACCCCAACAACGGATGTGAACCCATATGGCTGATTTGACATGGGGAGAATATCCTTTTATCATGGGATTCTTCCCTCCTTTTTTCACCCAAGCAAGGCAGGTATAAGATGGCATGTATCGTCCAGAAATATGGCGGCAGCAGTGTCGCGGATGTGGACAAGCTTAAGAAAATTGCAGAGCTGGTTGTCGCTGCCAAGGTCCAGGGAGTCGACGTGGCCGTCGTGGTGTCCGCCATGGGGAAAACCACGGACCGGCTGGTTGGGATGGCCAGGTCGTTTTCAGCGAAACCGCCGCGGCGTGAAATGGATATGCTGCTCTCCACAGGGGAACGGACCACCATGGCGCTGTTGAGCATGGCACTTATCGAAAAAGGGCTTGCAGCCGTCTCCCTCACCGGTTCACAGGCCGGCATCATCACCAATGACCGCCATACCGATGCACAGGTCATTGAGGTCCGCCCCTTCCGGGTCCAGGATGAAATGGCCAAGGGAAAAGTAGTGATCATCGGCGGGTTTCAGGGGGTCAGCTACAAGCGTGATATCACCACACTGGGAAGAGGGGGATCCGACACCACCGCCGTGGCACTCGCTGCGGCCCTCGGTGCGGAACGTTGCGAAATCTACTCGGACGTTGATGGGGTCTACTCGGCGGATCCATCAATGGTTGGGGATGCATTCCATCTTCCGGAACTTTCCTATCCGGTCATGCAGGAGATGAGTGCGGCGGGCGCCAAGGTTCTCAACGCACATGCGGTGCAGTTTGCCAAGGAGAAACAGATTGCCATCTACGCCCGAAGCACTTTTTCACCGGGGAGAGAATCCATCGTCCGCGTGATGCCAGCCCAGGCCATCACGGGAGTTCAGGCCGTGGTGAGCGAGCAGGGGGTGACACGTGTTCGTTTCAACGGCGAGAATGCGACTAACGACTTCAACCAGGCCGTCGCGGTTCTGGAGCAGGAGCAGGTTCAGATCAAAGAGGTTTACCTGTCACGGATCAATGCCGATAGCGGCCAATCCCGTGCGGGATTCGTCGTTTCTTCAAATAATCTCTACGGATGGGAGAAAATCCGTTCCCATCTCAAAAAACGGATCGGTGGCGGAATTTTTTTTGACGAAGATCTTGCCGCCCTTTCACTTATCGGCGAGGGGCTAACCCGGAACAGCCTGGTCCTTATGGAAACATTGGCCCTTCTGGACAAAAAGGGCATATCCCTATCCGGCATCGCCACCACCTCATTTCGCATCTCCCTATTGATCCCGCAAAACAGGATCGAACAAAGCGTCCGTCTTTGTCACGACCACTGGATCGGCACCATGAGGTAGCGATACAAATCAGATTAAAATCCCTCCAATTGACTGAGGTCTGCAACCCCTTTGGCCAAGTCCCTGATCGCCTGCATCAAAGCCAGCCGGTTTTTCTTTACTTCATCGTCCTCCACCATTACCAATACCTCGTCAAAAAAACCATTGATGGGGCCGACCAACCGGTCTCGAATGGCGGTGATCACCGCGGTCATGGAAGCCGTTGCTGCCGGATCGGAAAGAATGTTTTGATAGGCCTCATAAAGCGTGCGTTCCGCCGGTTCGGCAAGCAGCGCACTGTTAATACGATAGTCCTCATCAACGGTGCGAACGATTCGCGCGCAGCGGGCATAGGCATTCAAAACGTTTTCCCAGTCCGGAAGGTTCACAGCCTCGGCCAGCTCACGAGCGGTCTTCAAAAGCAGCCAGGGATTGTCGCCCAGTTCCGCCAGTACCGCATTCACTACATCGTGGGGCAGCCGGTATTCTTCTCTTAACACACCGACGAGTCGCCGACTGATGAACTCGGCGGTCAAAGACAAGGAGTCTTCACTCACATCCACCGGCATCAAATGAGAGGCCATCTCCAAGCCCTTGCCAATGCTGAACTCCGTTTCGGTTTCCATCAAAACCGTGACCAATGCCAATGCGTCGCGACGCAATGCGAACGGATCTGCCGACCCGGTAGGCGCCTTGCCCACGGCAAACAATCCACAAAGGCTGTCGAGGCGGTTGGCGATATTGAGCACCAGGCCCGGTTTGCTCAAACCATCACCGGGCAGTTGAAGTTGAGGATAGTAATGCTCCTGGATGGCGTCGGCCACAGGTGTCGATTCACCGGACAGTTTGGCATACTCACGCCCCATGACGCCCTGCAGGCGGGTCAACTCGATGACCATGTGCGTGGCCAGATCAGCTTTGCAGAGACAGGCCGCCCGTTCAATGGTCTGCATGTCGGCGGCATCGAGCTGCAATCGTTCACCGATTTGAGGACCTAGTTTTTCAAGCCGTTTGCTTTTATCGCGCATGGAGCCGAGTTGTTCCTGAAACGTGAGCGTATCCAGGCGGGGCAAAAAGTCTTCCAGTTTCTTTTCAGTATCCTCCTTGAAGAAATATTCGGCATCTGAAAAACGGGCACGCAACACCCCTTCATTCCCACGACGAACGATGTCCAGGTGGTCGCTGCCGCCATTTCGCACCGCGATGAAATGCGGCAACAGGGCGCCGTTTTTTCCCACGAGCGGAAAATAGCGTTGATGCTTACGCATGACCATGATCAGCACCGGTATCGGCAGGGTTAAATATTTCTCTTCGAAATTGCCGAGAAAGGCCGTGGGTTGCTCCACCAGATGGGCTACCTCTTCCAAAAGTTCCGGATTGTCCGGCACCTGCCCGTCAACCTCCGCTGCAACGGTCATCAGTTGTTGTTGGATGTTGGAAAGCCGGATGTCATGATCGATCATGATACGGTTTTCTGCCATTATATCCAGGTAGGCATCGGCGTCTGTGATGGGAAATTCGGGGCATCCCTCGGGACGCAGGCCGCGGCTAATGCGGTTGCTGACGATACCCGCGAACTTGAATGGGACAACCCTATCGCCGAAAAGTGAAACCAACCACCGAATCGGCCGACTGTACGTGATTTTACTGTTTTGCTTCCCGAATTGCGCCGCAGCCAGCCAGCGCATGGACTTGCCAAAGGGAATTTTACCGATAAAATCGGGCAGGTTTTCAGCCAGCACGTCTGCTGCCGGTCGACCGGCGGTCCGCACCTTCGCGACCACATATCGACTACCCTCCATATCCAGAACGTCAAGGTCCGTCACGTCCACCCCTTTGCCGGCAGCAAACCCAATCGCCGCTTTAGTGGGGTTGCCTTTTTCGTCAAAGGCAACTTGTGCGGAGGGCCCCCTTAAGGTTTCTTCAAGATCGGTTTGCCCGGGTGCCAGATTTTTCACCAAAACGGCCATTCTGCGAGGGGTGCCCAGCACCTGGATATCATCGAAAGTGAGGCGTAATCCCGAAAAGAACTCCGGAGCTGCTTTTTTAAGGTACGCCACCGTGGCGGTCACATCACGGGAAGGCAACTCTTCCGACCCGATCTCAAGCAGGAATGTATCCGGTGTATCGGGATGGGCTGCCGGTTTCTTAACATCGGCGATGGATCTCTCGGGCATATACTTCATTAACGGAAAACCGAGTTTGCGGCGCTGGTCCACATAAGCTGTGGCCACTTTATGGGACAGTCCACGCATACGGTTGAAATAGCTTGCCCGTTCGGTCACCCCGATGGCCCCGCGGGTGTCGAGGATATTGAAGGTATGCGAACACTTGAGCACGTAGTCATATGCCGGAATCAGCAGATTGAGATCAAGGCAGCGTTTGCACTCGCCCTCATAAAAATTATAGGCTTTCACCAGGGCGTCCACATCCGCGCCGTTAAAATTATATTCACAGTATTCGACCTCCTGCCGAAACAAAATATCGCCGTAGGTCTGTTGTCCATCCCAGTCGATTTTCCAGACACTGTCCACGTTTTGCAGATACATGGCGATGCGCTCTAAACCGTAGGTCAATTCCACGGCTACCGGGTCGAGTTGCAAACCTCCGGCCTGCTGGAAATAGGTGTATTGACTGATTTCCATGCCATCCAGCCATACCTCCCAACCGAGGCCCCAGGCGCCCAAAGCGGGGCTTTCCCAGTTATCTTCGACAAAACGGATGTCATGCTCTTCACGTTTGAGACCGATGGCATAAAGACTGCCGAGATAAAGCTCCTGGGGGTTGCCGGGGTCCGGCTGTATGATGACCTGAAACTGGGTGTGCATCTGCATGCGATTGGGATTATCCCCGAATCGACCGTCATCGGGCCTGAATGAAGGCTCCACGTATGCAATATGCCACGGTTCCGGGCTCAACACTTTAAGGGTCGTTCCGGGATTGGCAGTACCCGCACCCACCGCTTCATGCCAGGGCTGCCAAATCAAATATCCCTGATCAGCCCAGTATTTTTGAAGGTTCATGATGATTTCTTGAAAATTCATTTTTACCCCTTTAGTGATAGAGATTGGAAATTGTTTCCGTATCGAAAATGGAATGTGGCAAATGCCCCAAGCATCTATTGAATCGGCTGTGTATCATCCACCAATAATGCCCGGCTGTCAACATGGACATTAAATGGAATATCACCGGTATTTGTCGATCGTCATACCGGATTCGCTGTAATTTTCAGCCTATCTCCGAAACTCACCCTAGCCTGAAGGCCGCACCTGTTTTAGAACCTTAAGGCTTTTCAATGCCTTCCCGAGATGATAAGCGACAAATGCCTCTAAAAGCGCCAGCCCTTCCTGCCGGATTTTGGGTGTAAATTTTACCCTTGCCGCCTTTTCCAATTCCATATTCCCGATCCACAGCAACTGCTTGATGGCACCCCTTGAAAGCCCGATTCGATTCGGTGTCCCCGGTTTGCAGCGTCCGCAAGTCCATCCGCCCCTGGACAGATCAAACCCGAAATAATTCTGTCCGATGCCCTCCATTCGGGTGCCGCAGGAGATGCAGCAGGACAAGTTGGGACCCAGACCGGCAATGCTTAAAAAACGCATCTGGAAAAGGATACTCAGATCCGCCCCCGGGACAAGACCCTTTTCCAACTCCGTCAGCACATATTGAAAAAGACGATAAATCTCCGGGTTCTCAACCCGTTCCTCCATCCAATTGTTGATAATCTCGGCCCAGTAGCTGGCATAGCCGGTCTTGACAATATCGGCCCCGATGCCTGGAAGCGGTTGCACCAGTGCCGCTTCTTTCAGAAAATACAAACCCTTTTCCCCACCGCCGGTGCAGACGATCTCAAGCCCTGAAAACGGTTCCAGAATTCCCGGAAAACGTTTGCTGCTTTTTTTGGCCGATTTTGCAATCGCCGCAAGTTTTCCCAGTTTGAGTGTGAAAAACGTGATGATCAGATCATAGTCCCCGTAAACAATCCGGCGCAGCATGATAGCAGGGGTGGAAAAGCCGGTCATATGATCACAGGTTCAGGAGCGTCGTGGCAATTAAAAAGTATAAAAACACACTGATGATATCGATGGCGGTTGTGACAAAAGGTCCGGTTGCCACCGCCGGATCAATCCGAAGCTTTGCAAAGGCCATGGGTACAAAAGAGCCCACCAACGCTGCAACAGCCATCGAGCTGACCACCGCCAGCCCAACTGCGACAGCCAGCGCCTGGATATTGTAGCGAGCCTGTGCAACGAGGCCTATAAACACGCCGTATGTCAAGCCCAGAATCAACCCGATGGCGAGTTCCTTTGACACGACAGACCAGATTTCCCTCACATTCAAACGACCGGTGGCCAAACCGCGGACCACAATAGTGGAAGATTGGGTACCAATGTTACCGCCCATCCCCATAATGACCGGAATAAATGCCGCAAGATAGGTCACCTGCTTTAAACTCTCTTCGAAATTGGAAATGATGTAAAAAGCGATGACACCGCCGATAAAACTGGCAAAAAGCCACGGCAGGCGGATTCGTGTGCTTCTCAATACCGATTTTGTTTCAACAAATTCCTCGCCGCCGACACCCGCCATTTTCAGAATATCTTCTGTCGCTTCCTCTCTGAAAATATCGATGACATCATCTACGGTCACAATCCCCACAAGTTTATTGGTATCATTCACCACCGGAACCGCCAGGATATCATAACGGGCAACGATTTTGGCGACCTCCTCCTGGTCCATATCCGTTGTGACCGAGAATACATCCGTGGTCATAAAATCTTTAAGGGGCGTGGAGGGCGGCGTCACCACAAGCTGGCGAAGGGAACTGACACCCACCAGGTTGCCGTACTCATCCACCACATAAAGATAAAACGGCATCTCAACATCCTGATGCTCTTTTTGAAGGGATTCTATGGCATTTTTTACCGTCAATTCCTCGCCAAGCGCTATAAAATCCGGAACCATGATACCGCCGGCAGTATCATCACCGTATCGGAGAAGATCTTCAACCTCCTCCGAACCTTCAGCTTTCATTTTTTCAAGAATCGTATCGGATAGCTCTTCGGGCAATTGGCCGACCAGGTCCGCAACATCATCTGTCGGCATGTTTTCCAGGATATGAACGATCTCTTCGATATCGATCTGTTCAATGAGAACGAGGAGGGCATCTTCATCAAGTTCGCTTAGCAACACCCCTTTTTGCTCGGTATCTTTGATCATACCGAACAGCTTGCGCTGATTGGGAAAAGAGAGGGTTCGGAACGCGGCCGAAAGATCCGCGGCATGCGTCTTATTCACAATCTTGATCAAATGAGACGTGGCATCCCTTCTGAGCAGCCTCTTGATACTGTCGACCAATATTTTGCTTCGATCACTCTGCATAAGATTCACGCGTCATCTGATCTATATCATCCGTGTTGCCGAAAGGGTATCGATGAGAAATCCTCCGGATTTGAAACTTTAGGGAATCTGGAGCGTGACAACCTGTCCTTTTTTCCCCGGAATCGGCAGAGGATTGTCATTCAGCAAAAGCTTTATACCGGTGGCATTCCCAACCAACAGATTATACCCGGTACTTGCTTCGAAGGCCATCTCTTCACCCGGTTCCAGTGAATATTCGACAGGATCATGATGATCCACTATTATTTTTAGCCATGTCCTCTCAACGGTTCGGATGTTTAGCCTGAGTTTTTCCGGAACAGCGACGACCGCCGGGGTTACGGGTTCCGGTGCCGGTGATCGTTCGGGTGGAACCGTTTTCTCTTCCGGCTCCGGCTCTGATGACCGTGCGGAAAGAACCTTATTCCCTTCCGGTTCCATACTTATTACAGCCGGTTCGGGGTTCAGTGGATTCGGAACCGCGACCGTTCCTGCCTCCAACCTTTCATCGGCCGACTTCATGGTGGCGGGCTCGATTTCCCCATCCGGCCCTTTTACCGGAGGTTTCTTTTCCTCGATCTGCCCGATGGGCTGTTCGACCAATACCGGGGGCGGGGATGATCTATGCCAGAGCGCCTCGACGTAAAGGGTGATCGCGATGATACCGGCAAGAACTCCCAAAACGAGGAACAACCTTAACCAAAATCTATCCCGCGACTTAACGATCCGCGTTTCAGATTCGGAAGCTGCCCGGAACAGGTGGATGCTATCCAAATAAAGATGTACAGCCTTTTCATCATCTGCCCCCACGGCTTTCGCATAAGCACGCAAAAAGCCTTTGACAAAGACTTCCGCCGGTAAAAGAGAGTGATTTTCGCTCTCGATAAGGGAAAGCATGTCCGTTCCGATCCGGGTATTCCTCGAAACCTCTTTCAGACTGATTCCCTTGTCGAGTCTTTCGGCCGCAAGAAAGCGCCCGAATGTTTCAGGTCTTCGCTCAGCATTCATGCCTGTTATGTCCACCGCCGGTTTAAAACAGTATCTCTTAAAATAAAGATTGGAATTTGAGATTTGTTTGTTATTTGATCCTTGGAATTTGTATTTTCAGATACAATAATCCAAGTCAGAGGGTTATTCGATTATCTTTATATGCGAACGTTTTCGGAGCATACCCAGCCAATCCTTGAATTCCCTGTTGACGATCTTATCATATAATTTTCGTTCTATCTCTTCAGAGACTTCTTCAAACGCTATGCCGGAGGATTTGACGATGTCCTGAACAAAAAAGATCTGATAGCCGCTGTCGGTATCGAGAACCGGTGTGAACTCTCCCGGCTTCAGGCTCTTTAAAACGGTTTGAAGCTGGGGGGAGAGCTTATTAAACCCGATAAGTCCGAGATCCCTTCCGATGGTGTCAGATTTATCGAACGGTTCGCCGGCTTTCATTTTTTCAAGAATTGAATTCATACGCTTTAGTGCATACTGGTTCTCCATATCTCCGGTCTGCAGCGAAATCTTCATCATCAAATTGCGAAGATGGTACTGGGTTTCGCCGCCATAAATTTCGGGGTGTTCGTTATAATAAGATTTGATATCTTCCTTGGTAATAACAATTTTAGATTTTACTTCCTTGTTGACCAGCCTGGACCGGAGTATCTGTTCTTTCATACGGTGTCGATATGTTTCTATTGTAAAGCCCTGTCCAGCGAGCATCCTTAGGAGTTCCTCATCCGTATAATTATTAATTTTTTTCAATCTTTCGATGGCGCTATCTATTTCGGCTTCCGATACGAATATCCGGGTACGTTTGATCTCCTGATCCGTTAATTTATCATCGATCATCTGATTGAGAAGATCTTCCCGAACCTTTAACCGTGCCTTTTCCTCCTGCATCACAGTATACCCGGCAGATTTAATCCTCTGTTCATAGGGTCTGAAGGATAACATCAATTCTGACAAAAGAATGATATCGTCATTTACAACGGCAACGATCCGATCAACCACTTCGGTTTCCGCTGCAAAAACACCAATAAACGGGCCGGAATGAAACACCAGCAGTAAAAACAGAATGAAAAATGGTAGAATCCTCTTAATCTTCATCTTTTTAGTTCCACAGGCCGTTGGCCGACCTCAGCTTGATTCCTGTTTGTCAATTATCCATTTAAAAATATGCATCGGCAGATATTCCGGGTTATCTATTTCTCAAAGCTGTCACCGCTGACCTCTATGATCCGTTTCCACTGTTGCGGATTCACTTCAATCTTCATCCTCCGCTTGAGCGTCGCCATCCATCCAGCGTAGGCCTTTTCAATTTTTTCGCTTCTTAAACGGGCAATGATACGCTCATTCATTTTGTCGCCACCGACGGCTCCGTTGAGTTCCGATCTGCCGTGGGCAAAATGTTTTTTTAAATACGCAGAGATATCATCAGATGTAATGACAATACGATCCCCGAGAACCGTTTCCGCCACCTTCTGTGCGAGCAGCCGAATCTTCAGGCTCCTCTTCCATGACTCGTAAGATACGGCACTTTCCAGCAGCAGCTGTTCAAAAACACCTTTGGGATAGTCAGCTTTGAATATCGCAGCCTCTGACTCGACATCATCATCCGACACTGTCAGGTCGAATGATTCAGCTATATTCAATAACATCCTCTCCTCAATGATCTGGTTTAAAACCCCAAGACGGATCTCCTGCATCACCTGGGGGTCCCTGAGTGAACCCTGAGAATAAGCTGACTGGGCCAACTCCATATTCCGGTTGAATTCCTCTACTGTTACCCGGCTGTCTCCAACGGTAATCAGCACATCATCGGATCGAACGGGCACCCCGTCGCTACATCCCATCATTGTCGACAAAAGCCATACTGTTCCGACCAATGCCCAGCACTTTTTTTTGAATCCAACCATAAAGACAAAGATCAACTGGCTTAAATTGTTCTAAAATCTAACAATTTTAGTGTTCAGGCGTTACCATGTTGAGAGATTTCTTTCAAGATATTTTTGGTCAGTGAAAGATGGCTCTGTTTCAGGTTTTTCGGCAATTGGATCCTGCAAACGGAATCGGGAGACAGTTGATATGCCAATCTCCCGAAATCAACCTTTTCAATAATTTTTTCCGGATCACCGGAGTGTTGTCTTGAAAATCTTAGGGTTAATCGTTTTTTATCCAAATCCATCCGCTCCACACCCGCTTTTTTCGACAGAATTTTAAGCATAATTTTCAAGAGCAGATTGCCGGTTTCGGAGGGCATGGGACCGAACCGATCCGACAACTCATCCTTAATGGCTGAAATTTCCGGAAGGGATGTCATCTTGACCAACCTCCGGTAAGTGGACAGGCGCTGATCGAAATCCGGGATATAGGATTCCGGAATAAAGGAGGAGAAGGGGATATTGATTTCAGGATCCAGGGTTTCGGTCACGGGTTCGCCTTTCAGTTCACCGATGGCCTGCTCCATCAACTGTAAAAAGAGATCATATCCAACTGCTGCGATGTGACCTGATTGGGAAGCACCAAGAATCGTACCGCCTCCCCGAATCTTCAAATCATTCATGGCTATTTGAAAGCCGGAACCCAAATCGGAATGCTCCATCAAAACCTTCAGCCGCTTTTGGGCATCCTTGGAAAGATGGCTTTCCGGGGGAATAAATAGATAGGCAAACGCCTGCTCATCCGCCCGTCCGACCCGACCCCGAAGCTGATACATTTGGGCAAGTCCCATTAGATCCGCCCGGTTGATCAAAATGGAATTGGCTGAAGGAATATCCAGGCCGGATTCAACGATGGTGGTACACACCAGCATATCGATTTCAGCATTCATGAACCTGAACATCACCTGCTCAAGGTCCTCTTCATTCATCCTGCCGTGGGCGACATCGAGCCTCACTTCCGGCACCAGCACCTGGAGGCGACTCGCCATGGTCTCGATGCTGTGGATGTTGTTGTGTATGAAAAAGATCTGCCCCTGTCTATCCAGTTCCCTTCGGATGGCGCTTTTCACCACGGCCTCGTTGAATTCCGATATGTAGGTGATAATGGCCCGGCGATGTTCGGGGGCTGTTTCAATGGTACTGATATCGCGAATCCCCGTCAGGGAAAGGTGCAGTGTTCTGGGGATCGGCGTGGCGGTCAGTGCCAGGACATCAACGGATCGCTTGAGCCGTTTCAATTTCTCTTTGTGTTTGACACCGAACCGATGCTCTTCATCGAAAACCAGCAATCCCGGATCTTTGAAGACCACATCTTTCTGGAGCAACCGGTGGGTGCCGATGACGATATCGGTCGTTCCCTCTCTCATTCTTTTTAGGATACGACGCACCTCTTTGGGGGAACGGAAACGGGTCAGGCAGGCCACTTCAACAGGATAGCGCTCAAATCGTTCTGAAAAGCTGCGAAAGTGCTGCTCAGCGAGCACGGTCGTCGGAACGAGTACTGCCACCTGCTTCCCCTCGCTAACTGCTTTGAAAGAAGCCCGAAGTGCCACCTCCGTCTTCCCATATCCGACATCCCCACAGACCAATCGATCCATGGGCGTCGCGGACTCCATATCATACAAGACGTCATCGATCGCTTTTTTCTGGTCCTGGGTTTCCTCATAAGGAAAACCGGCTTCGAATTCACGAAAGTATTCGTCCGATTTGCCGAAGGCGTGACCCTTTTCAACTTTCCTTGCGGCATAGAGCTTGAGGAGTTGGCCCGCAATTTTTTCGGCCGAACGGCGGATGCGGTTTTTGATTTTCTCCCACGATTTCCCGCCCATTTTACTGAGAACCGGTTTAACCCCCTCAACCCCCATGTATTTCTGAATCAATCCCATCCGATCAACCGGCAGATACAATTTATCTCCATCTTTATAGAGAATCAGGAGAAAATCATTGGTAATGCCATCGATATGCAGTTTGGACAAGCCTTGGTATTGTCCGATACCGTGTTCCACATGCACAACAAGATCCCCTTTTCCCAAATCCTGGAAACCGATTCTGGCAGCCTTTGACCTCGAAACGGATTTGACGACCCGTCTCGGCGCCATTCCGAATATCTCATCGGCGGTCACGATCGCTAACAACTCGTCCCGCCAAATGAAACCCGTGGAGATGTCACCGCGTCCAATATAAATGCCGGACCGAAGGGAGGCGATATCCCGTTTTTCATCTATGGCAACAGGCCTGATATCATAAGGTTCCAGAAGAGAGCCCAGTCTTTCAGCCTGGGATCGGGTCCTGCAGACCATGACAATTATAGCGCCGTTGCGGCGGTTTGTGGAAATCCAGTCGATCAGCGGGGAAAGAAGCCTTTCCTGTTTGCGTGCCCCCATCAGATCGGACTTCAGATCCGAATTATCGGCGATCTCAAAATAGAGACTGGTATCGGTAGGTGTAGGGTCAATGATATTTTTTGAAACCGCCAGACTTTTGAGGGTAAGGGGATGTTTCCGCGTGATTTTTCCATGTGCTGCCGGCCATTTCATGTACAGAGACGAGGGTGCCACACAGAATTTCGCATCATTCTTGGCCGCAGTATAGTTGGCAACCACCTGATCCCCAAAATCGCCGCCGGCCCGGTCGATGTCGCCTGGATCCAGCAGCACGAAAAGGGTGTCTTCGGGCATATAGTCAAAAAAGGTGTCCAGCTCGGGATAAACGATGGACATCAGGCTCTCAAGGCCTGTAAAAACCCTTTCGCTTCTCACCCGGTGGATCAGTTCCCGGGTCTCTGAGACCTTTATCTCTAGTTCGGCCGCAAGACCTCTGATCCGGGTGACAACCGGTTTTATCTTTTCACTCCCGACGATTGTTTCTCTCGCAGGAAGAATGACGGCTTCCTCAACGTCCCGGATTTTGCGCTGGCTGGCCGCATCAAAAAAGCGGATAGTGTCAACCGTATCCCCGAAAAACTCGATTCTCAGAGGGTCGGGATATAAGGGTGAGAACAGATCGAGGATCCCCCCCCGAACGGAGAAATCTCCGGGCTCCTCTACGATCGTTGTGTGAAAATACCCGCCGGACACCAGCTTTTCCACTATTTCATCCCGGTCGATCTCTTCTCCGGCCATGACAAGTTCCGCATAATCCAGCAGTTCCTTCTTTGGCACTACCTTTTTGAGAATGGCGCCCACGGTGGTAAGGACAATCGGTGGAGTTGGATCATCGAGCATCCTGTACAGCGTTGCAATGCGTGCGGCAGAGGTTTCATTATGATAGTCTAGATGTTTGTGCGGCAGAACGTTATATGGCGGAAAAGTCAATAGACGGTCTTTGATCCCTTTTGAAAAATAATGAACCTCATCACTGAATCGATTGAGGGTTTTCACCGTCGGCAGGATCACCACAACCGGTACTCTGTGGTGCTTTAAAACCCGGGAGAGCAGATAGGCCCGTTCCGATCCACTCAGCCCGGCACATTCAAGGCCAGCCCTTCTAACGGGTATCTTCTCAATCAAAATTGAGATCGGGGTAATAGGTTTTTTTCCTGTCATTTGGTACCACGCTGGACCGCTGTTCCGCTCATTGGATGAAATGAAGCATCCCTATTATATCCTGATGAAAAAGGCAATGTTTCAAGGTATTACAAAAGAATAAGTGCGCTTATGGATAAAACAAAACCACGGGAGTGCATACGAGTTTTCACTTGACCCTGGCTGAAGCTGCGTGATAAACCCATATCAAATTTCAAGCCGGCGTAGCTCAGTCGGTAGAGCAGCTGATTCGTAATCAGCAGGTAGGCGGTTCGAATCCGCCCGCCGGCTCCATCATAAGCAGGGGGCTTTCGATGGTAACTCAAAAGCCCTCTTCTGCTTTTTCATGAAGGCAGGTCCACTTGCCTGTTATTGCGATATACCATATACCGTTCCAGTCTTAACCAAAAGAAAACGGGTGGAGTCCGATTTATGGATGACATGAAGGAGGCTCAGCTCAAAGAGGAGCTGAAAAAGATCATGGATAACATCGACACCATTATGGAAAAAGTTCAATCGATTGACCCTACTGAAACGAAATCACCGGGTGCCGATGGGCAAGAGGCCAACGAACCGTAAGGAGGGATGTCGGCGAGGTGATTTTCTTGATGATCATCCGAATCGTTCCCAAAAGCACCTCTTTTCTCCTCGATTTCTATTCGAGGTGTCGGGAAGTTTCATAAAATCCAGGCGAACGGGAATTTTTCGAATCATTTCTGTCAGGAGACATTATGGCATTGACAAAAAACCAAATCGTATCAAAAGTAAACGACCTGGGATTTACCAAAAAAAAATCGGTGGAAATCATCGAGACATTGCTTGAAATCGTCAAAAGATCGCTTGAAAACGGGGATGACGTTTTGATCTCAGGGTTTGGCAAATTCTGTGTCAAAAAGAAAAACCAGCGGCGTGGGAGAAATCCCGCCACCGGAACCGATCTCATTTTAAAGAAAAGAAAAGTCGTTACCTTCAAGTGTTCCGGCAAGTTGAGAAAACGGATCAACACTGCCGACTGAAAACCAATTTTAACAACTTCCGCCAACACCCCGCTACCCCGGACATAAAAAAAAATGGATGCGGGAGATTGAAAATGTGATACCCAACAGTGGTTCCATCACTTTTCAATCCCATACGTTTTAATCTTGCTTAAAAGTGACGGGTGGCTGATTTCAAGAAGTTTTCCAGCCTTTGTCCGATTCCCCGCCGTTGCGGATAGCGCCCTTTCTATCAACAGTTTTTCCATTTTCTGTTGCGCCGATTTAATGGATAATCCATCAAAGAAATCGTCTGTGCTGTCATTTGTTGATCGGGCTTGGAGGGCCTCCGGCAGACCATCGGGTTGCAGCAGCGTATCTTCAGCGAGGACCACTGCTCGTTCAATGACATTTTCCAGTTCCCGAACATTTCCGGGCCAGCTGTAATTTTTCAATAACCGAATCGCTTCCGGTGTAACACCCCTGATATCCCTGCCAAATTTGGTGTTGTATATATCCAGAAAGTGCTGGACCAAAATGGGAATATCTTCTATCCAGTCTCTTAGGGGCGGCATTTCGATCCTCAATACGTTCAATCTGTAGAACAGATCCTCCCGGAACGTCCCTTTGGACACTTCATGTTCCAGTTTCTTCGCAGTGGCTGCAATCACACGCACATCAATTTTTTTGTATTTGGAATCCCCAACCGCCCTGATTTCTCCCTCTTGAAGCGCCCGTAGGAGTTTAACCTGCAGGGTAAAGGGCAATTCGCCGATCTCATCCAAAAAAATCGTTCCTTTATCCGCCTCTTCGAACAGTCCCTTTTTGTTTCGGTCGGCGCCCGTAAATGCACCCCTGGTATGACCAAATAGTTCGCTTTCTAGTAGATTCTCGGGAATCCCCCCGCAGTTCACAGGTATCATGGCTCTTTTAGAACGATTCCCCAGTTTGTGAATCCCCTGTGCCATGAGTTCTTTCCCGGTGCCGCTTTCCCCGGTGATCAGCACGGTGGTATCAAATCTTGCAGCCTTCTCCGCCAATCCGAAAACAGGATGAAGCACGTCACTTTTACCCACCATTCTTCCAAAGCTGTAATGTTTGTGGATATTTTCGATTTTTTCCTTTAGCAGTCGGTTTTCATTTTTTAGACGTTCCCTTTCCTCTGCTTTTTTCAGTGTCATGAGGACTTCGTCAGCCTTGAACGGTTTGGAAATAAAATCGTAGGCCCCATTTTTGAGGGTTTCGATGGCCAGATCGATGGACCCGTAGGCCGACATCATAATGACCGTGGAATCCATAATCTGATCTGACGCCGCCCTTAAGAATTCCATCCCTCCCATATTGGGCATTTTCAGGTCACACAGAATAAAATCATATTTTTTCTTTCCAACCATCACAAGGGCATCCGCACCATCTACGGCAGTTTCCACCCGGTATCTCGATCTGCCGAGAAGGGAGGATAACATGTGACGCAAATTGGATTCATCATCGACAACGAGCAGCCGTTTATGCCGATCTTCATTGGTTTCACGGTGTCTTTTCATTTTCTGGTGTCCCTTGATGAGTTTTGGACCGGATTTTTCAGCGATTCGGCGTCCGCCAGGGGGAGACATATGGAGATGGTGGTGCCATCCCCTCCCTCGCTGATGGCCTCCATACGGCCGCCTATACCCTCTATGATCCGATAACTGACGGAAAGACCCAAGCCCGTTCCTTTGCCCGGCTCTTTGGTCGTATAAAAGGGATCGAAGATATTTTCGATATGGGTTTTTGAAATGCCCGGGCCATTGTCTTCAAATTGTATGATCAACTGCATTTGCCCGGTTTTGTCCGGTACCATAGCCTCTTCTGTAAGGTGGGTGCTGATTTTAATCATACCATCTGTTTCCCGTCCGGAAGAGGCAACGGCATCTGCAGCATTGATGATCACGTTGACGAATACTTGTCTGAGCTGTTCAGGGTCCGCAATGACGGTATCTCTTCCGGAAAAAAGCGTTACATCAAAACCAAGGTCAGACATTAATGGCTGTACTTTAAGGACCTCAACGACATCGCATAAGAGTTCCCCCACCGAAACCGGAACCAAATGCCTGTTTTCCGTTCTCGAAAATTCAAGCAACTGCCGAATAATCGTATTGATCCGGTTAATCTCCTCGTCAGCTCTTTTGAGATATTCAGCGGCCTCCTCCGATTTTAAATTCTGTTGTTGAAGCAGTTCAAGATATCCGATCACGATGCCAAGGGGGTTTCCAATTTCATGGGCGATCCCGGATGCCAGCTTTCCGACCGTTGCAAACTTTTCAGCCCGGATGATCTCTTCCCGAACACGGGTAAGCTCTTTATTTGAATTTTCAAGAGAGGAAACGGTAGTCTCCAGCCTGATCTTGTCATCGGCGATACGATTGAACATTCTGTTCAATGATTTTGATAATTTGTTGAATTCCGATGTCTCCTTGTCCGAGATAAATGGCGTTTCATCGATATAGTTGTATTCATCCGCTCTTTTTACCAATCTTTTCAACGGCTTTACAGTCACCTGAGATAGGCCGAACACGCCGATTGCCGAAAGAATGACGGTATTGATGAGGATATAGATAAGGATCATTTTCTGTATCTGCCCCATCCGGTGATAGATCCATTCCATGGACAGAACTGTACCCGCACAAGCGAAAAGCTTTTTGTTGCGGTAAATGGGTGATACCATTATCACATATCGGGGTTGTTTCCAGAAAACGCTCCACATGGTGTCTACGAAGCTGACACGCAACTGACCGCTTGAGACGACATCCGCCACCGCTTTTTTGAAATCGGTTTCAGGAAGACAGTTTTCGGTTTCGCCATGCACCGGAATTCCGCTGCTATCGGTTATCAGAAAGCATTTGATATCGGAATAACGCAACATCCGACGGATTTCCCGCTTTGCCTGAGGGGTCACACCCACTAAATTACCGGAAGGCGTATCGGCAAGAATGGATTCGATTGAAGACAGGATGTCCCGGCCGTTTTTCTGAACCGAATCCTGGAGGGTGTGCTGTACCGAGGTAAGCACGATAAAATCGACGAGCAGCATGGCAATTCCCAGGAGAATGGCCATATGCAATACAATGTTGGTTTTCAAACCATGAAAGATCACATGTGATATATATCATAAAAACAAAAAACCCGGAACCGTTTACCGGTTCCGGGTCGTATAAAAAATTCGGCGGCGTCCTACTCTCCCACACAGCTGCCCGTGCAGTACCATCGGCGCTAAAGAGCTTAACTTCCGTGTTCGGGATGGGAACGGGTGTAGCCTCCTCGCAATTGCCACCGAAAAAATGAATTTCGGAGTTGTATTTTAATCTGGATGTAAGTTTTAACGCTGCGTTTTCTTGATTGTGTCTGCTGTTTTGTGGCCAAGCCGCACGACCGATTAGTACCAGTAAGCTGAATGTGTTGCCACACTTACACACCTGGCCTATCAACCTTGTCGTCTTCAAGGGGTCTTTAGTCACGATGTTTCCATCGTGAGGGATATCTTATCTCGAGGTTGGCTTCCCGCTTAGATGCTTTCAGCGGTTATCCATTCCGAACATAGCTACCCAGCAATGCCGCTGGCGCGACAACTGGAACACCATAGGTTCGTCCATTCCGGTCCTCTCGTACTAGGAACAGATCCTCTCAAATATCCTACGCCCGCGAAAGATAGGGACCAAACTGTCTCACGACGTTTTAAACCCAGCTCGCGTACCACTTTAATTGGCGAACAGCCAAACCCTTGGGACCTGCTTCAGCCCCAGG
>CAZWAE010000049.1:5389-20664 GCA_964631805.1 uncultured Desulfobacteraceae bacterium | reverse complement strand
GTTCAATGAGAAAAAGCCCCACCGTTATAATGATAAACAGGGTTTTATTCTCACGGATCAACGCGGTGAGGTCTTTTTTATCCGACATAAGAGAATCCGTTTGCCCCTCAAGATTATAACACCCGGTGCGATCAGCCGTCCCCAAAGTGCCGGGACGACGCCGGATGTACCGCCATTCCGATCCGAATCTATTAGCATACGGATCATAACGGGTTCAAGGTATAATCCTGGCGGTGACAGGCTGGATGTAAACAAACCTGGTCCAAAGGACCAAGCTTTGGATTGCCCTGAAAAGAGGCTTGATTACCGAAGCCGACAAGTTTCGAGTGACTAAAGTGAGCTAAAGTGCCTAAAGTTGAGGAGTCGCTCGCGCAGCGCAGGCGCTTGCGCCGCGTGTGGCTCCGCTGTTTATATATAATGGGCAGGATTCCTTAAACTTTAGTCACTTGTAACTTTAGCTCACTTTAGTCACTTGCCGGTCATTATCCCGGCATCACAATCTATCTCTGACCATGCTATAGGACGTGGTTTTCAAGGTCTAAATAAACGGACACTATTTGACGGAGACCACGGGACACGGAGCCTTGATAATCACAAACTGCGCTGTGGATCCTAGCAGGATCTTCCCGACCCGCGATCGCCTTTTGACGCCGACCACAATTTCATCCACATCATGATCCTCTGCAAATTGCACCAGATCCTCTCCCGGCCCCAGTCCCCGAATCATCAGATGGGTCTGGCAGGCAACCCCCTGCTCATCGAAGAAAGATCGGGCCCATTCCAACTGGCGCTCGGCGTTTTCGATATCCTTTTTCTTGTTTTCCGTGCCGCTCACCATGGAGGTCACCACCTCGACTTCGGCGTTGAACGCCTCGGCATGTTCCCTTGCCACGGTCAGGGCGTCCCTTGCTGCATTTGAACCGTCAAAACCCACTAGAATTTTCATTAACTTTTACTCCTTTTCCCTCATTGGATAAAATAAAAAAAATCAAATAATCCCTACATCTTTGATTGGCAACCAACCGATTTTTCCGTTGGAATAATAGATGCGGGCAAAACCGTTGTTTTCCTTCTCCACACGGACCTCGCTGCCGGCATGAAGGACAAACAGTTCGGTCGCCTTGTCGGACAAACCGGAGCGAATTGAAACGCGTTCCGGCAGGACCACCGCTTTTTTTACATAGTGGTCATCATAATAATTCATTAACGCGGTCAGCACAAGCGCCACCGTTAATCCCAGCACTGCGAAGTTCCAGGTATTCAAGACTTTTCTTCCCAGTATAAGATGGATCAACAACATGCTCCACAGCAGCCCGCTGAACGAAATCGCGGCCCACTGCACTGCGATGCGGGACAGGTACTGCCGCCAGAACATCAGTACCCGGGAAACCGATGGCCCATCCTCTTCAACCTTGTCCTTCACCAAGGAGAGGGCATAAGTAAGGTTGAACTTCAGGTCCGGGTCGCCGGGGACCATCTTGACGGCCCGTTTATACCACAGAACCGCCCGGCCGACATCCCCTTGTTTCAAATAGGCGTTCCCGAGATTGTAATACAGTTTTCCATTTGAGATACCGGCCTCGGTCACCTTTACAAAAGATTCAGCGGCCGCTGCATAACTTCCTTCCCGGTACTGCCGGATGCCGTCCACGAGCAAAGCGGTTGTCCCCGATGCGGCCACGTTGGAGGCCGTCAAAAGGATCACCACCAGACCCGTTAAACCCCATTTTCCTATGACTGTCCGCATAGCTGTTTCACCACCACTTCGGTTTCTTTGGTCAATTCGTCACCCTGCGCCAATGGTTGGCCCGCTCCGCTGTAACGAGCGGATTCGATCCTTTCCAGCAGGTCCGCTGCACGACCGGGCAAGCGGCCGTCGATATTGGCCTTGTCCAGAATGTTCCGGATCTCCATATTCGTCAATGATTCACCGGCCACCCCCCCGCCGCCGGCACGGACAGCAGCAACCAGGGCTTCATGGAGCCGGGAAAGCCGCATCTCATTGTCCGCCTCCGGCCTTTTTGCATGCCGGAGCGCGTCAAGGGCGCGACGTGCCAGAGCCGTCCGGGTGTCGACCCGCTTCCATCGGGACAGCAGGATAAACCGGAAAAGGAGATAGAGGACGGCCGGCAGGAGAAGAAAGATGATGAAACGACCGGCAGACATTTCCGATCGGTCCTCTATCACGTCCGGCGCCTCCTTCAACGGAAGGATGTCGTGACCGGTGAACTCCACCTTTTTCTTGACGATCTTAGGGAGGGTTGATTCCTCCTCGGATCGATACACCCGAACCGGGTCGGTTTTCTCTCCGGGCAATACGGAAAGGGGAATGACGGGTACCGTCAGGGTACGATAATCGCCGGCAGCAACGTCAAAATAGGAGAGGTGGAACGGGCCGATATCCACACCTCCCGGGCGAACCGCCACAAGGGCGCTGCGAAACACCTTTTTACCGGTGAAACCCTCGGGCCCGGTTCCGATCTCCTCTTCCGGGCTGTCCGGGTAAATCTTGAGGGCATCCGGGACGGATAGGGCCGGCATCTCGGCATCGATGATATTCCCGGTGCCCTTTACGATCACGGAGAGAGTGGCGGATTCGTCCATCTTTAGTTGTGCCTTGTCTAAAGACGCTTCCAGAGTAAATTGTCCCACCAGTCCCGAGAACTCCTCCTTCCCCTTGTAGGTGGGCAGCGGTTTGACGGTGATGTCGACGGGAGCGGTTTGCAGCGTGCGGGAACGCCGCTCCGTTCTGCCCAAAAAAGGGTCATCGAAAAAAGAATCAAGGAGGGTTCTCCCTCCCCCCGACCGTTTTTGCACAATAATGTCGCAATACAATACAGCCGGATCGACGGTCAGGTTTCCCGGTTTTTCCGGTATCAACACAAACCCGACCTCCGTCACGTCGTACCGCCGACCGGCAATGGTGGTGCCAAAACGCCGGGGCTCTCCCATCTCCTTTGCGGTAAACCCCTCGAATGCCGGTTTTTTGAACCTGAGGTTGGCCGTGCGAACCGCTTGGAAGAAACGAAACGTATAGAGGATCTGCTGCCCTTCATATGGGTCTTGCCGGTTGACTCCCGCCTTTACAAAAACGTCCTTTTCGCCTGGCGGTTCCTTTCCCTGCCTGGAAACGACAATGGGAATCTCACGTGTCAGAATTTTTTCACGGTCCGAGGTCACCGAAAGCGGGGGTATTTTCAACCGGCCGTGCCTGCGGGGCAGCAGGGTGTAGGTATACCGGATCTGTTTGGTAACCGTCCCGTTGACAATCTGGATATTGGTGCTGGTTCCCGTGCCGGCCACCTGGAAATCACGAATTGCTGAAGTGTCCACATTTCCCGAACCGCCGCTGATGGTGACGGTGAGCGCCACCGACTCCCCCATGGCAATGCGGTTGCGGTCCACCGTTGCCTCCGCGTCCACGGCATGGGCAATCCCCGGAGCGGCAAGGAGCAGCCATAGAATCAGGGTCGCTCTTATCATTATTCCGATTTTCATAATATCTTCATATTCATTCCACCCAAACAAGGGGGGGTAACCATGAGATTACCAGTCCTTTTCCACCGGTGCTTTGCCGTACTCGGGTATCATGGCCTTGCCGGGCATATCCTTTAGCCGGTTGAGGATCCGTTCCGCCTGCCGGTTCCTCTTCTCCGCTTCAGATGGGGGTGTTTCTTCCGACGAACCCGGATCGGGAGCCTTCATCGGGCGCTCTGTCGATGGCGACGGATCTGCCGGCACCTCCTCCGGATCCGCTTCCTGCCCGAACTGCTTTTCGGATTGATTGCCGTTCCCATCCTTGTTCATATCCTTCTTTTCCCCGGCGTCAGAGGTTTCCCCGGATTGATCCTGCTTGTCACCCTCTTTAGGAGGTCCATCCTTTTTTTGATCTCCATTTTCACCGTCTTTGTTCTCTTTCCCATCGTCCTGCTTTTCAGATTCCTGCTGCGCCAGCTTTTTTTTCACATATTCAAGGTTCACCCGGGCATCCCGATCATCGGGATCGAGTTCCAGGGCCGCCTGGTAATCGGCAATGGCCTCTTTGTACTGGTTTAGACGGAAATGGGTATTGCCCTTGTTATAGTGTGCTTTTTTTCGAACCGCCGGCTTCCGGCTTTCGAGTGCCTGCCCAAAACTGCGAAGCGCCGACGCAAAATCCCCGGTCCGGTAATACGCATTGCCGATGTTATAAAAGATCTCCGGCTTGTCCGGATCGTTGAGTTGGGAATCGATAAATTGTTTCAGCGCAGTATCATATGCCCCCTCGTCGTAGGCTTCAAGGCCCTTTTCCATGCTGCTTTTGAAATCGAAGGCGTGAACGCCGGGAACGCCTCCCCAGACAATGAAAGAAAAAAGGAGGAAGACCCCCACTTTCCGGGCAGCTGGCAAAAAAAGGTCGATTAAAAGAAAGAGGACCGCCGCCCCCAGAAACCATTGATACCGGTCGTTCCATACCTGCCGCCGACTGCTGGTAAGGGTCGATGCCGACATCTTCTCCCGGATCTGCCCCAGATAAATCTCGCTCAGGTCCCGATCTCCGGCCACGGACCGAACATAAGCCCCCCCTGTCTCCACCGCCATTTTTTTCAAGGTATCCTCGTCCAGCCGCGTCATGACGATGTTTCCGGAACGGTCTTTTTTCAATCCGCCGCCTGCTTCCGGTACCGGCACGCCCTCGGTTCCGCCGACCCCTATGGTAAAAATCTTAACCCCCTCCGAAACGGCCCGCCCAACCGCCTCACCGGGATCCTCCCCGGTGCGCTCCCCGTCGGTAATGAAAATAATCGCTTTCTCGGAATTGTCCCTGCTGTTGAACCCATCAAGGGCCGTGGACACAGCATCGTTGAGACGGGTTCCGCCCGCAGGTAAAAAATCCGGGGTCAATGCACCGAGAAAGAGATGGAAGGTTTCATAATCGATGGTCAGGGGACATTGCAAAAAAGCGGTCCCGGCAAATGCCACAAGACCCACGCGATCCCCCTGCAGCATGTTCAGCAGATCGACCACCTCCCGTTTGGCCCGATCCAGCCGGGTCGGCCGGATATCTGTGGCCAGCATGCTTTTCGAGCAATCCAGGGCCACGATAATATCCACCCCTTTTCGCTCGACATCCTCCCACCGAAAGCCGTAACGGGGGCCGGTCATGGCAAGGATCATCAACAGCATCGACGTCAGCAGCAGACCTGCTTTCACCCGGCGACGCCTTCCCACACGTCCCGATACGATGGCGTCCTGTCCCTTGCGTGATGAAAATCGGTCCAGCACCCATCGCCTTTTCCGCATCCCGTAGATAAAAAAGACCAGCAGGACGGGAACCGCCCAGATCAGGAAAAACAGTTCAATCCTTGCAAATCTCATGGCACCCTCAAATATCTGGTATTGGCAAGGATGCTCCACAGGGCGAGACAGATCAGCGCGGGTACCAGAAAATAGAGATAAAACTCCCGGTATTCCGCGTAAGTCCGGGTCTTGACCCGGCTTTTTTCCATGGCATCGATGGCCGCGTAGATCTCCTTAAGCCCCTTTGTATTCTCTGCCCTGAAATAAACACCCCCGGTTTTTTCAGCGATGGATTTCAATGTCGCCTCATCGATATCCACCTGCTGGTAGACATATCGCTCCCCCAAAAGCGGGTGCCGAATCAGGAAAGGCGCCCGTCCCTTTGTTCCCACCCCGATGGTATAGACCTTCACACCCCGCTGAGCGGCAATATCCGCTGCCGCCGCCGGTGAAAGCTCTCCGGTGTTGCTGCGACCGTCCGTGAGCAGGATGATCACATGGGAGGGACTTTTGATATCCTTCAGTCGTTTGAGGGATATTCCCATGGCGTCTCCGATGGCCGTACTCTTTCCCGCGGCTCCGATCTTGATCTTGTCCAGGATAGTATCGATGGTGCCGTAATCCCTGGTCATGGGCACCTGGGTGTAGGCGTGGGTGCCGAACACCACCAAACCAATGCGGTCCCCCGACCGCTTGCCGACAAAGTCATGGATCACACCTTTGACCGCCTGAAGCCGGTTGACCACTTTACCCTCCTGTTTAAAATCAAGGGCGGCCATGCTTTCGGAGATGTCCACGGCAAGGATGATATTGATCCCCTCGGTGAGGATGTTGATCCGCTGTGTACCCCACTGGGGCCTGGCCAGTGCGATCACCATGAGTGCCAGCGCCGTGAACTTCAGCACCGGCATCACCCACATCATCTTAAGGGCCGTGGAACGCGCAATACCGCCAAACCGCGCCACTGTCGGCACGCCCATGACCGGAGATCGCATCTTCCGACGGTACAGAACGGCGGCAACCGGCAGCAGCAGGAGGATCAAAAAAAAATAGGGGGATGCGAAACGGAACACGTCAGGACACCTCCACTTCGGTTTCATCTCCCGCCCTTGGCCGGGTCTCAGATATGAAAGACCGTACGAACTCGAGATGCCGTCGCATTTTCTCGCGCCCTGCGACCCGGTCTGCGAATTTAACCGGATCGGCGGTTTGGGTAAACTCCCGGACCCCCCCAACGATCCCGCTGTCCAGATCCAGTTCACGGATCCGTGGCAGAAGCTCCTCGGTGGTCATTTCAAGGGCGTCGATGTTGAATTGTGCTTTCACATATTCACGAAAGATCACCGAAATCCTGAAATAAAAGGGTTTGGGATCGAGATCCGCTTCATGTTCCAATTCCCGGATGAGCCGCAACCCCCGAATGTGAGCAGGTTCTTCCGGAATCTGCACCTTATCAACCGGATTCCGCTTTCGCCACCAACGGACTGCAGCCCGGATCAAAACCACCGCAAGCAGTCCCAGCAAACCGTAGAGAAGGTAGACCAGCCATTGCTGCCCGATGCCTATCGCTTCCGGCGGTTTGATATCCAGGATATCGGTCAGATTGTCCACCGTTTCCCGGATGCTTCCACCATCGGCACCCCCCCCCGCCGCCGGCGGCGTATCCTGTGCAAACACGGCAGAACCGATCCCAAGGATTGCGGCCATTGCCAACACCAGAAAATATCGCTGTCCGGTTCCTGCCATCAAAGCCTTCTGCTCTTCTCGCGTTTTCTGAAATACCGCACCAATACCTCCGCTACCGAATCGGAAGTCATAACGGGAATGTGGTCGATCCCGGCTACGGTCAGCGTGTTTACCGTTTCGTGGTAAGATTTCATGCCGAACTTGTGGAAAACCGCTTCCGTACTACGGTCGGAAGCATCCAGCAACAGTTGTGTTCCCGATTCCAGGTCCTTGACCGAGATGATGCCCTTTTCGGGGAGCCTGAATTCACCGGGATCTGAAATGAGAACCCCTATGATCTCATGTTTTTTCGCCGCCACCCTCAGTTCACGGGCATAGGAGGGAGAGATAAAATCGGAGATGAGAAACGATACCGTTTTTTTCCGGGCAACCCTTCCGAGGTAGGCCACCGCACTGGTGACGTCCGTTTCCCGATGGGAGGGCTCAAAGGAAAAAAACTCCTTGATCACCCGCCATACATGGGAAGGGCCTTTTTTGGGGGGAACGTACTTCTCTACCCGATCGGTAAAAAATATGGCGCCGACCTTGTCGTTGTTTCGGATGGCGTTGAAGGCAATAACGGACGCGATCTCGGCAGCGGTTTCGCTCTTCAGACTTTCGGTCGTGCCGAACCGGGTGGAAGCACTCACATCCAGAAGCAGCATGACCACCCTTTCGCGCTCTTCACGGTAAAGCTTTACAAAAGGCCGCCCCATGCGTGCCGACACTTTCCAATCGATGCTCTTGATTTCATCTCCCGGGCTGTATTCCCTGACCTCCTCAAACTCAACGCCTGACCCCCTGAATACGGATTTGTAGTGACCCGCCATCACCGTGTTAACGGTATGGCTGCTTTTGATATGAATCTTTTTTATCTTTTTGATCGTTTCCGGAGAGAGCATTATGGTACCGGGACCCCGTCAAAAATCCGTTCGATGATCTGTTCCGTGGTGATGTCTTCCGCTTCCGCTTCATAGGTCAGAATGATCCGATGGCGAAGAACCGAAGGCGCTACGATTTTGACATCCTGGGGCGTTACGTAGGCCCGGCCCTGAAGAAAGGCATAGGCCCGGGAGACCAGGCTCAGACAAATGGTCGCTCTGGGAGACCCGCCGTACTGGACATAATCGGCGATGTCGATATGGTAGCGCTCCGGTTCGCGGGTGGCCAGGACAATATTGACGATGTAATCCTTCAGCTTATCGTCCATATAGATCTCTCTGACCAAAGCGGCGATGCCATCAATCTGATCGGTGGTGACCATGGGCGTCAACGCCGGCGGACTTTCAAATCCCACCCGTTTCATGATCTCTTTTTCCTCTGTATGATCCGGATAATCCATCAAGAGCTTGAGCATGAACCGGTCCACCTGGGCCTCGGGAAGGGGATAGGTTCCCTCCTGTTCGATGGGATTCTGGGTGGCCAGCACCAGAAAGGGATCGGCCAGAGGAAAGGTGGTTTCACCGATGGTCACCTGGTGCTCCTGCATCGCTTCAAGAAGTGCGGACTGGACCTTTGACGGTGCCCTGTTGATCTCATCCGCCAATATGATGTTGTGAAAAAGCGGGCCCTTCTTGATGGTGAAATCCCCTGTTTTGGGCCGGTAGATCTCCGTACCGATCAGATCGGCGGGCAAAAGATCCGGGGTGAACTGAATGCGCTTGAAATCCGCCCTGACCGTTTCTGCAAGTGCCTTGACCGCACTGGTTTTGGCCAGGCCCGGCACCCCCTCGATGAGGATGTGCCCCTTGGTGAAAAGCCCCATCAACAGACCGTCCACCAGATCGCGCTGTCCCACCAACACCTTGCCGATCTCATTTTTGATACTGCTCACAAGCAGATGCTTCTCCTCCACCCGATGACTCAATTCCTCAACACCCAAAACGGCCTCCTTGATCTCACGAATAAATCCCTGTTTCTGAACGGAAACGATATTAATAAATTCTGAAAAACTATCAGGTAATTTAACCTTTTTTTTTGAACTTTCAAGATTATAAATAGCGCCGGCTAACAAAAAGCCGATTCCCCGTCTCCGATGCTATTTTCGGGTTTAAGTTGGCTTTATTGTTCCATAAATGGTAGAATCCCGAAAATCCTGTTTTTGTTTTGTTTTTGATTTTTAACAATCACCCTCCCCGGCAACCTGTCGGGTCGTAGATAGTTGGACGAAGCCTGAAGCCGGGGGGGCCGGGGATTGTTATGAAAAAGGCGGAAAAATGAACGACCTGAACAAATTGGTTTTGAATGCAGGCGATTATTTAAGGCGGGATATCTGGCGGATCCGGATAGAGGAGGCCCCCCGGCTGCAGGCGGCGGGAATCCGGCTGCTCAGAACGGCGGTGCTGTCGGTACAGGGATTTGCACGTGACAACTGCCTGCTCCGGGCATCCTCCCTCACATTTTACTCCCTTCTGTCCATCGTACCGGTAGTGGCCATGGCTTTTGGCGTGGCCAAGGGTTTCGGGTTCGAAAAAAAGCTTCAATCCCAGCTGCTCGAACAGATTCCCGGCCAGGAGGAGGTCTTGCTGCAGGTGGTGGATTCCGCCCATCGCTTTCTCGAAAACACCAAAGGCGGGCTTATCGCCGGTATCGGGATCATCGTATTGTTCTGGTCCGTCATCAAAGTCCTCGGTCATATTGAAAATTCCTTTAACGTCATCTGGAAAATCAGGAAATCGCGTGCTTTCGGCAGGAAATTTGCCGACTACCTCTCCATCATGTTGATCGGCCCCGTGCTGGTGATCATGTCCAGCAGTACCACCGTCTATATCACAACCCAGATTACTGAAATCACGAGGGATGTCGAATTCCTGGGTCTGTTCAGCGAATTGATATTCTCCATGCTCAAGCTGCTGCCCTATGGTCTGATCTGGATCCTGTTCACCATCATCTATATGCTCATGCCCAACACGAAGGTCCGGTTCGTTTCGGCCTTTCTCGCCGGCGTGGTGGCCGGAACCACCTACCAGATCGTTCAATGGGCTTATATCAGTTTTCAGGTGGGTGTTGCCCGGTACAATGCCATATACGGCAGTTTCGCGGCGCTGCCGCTTTTTTTGATATGGCTCCAGATCAGCTGGCTGGTGGTCCTTTTCGGTGCCGAGATTTCCCAGGCCGTTCAAAACAACCGGCAGCACGCATCCGGAAAAAATACCGGAGAGGTGAGCCCGTACGTCCTGCAAATGACCTCCCTGCTGACGGTCCACTTGATCATCAAGGCATTTGTCGCCGGAAAGCCGGCCCTTACGGCGGAAAGCGTGGCCCGGGCGCTCGCCATGCCCGATCAGATGATCCGCAGCGTCCTCGACCGGCTGGTAGAGGGTCGCATTCTCTCACGTGTCGAATCCCCTGATGACGATGATCCCGGATTCCTTCCGGCTGTGGACACCGGACTGCTGACGGTCCAGCGCGTAACGGAGTCGATCCAGCATTACGGGAAGGAGGAGATCGCCATTCCGGGCGGACCGGTGTTGGACGCTTTGACCGATTCCCTGGAGGCGTTCAGAAAAACCATCCAGCATTCTCCTGCCAACCGCTTGCTGAAAGAGATAGGATGATACCCATCGTTCCGGGGATAGCCATTGATAAAAAGGAGATCAAAGAGACCTTCATCCGGTCTTCGGGTCCCGGGGGTCAGAATGTCAACAAGGTCTCCACGGCGGTTCAGTTGACCTTCAATGTCGCATCATCGCCCTCCCTTTCCCCTTTGGTGAAACAGCGGTTAAAGACCCTCGCCGGAACCCGGATGTCAGATGCTGGTGTCCTGGTCATTCATGCCCGGAGGTTCCGCACGCGGGAGTCAAATCGCAAGGACGCCCTGGAGAGGTTGGTGCAGATGATCAGGGAGGCATCGGAAATACCCAAGAAACGAAAGCCCAGCCGTCCCTCCCGGGCGGCGAAACGAAAACGGCTTGAAGATAAACGGCGCCGGTCAATGGTCAAACAGCGGCGGCGTCAAGGCACCATGACCGATTGATCCCCGCCGGAAAGCCCCGCTTTACTTATGGGATTGCTGTATTAAATTATACCTTCGAGCCTTTAGCCTTAACTCCTGGACAGAAAGAATCGGTGGGGTCGTGCCGGAAAACTCGTCAGGCAACAACACGGTAAGGGTGGGAGTTATCTCCGACACCCATGGACGGCTTATTCCCGAAGCGGCCAGGGCACTAGAGGGCGTGGATGTCATCATCCATGCCGGAGACATCGGCTCCCCGGATGTTCTGGCAGAACTTGAACTGATTGCCCCGGTCTTTGCGGTCAAAGGAAACATGGACGGCGGATCCTGGACCCGTGATCTGCCGTCTGCCGATGTGGTAGCCTTCGGAGAGACCTTGATGTATGTACTCCACGACCTGCACCGATTGGATCTTGACCCGGAAGCGGCCGGTTTCAAAGCGGTAATATCGGGGCACACCCATCAGGCGGCCGCAACCCGGAAAGAGGGTGTGCTGTACATCAATCCGGGAAGTGCCTCCCAGCCAAGATACGGCAGCTCCGTCTCCGTTGCCCTGCTTCGCGTGAACGGGGAAAATGTGGATTTCCGGTTCGTAAATTTAGAATAACCCCATGTGTGGAAACAATGAATGCCGGGAAAAGCAAATTTAATACCTTAGCCGCAATCGCTGCCAGCGGACTCCTGTTTTTTCTCCTTTTGGGCTTTCGCCTGGACCTGTTTAGCGGAAACGAAGATTCAGTGGAAAAACGGCTCGCGGTGGACAGCCTCTCCGGCAGTGAAACATGGATGAACATTCTCCAAAAGGGACGTAAAATAGGGTATTCGCACCGACGGTTGATCCCCAAACCGAAGGGATACGACCTGAAAGACACCACCTATATGAGAATCAACACCATGGGGATGGTTCAGGACCTGCACATGCGCACCAAAGCCTCCCTTTCCCCGGATCTGACCCTTTCCGGATTTGAGTTCACACTCAGGTCCAATCTTTTCGATTTCAAGGCCAAAGGAGAGGTCGAGGACAAGGTGCTGAAGGTGGATATCGGCGGCCGGAAAAACGAGTTTCCCATCGATGACCCCCTGTATCTCACCGGCGGTATCATGGATGCCGCCGGAAAAGCGAAACTTGAAATCGGTGAAAGCCGGACCTTTTCCGTTTTCGACCCGGCAACCCTCGGCCGGCGTCCCGTAACGGTCAGAGCGGAGGGAGAGGAAGTTCTCGACGTCATGGGGAAGCGGCAGAAGACCTTGAGACTATCCGTGGATTTTATGGGCAGCAAACAGACCGCGTGGATCAGTGAAGACGGCGCCGTCGTTCAGGAAAAAGGCTTGATGGGCATCACCCTGAAACGGGTGACCCAGCAGGAGGCCTTCAATGAACTGACCCTGTCCCCCAGTCAGGACCTGACCCGTGTCGTGTCGGTGAATTCCAATGTTGTCCTCGACAATCCGGAAGCCCTGTCCAGTCTGAAGCTGCGGATCACCGGCATCGATAAAGCCCTTTTCATGGCAGGCGGACGCCAGGATTATCAGGGCGGATTTTTAACCGTGAAAAAAGAGTCCATCACGTCGCCGGCGGGCAAACCTGCCGAAGATCTCGATGGTTTTCTGGCGCCGACCCCTTTTATCGAGTCGGATCATCCCGATATCACCAAACTGGTCGCCGATATCGTGTCGCCGGATGATGGAAAGGTCGAGCGGGTTCGGAAAATCACCCAATGGATTTTCGATCATATCGAAAAACGACCGGTTCTGTCGGTTCCCAGTGCCCTGGAAACCCTCAAAAACCGGATGGGAGATTGCAATGAGCATGCCGTCCTGTTGGCGGCCATGGCTCGATCTGCAGGCATTCCGGCCCAGATTGAAGCCGGGCTCGTCTACTTGAGGGGCCGGTTCTATTACCATGCCTGGAATGCCCTGTATCTTGACAAATGGGTCACGGTGGATGCATTGATGAACCAGATCCCGGCCGATGTCACGCACATCCGGTTCGTTCGGGGGGAACCCAGGCAACAGATCGACCTGATGAGTGTCATCGGAACGGTGAGGCTCAAAATCATCAGCAAGTACTGATACAAACCGGGAACTACGCGCAAAATAACAGCAACCCAGCACTTGATCTAAAATTATGATATCCATTCAAAATATCACCAAACGATATGGCAGGACGGTTGCCGTAGATGACTTGACCCTAACGATCCCGGCCGGAGAGTTGTTCGGATTCATCGGTCCCAACGGAGCTGGGAAGACCACTACCATTCGGGTGATCGGTGGCTTGGTGGCGCCCACCGCCGGAACCGTCACCATCGACGGAATCGATATGGCCCGGCAGCCTGAATTGGCGAAACAGCGAATCGGATTGATCCCGGACCGCCCCTTTCTTTATGAGAAGCTCACGGGGATGGAGTTTTTACGGTTTACCGCGGATCTTTACGGCATCAACCAGAACGGATTTGAAAAAAAAGCGGAAAATCTTCTGGAGCAATTCAGTCTCCTGCATCGTGCCCATGAACTAATTGAGGGATACTCGCACGGAATGAAACAGCGGCTGATCATGACCTCCGCCCTGCTGCATCAGCCGCCCATTATTGTGGTGGATGAACCCATGGTCGGATTAGATCCCAGAGGCATTAAAATGGTGAGGGAATTGTTCCGAAATCTGGCGAAAAACGGCACCACTATTTTCATGTCCACCCATACCCTGAAACTGGCCGAAGATGTCTGTGACCGAATCGGCATCATCAACAATGGGAAACTGATCGCCACGGGCACCATCGGTCAGCTGAAACATGCGGCCGATGTGGGAGACGCCGATCTGGAAGAGGCATTTCTGCGCCTGACCCGGGAAGAGATAAACGATGAGACAGATCCTTACCCTAATTAAGCCCCGCTGGTGGTCCTTCCGGAAGGGAAGGGACGAAAGGGGCCGTCGTTTGAAACTGGTGCTGTTCGGCGGTTTCGGGGTGATCTTCTGGGCCGGCATCTTCGCCGTTACGTATCGTGTCCTTAAATATTTCAAACGTGTGGAGGATTTCGGTGATATCCTGGCGTTCAAACTCCTCTCTATGGTCCTGGTCACTTTTTTCTCCCTGCTGATTTTCAGCGCCATATTGACCACGCTGTCCAAACTCTATCTGAGCCGGGATCTGCATCTCGTCCATGCCATGCCGGTCACCAGCGAAAAAATCTTCCTTGCCCGCTGGATTGAAAGCACGGTGGACAGCGCCTGGATGGTGGTGGTTTATACCTTCCCCGTTTTTCTCTCCTACGGCCTGGTGTACAAAGCCGGACCGCTTTTTTATGCGGATATCGCCCTGGTGCTGCTGCCGCTGTGCCTGATCGCATCCGGTTTGAGCGCTCTTTTGGTAATGCTGGCGGTCATCGCGCTGCCGGCCAACCGGGTGCGCAGCATCTTTGTTTTCCTGGGCCTTGCCGTTCTTATCCTTCTCTATTTTACATTCCGGCTCCTTCAGCCGGAACGGCTTGTGGACCCCGAGGGGTTTACCACTGCATTGGTCTACCTGAACAATATGAGCACGCCCTCCTCCCCGCTGCTGCCCAGCACCTGGGCATACGACAGTTTGAGGGCGGCGCTCGCCGGCGATGTCAAAGTAGCCCTGTTTCATACGGCCCTTTCCTGGAGCGGTGCAGTGTTCCTGATAATGGTCAACGCTTACACGGCGGGTCTGCTTTATTTCAAGGGCTTTTCCAAAACCCAGGCATCCCTGATTCGGCTGATACAATCCGAAAGCCGTGGACTGCACCGCATCTTTTCCTTTCTGGCCGGGCCCACACGGGCTTTTGTGGTCAAGGAGATCCGGACTTTCTGGCGCGACCAAACACAGTGGTCGCAGATCTTTCTCATTGCCGCGCTCATCGCCATTTATCTCTACAACTTTTCCGTTCTGCCCCTTGACAAATCTCCGGTTAAGACCATTTACCTTCAAAACCTTTTCTCCTTTCTGAACATGGGTCTGGCCGCTTTTGTGCTCACCGCCGTGACGGCCCGCTTTGCATTCCCATCGGTGAGTATTGAAGGCAGCGCCTTCTGGATCGTCAGATCGGGGCCCATAGCGATCCGGACCTTCCTGTGGGTCAAATATTTTATCTACCTCCTTCCCTTGCTGGTGCTGGCCGAAGTATTGATCGTATGTACCAATATCCTGCTGCATGTCACACCCTTCATGATGGTTCTTTCCACCGTGACCCTTTTATTTATGACACCCGGAGTGATTGCCATGGGTATCGGCATGGGCGCCGCCTATCCCGATTTCGGAGCTGAAAATCCCAACCAGGCCGTCACCAGTTTCGGAGG